>JAJZEN010000161.1 GCA_021828545.1 Actinomycetes bacterium
CGGAGACCGCGGACGACGACGGTGAAGAGCGCGGCGTCGCCCGGCGCGTCGTGAGGGCCTCCCTTGGTCAATCGCGTCGCAAGGTGCGTGGCCCCGAGCCGCGCATTGACGACCTACGGCGCGCGTCCGCCCGCGGCGTGCTCTGCGGATCCCCATCTTTCTCGGATCTCACGAGGACGGTCCCACCGGACGAAGGTAGCCGGGGCACGTGGCGACCAACGTCGGAACCAGTCGAGGGTTTCGCGTCACGATTCGCAGACGATACTCCGAGACGATTTGGCACAACGCCGCCGTCGTCTCGTTCTCCGACGCGGCCCAATTGACGAAACTGATCGGCCCCTGCGCGGCCTTCTCGGTCCCGTTGGGCCGGTAATCCCACGTCAGGGCCGACCAGTAGTTACCGAGCTTGTCCTCGAAAGGGGAGGAATAGTCCCAGATGACGAACGGTGTGCCGACGCGCGCCTGTTGGGTCACCAGTTGGATCTCGAGGGGCGAAGGGATGGTCGAACCCGACCACGCCCACGCCAGAGGAAACGTGAAGGGCGTCTCGTGACCGATCCCCCACAACAGACCACTCGAGCCGCCGACGGCCAGGGTCACGTTACTCACGACGCGCCACCCGAATTTGCGCACCACACGATGAGCGAGTCGCATCACGTCGACGAGCACGATGAACGGCGTCCACAGCAGCGTCGCGGTCGCGAGCCAGATCATCTTCGTGGCGTAGTAGGACCAGTCGACGCCGCCCGCGTGCACCGAGTGGATTCGCGAGACCGCCAGCGCCAGCACGCCGAATTCGCCCAGCAATAAGAGTCGCGCGACGCGTTGCTTTGTGTTCGTGCCCAGGACGAAGACGGCGATGAGCACGATACCGATCCAGTAGAACAATCGAGGATTGGGTCCGACAATGCCACCGCCGATGCGCACCTGCGCCGCCAAGACCTTCCCCTCGACCACGAGGACGCCGATCACCGCGGCGAGGCACAGTCCTGACGACCCCATGACGACGACCCCGACGCGCCTTTCCCTCGCACTCAAGGGTTGACGACGCGAGAACAATGCGATGCTCCCCGCGATATACCCACCCAGTAACGCGACGGCCGGTACGACGAACAGGAACGTCCACGACCCCACGACCAGCGCGAGCGACAGCGTCACGAGAACCAGGGTGACGTGGTGGTAGTTCTGCACGATCCGCAGTCCCAGCGCGACCGACGCTACGGTGAACACCAAGCATCCAATCGCCGAGAAGAAGCCGCCCGAGGCCGCCAGGCTCAACACGAACGCACCGACCGCGATGGAACCACAGGCCCCCAGGGGCACCCATAAATACAGCGGCAAACGGTGCGCCCATCGCTCGCCACGGGGGAAGAGCTCGCTCAAGGCCGCAATGAAGCACAGCGCGATCCCCACGCACGACACGATGACCATGGCGGTCATCGCCTGGACGTCGCGAACCAGGAGCGCACCCGTCGAAATGCCCGAGCGCCCACCGGCGCCGTCCACCACGGCCGCGAGGGCGTTGAACAGCGCGGGGTAGCTCTTCATCTCTCTAAAAGTGATGCCCCCCGCATTCAAGATGGACCGGTTGGCGACGACGTGGTTGCGCCCGTCCCCACCCATGAACCACGTCAGACCGAAGTCGTGACCGTGCAGTTTTATCGCCTCGAACATGCCCTCGATGAGCAGGACACACACCGCCGCCAAGTAGCCCTCCGCGCTCACCTTCGAAACTCGACGTTCGTGTCGAGGTCGCGCGATCGACGCGAACTTCCAGTACGCGACGAGCGCCACGACGAGCGGGATGAGCAGCATCACGACGTAGACCCACTGCGGGTCGAGGCGCGGGTGAATCACCGCCATCAGTGCGCTTTCGGCCAGGAGGAGGGTCGCTTCTGCGACGATACCCGCGGCCCACGACACCGGACCCGATAACGCGTCGCACCAGCGATTCGTCAGGGCGACGAACGCCCATACCCCCACCAGCATCAGGTACGTGGGAACGCCGAGCGTCGCAATCGTCATGGCCGATACCGCGAGCGCGACGATCAGTGCACACCCGCGCGCGCGCGTCACTCCGGGCCACGCCGCCGCGTTCATCGACGCATTCATCGACGCGTGCCTCGCCGGACGACGCGAGGGCACCGGTCGCGCCGCGTCGCCGAGGCCGCCACCTCACGGAGCACCCCTCGCCCGACGTCGTGACGATACCGACACCGCGAAACGAACCCCACTACCTCAACTCTCCCACCCACCGACGACGTCTTCGAGCACCCACTACTCGGTTCGTTCCGACTCGGCTTGAGCACGCATGAGCGCTAACTCTTGGACGAGGATTTTTTGTCGCGCGGAGAGGCGGCTCAGTGAGACCGACAAGCGAAAAGTGAACAAGATGACGAACGCCATGCCAAAGACGAGGATCATGGCCGGCGGATACGCGATCCCGAAAAATCGCGAGAGTGAGTTGAAGGTCCCCAGGGGCAGGAGGGCGCTGAGGATCACCGTACCGATGCTGACGCTCAGCCAGAGTATCGCCATGAGTTCGGTCAACTGACGCTTGCGAATGGCACGGATGGTGACCGTCAGGAATATGAGGCTGATCGCCGCCGCGAGTAGGTCCGCTTTCATGAATTCTCTCCCCCGACGACGCCCAATAACAACGCGATAGTGATGCGCACCATGAAGTACAAGGTCTTGAGCCCTCGGATGCTCGAATGTCCGTGTTCTCGCGCCTTCATCACCACCGGTACCTCTCGTACCTCGAGTCCGTGGTGACGCGCCAGAAGGATCGACTCGACCTCGGGGTAGTCCGTCGGGTAATGCTCCGCGAACAGTGAGATCGCCCGTCGATTGAGGGCGCGAAATCCCGACGTCGTATCGGTGAAGCGCGTGCCCGCACGAAAAGAGACGAGCGACTCCAAAAACTTCATCCCGTAGCGTCGATTCCTCGGCGCAACGTAGTTACCCCGACCCAGCCACCGAGAACCGATCACGATGTCCGCCTCGCCGGCTAAGAGTTGCTCCAGGAGGTGATGTGCTTCGCTCGGTTCGTGCTGACCATCACCGTCGATTTGGATGGCGTAGGAGAATCCCTGGGCCATCGCGTACTTGTAGCCCGTCTGCACCGCGCCCCCAATTCCTAGGTTCAACGCCAGCGAGAGCACGAGCGCTCCGGCCGCTCTCGCGCGCGCCTCAGTATCGTCGCTCGACCCGTCGTTGACCACCACCACCGCCGCACCGGGCATGTGTTCGTGAATCCCAACGATGACCTTCTCGATCGACGGTCCCTCGTTGTACGCCGGTACCACCACGCACGAACGAGAGTACGCGTCGCGAACGTCGGGGGCCAACATCCGTCAATATTCTCACATACCGCCGAGCAAACATTTCGTAGTGACGTTACGAAAGGGTGTCGCTGCCCCGGGGGAGCCCCTAAAACTAACGTGAGGCGGACGCATAGAGTGGTGCCAACCCGTACTTCTACCCGGGGCGCTTTAGGTAGATCGATCTCGAGTGCGCACCGCTCCCTGGCGTGTCGCCCAAAGGAAACTATGCGACAGATCTCCGTGCTCATCCTCGCTTACGGGGACGAACCCCTCCTCGCCCAGTGCGTCGACGCCGCTCTGGCGTCTCGCGATGTGGACGTCGAAGTCGTCGTGGTCGACAATGGTTCGACGTCCCTCGCCGACGTGGTGACCGAGCGCCGAGTGCGCATCATCACCCCCGGTGGCAACACCGGATTCGCGGGCGGCTGCAACCTGGCGGCCTCACGAGCGAGCCACGACACCCTGGTCTTCGTCAACAGCGATCTCGTCGTGCGCCCCGATGCGGTGGCCCGACTGAGTGAGCGCCTCGACGACACCAGTGTCGGACTCGCCACCGGAGCGGTTCTCCTGCCCGGGGAACCACTGGTGGTCAACTCCGTGGGGAACCCGATCCACTATCTCATGTTCTCGTGGGCGGGCGCGTTCGGTGAGCCCTTCAACGACCACGACCGCGCGACATCCGTCGCGGGAGTCTCGGGAGCGTTTTTCGCGTGCCGGCGCGAACACTGGGACCACGTGCACGGGTTCGACCCCACGTTCTTCGCCTACGCCGAGGACGCCGACCTCTCTCTGCGGACCTGGCAATCGGGCCAGTCGGTCGTGATGGTGCCCGACGCCATTGGAATCCATCATTACGCCTTCACCAAGGACAACACCAAGTGGTTCCTCCTGGAGCGAAATCGCGGCATCGCGCTCCTCACCCTCTACGACCGTCGCTCGAGGTGGCTGTTGGCGCCCGTCATCCTCCCCGTCGAAATCGGCGTCTTCGTAGCGGCCCTGCGTGGCGGCTGGGCGCGCGAGAAGGTCGACTCGTGGCGGTGGTTGTGGTCGCACCGCGCGTACCTGCGCCAACGACGAGAGCTCATCGCGTCGGCCAAAAAGGCGTGCGACACGCGGTGGACCGATGTCTTGTCGGACGAGATGCACATTCCCGACGAATTCGGCCTGCGCGTACCGACCATCGTGAATTTCGTGCTGGGACGCTACTGGCGACTCGTCGCCCCCCACATCGCCTAGCGGTCCGCCAACGACACGCGCCGACTCTACTTTCGTGGGTCGCGCAGCGCCGGGGCCGCGATGAGAACCATCGTCACGACGCTCACGGCGAACATGACGAGGGAGATCGCGTGCAGCGAACGATGATCAAGGGAGATCAGCGCGACGGAGAGAACGACCCCGACCCACGGACTCAGGGCCAGTAGCGAGCGCCGCGCCAAGTGCAGGTATACGAACAAGATCAAGACCCCCAGAGCCACCGACGCGAACGCGAGAACGCCCAGAATGGAGGCGGCCCTCGCGTACTTGGCGCCAAAGAGAACGCTGACGGTCAGGTGAGGGAAGGCGGTCATGACGAGCGCGGCGAGCAATCCCATGACGATCGAAAAGATCAGTGACTGGCGAAAGATACGTCGGCTCGTCTCGTTCGCCCCTTGACCATCCGCCAGGTGGGGAAAGACCACCGTGACGAGGGCGGCCGGCACGAAGAAGGCGATATGCGCGCCCACCGCCACGGCCGCGTAATCACCCGCGAGAGTGTTCACGAGGAAGTGGTTGGCCAAGAACGTATCGATGTTGATCAGCGACGTGTATCCCGCCAACGCCGCGATGGACAGCACGGTGTCGCGCAATCTCGGGCGCACCACCGCGGCGTTCCGGTGGGGCGCGAACAATTCGTGTCGAGCCGAAAACAACAGCGACAACATGGTGAAGGCCTGGGCCACGATGGTGGCGGTGACGGCGCCCGAGACGCCCAGGCCCGCCTCCACGAGGACGGCGCCGAGGATCAATCGGACCACACCCATTCCGACGAACGACGCGAAGGCCACGGGTCGAAAACGGTACTCCCCGACGAGGGCCCCCTGGACCACGGCCGAGACCGTCGCGAGGGGGACCCACAGGGCCACGAGGAGCATCGGCACGGGTGAGGAAATACGCAAGAAACCGTCCACGAGCGGCGTCACGCCTCCCACGAGCAACATCGCGACGACGCCGCCGAGGGCCGCTCGACGAGTCACCCGGGTCATCGAGTAGGACTCTCCGCGGGACTCCTCGTCGACCACCGCCTGCGTCACGGCGATTTGCACGGCCCCGATGGGGACGGTCAAGAGGCTGATGATCCCCAGCAGCGCCCCCATGGTTCCGTAGTGGGCGTTTCCCAAGAGTCGACTCACGATTAGGTGAAAGACGAAGCTCGAAATACTGATGCCCGCGAAGGCCACCAGGAAAGATATCTCGCCCCGCGCGAGGATCCCCGACGTCAATTGCGCCCGGAGGGTCGCCGCGAGGCCTTTGGCGCTGGGTTGGAGTGGGGAGTCGTTCATCGCCACGAGGTCGCCGGGAGGATCTCCGACGTCATCGGGCGTGGAGTCCTCGACGACATTCGACCAGGACGCGCGCGCTGACCAGAGAGATCACTCACTCCACCGACTGCGTTCCTCTGATTCACTAGTTCCCCTCGAGATCAACGCACCGCGACACCCAAACGGCGCGCGGTGTACGACTCCGACACTGTGGCGCACGACCCATCCTTACGATGGCGAGGCCGACGGCTTTCTCCCGATGACGAACACCAAACCCCACATGGTGATCTTCATACCCGAGACCAGCGGACGCCCGAAGAGGCGGGCCGTCACAGTGTCACCCAAATGCGTGGGGATGAGGGCCGAGAGTGTGTGCGCCGCGACTGCCGCACCCAAGCCGGTTCGACCGAGGTGCATCTTACCGGCGAAGGTGATATCGAGCCCGATATCGTCGAACATCTGCGAAATTCGCTTTGGCGTCGGGGGATAACCGTGGGACCAGTCGGTGTCCCAAAAGTAGTTCTTGTAATCGACGACGTCGGGCGCCACGATGAGCACGAAGCCCCCCGGTCGCACCACACGAAACATCTCGTCGCACCAGTCTCGCGCCTCGTAGGGGTTGGTCGCATGTTCGATGACGTGCGCCGACATGACCAGATCGAAGGAATCGTCCCTCAGGCTCGTGAGGTGCGGCAGCAACTCCTCGTGAATGGTCGCCCCGAGAAGTTCGCGGGAGTAGTGGGCCAACTTCTGATTGGGCTCGACACCGGTGTAGGAGCGAAAACCCAGTTCGCGCGACGCCAGACCCACGTACCCCCGCCCGCAGCCAATTTCCAACAGATCGATATCCCGTGCGCTACCACGGGTCTGGCGAAGGAAATTTTTGAGGATCGCGGAGTTCGACCACTGGCTCGACGCCTTACCCCATCGACTGAGGGGGCGATCCATGAACTCGTCGTAGACTGGCATAGCGTCGAAAGAATAGTAGCTGACCTCCCCATCTTCGATTGACGAGGTCAGCGACGCCGTCAGCTGGGTCATCGCCTCCCTCGGGCGAGGAAGGCGTACTCTCGTCGGCCCAGCCGGGCGAGCACTCCGTCGAGCACTCCGCGCACCACCACCGCGCCACCGAGCGCCACCGAGCGCGCACCGTTCATCGAGACGAATGAACCGCAGTGGACGACCAACTGAGCGAAGTAGAACCGTAGGGGCAAACGGCGGCGAACGACGAGGTACGTCGAATTACGGATGATGTAGTACGTCCGCTGCGCATTCTCGTACGGGTGACGTCTGGTGGTGTCGTTGAATCGCTCCCCGAGGATGTGATCCATCGAGATGCGCCGATCTAACAGCACGCGCCGTCCGCGCCGGCGAACGGCGTAGCAGAAATCGTAATCGACCTGATCGATGAACAAGGAGTCGTTGAAGTGGGTGCTTCGCGCGACGTCGGCGCGAATCAAGTTGCCACTCGTGATCACCCCACGGCGCTCGGTGAAGCTACCGAGCTCGCCCAACTCCAACAAGCGGTTGGCGTAGCGAGTGATCCAAATGCTCGACGGTTGAGGATGGGCGCGCATCGCGAGGATCCCCACCTCGTCGCGGACCGCGACGTCAAGGTCGTCGAACCTGGTCAGAATCGATTCAATCCCGTCGGGATCGACGACCGTGTCCTGGTCCATCGTGAGGACCCACGCGGGCTCGTTGAGCAGCACCCGACGAACCCCCTCGTTCAACGCCGCGGCAATCCCGCGATTCTCCCCGAGTCCGAGGAACTCAACCGCGTCGAACCCCTTCGTTAGGGTCCGCACTTCGTGCGCACTGGTGGAGCCGTTGTCGACGACGACGATACGCGACACTTGCGGGGACAACGACGCGACGACCTGGTTTAATCGAGGCAGGTCGGGATTAAAGGTAACCACGACGGCACCAACACCTTGGTGCGTGCTGGGGGACATGCCCTCACACTATTGCAGGGCCCGTCGAGCTCCGGGTAGCTCCGCGGGCGGGCGACGTCAACGAGAGAGACCACGTCGACCCCGTCACGTCCAGGCGGGGACCGAACTAGCGATCGGCCATCGGCACGAAATCGCGAACGTCGGGTCCGATATAGAGCTGACGGGGCCGCGAGATCTTCATGTCCTGCTCCAGAAGCTCCTTGAAGTGCGCCAACCACCCGGCCGTACGCGGAATGGCGAAAAGAACGGTGAACATCTCGACCGGGAAGCCCATCGCCTGGTAGATCAGTCCCGAATAGAAGTCCACGTTGGGGTAGAGTCGACGGGAAATGAAGTAGTCGTCGGCGAGGGCGATTTCTTCGAGTTTGAGCGCGATGTCGAGGAGGGGATTTCGACCCGTCACCTCGAACACCTCGTCGGCAGTCTTTTTGATAATCGTCGCGCGGGGATCGAAATTCTTGTAGACCCGGTGACCGAAACCCTCCAACTTGGTCTTGCCCGCCTTCACCGTCTCGATGTACGCGGGAATATTATCAATGTGCCCAATCTTCTTGAGCATCTTGAGGACCGCTTCGTTGGCGCCACCGTGTCGCGGACCGTAGAGTGCCGCCGCGGCGGCGGCCGTCGCGACGTAGGGGTCGCCGTGGGAGGAACCCACGGTGCGCATCGCCGTCGTACCGCAGTTTTGTTCGTGATCGGCGTGCAGGATGAAGAGCACGTCGAGCGCCTTCGCGAGTACCGGATTGGCGACGTAGGCCGGTTCGTTGACTTTCCACATCATGGACAAGAAATTCTCGGTGTAGTTCAAATTGTTGTCGGGGTACACGAAGGGCATCCCGACCGAGAAACGGTGCGCGGCGGCGGCCAAAGTGGGCATCTTGGCGATCAGTCGCACGACCTGCTTGTGGAGTATCTCAAAATCTCCCAACGTCTTCGATTCCTTGTAATAGGTCGACAACGCCGCGATCGAGGAAATGAGCATTCCCATGGGGTGCGCGTCGTAGTGAAAGCCCTCGAGGAATCGCTTGCGCATATTCTCATGGATATAGGTGTGGTAGGTGATGTCCGTTGACCAGACCTGGAGTTGCTCAGCGGTGGGCAGTTCGCCGTTCACGAGAAGATAAGCGACCTCGACGAAACTCGACTTCTCCGCCAATTGCTCGATCGGGTAACCGCGATACCGCAGGATCCCGGCGTCGCCGTCGAGGTAGGTGATGGAGGATTCGGCCGCCGCCGTCGCCATGAAACCCGGGTCATAGAACCACACCCCGGGTACGACCTTTGAGAATTCAGACGCGGCGACCCCCCCATTGACGATCGGGATCTCGCACGTCTCACCGGTCTGGTTATTGGTCACGGTAATCGACTCGGACACAATTCCTCTTTTCACTGTCGGGGGGGTTACCCCATGGTATGCCAACTCACCAGTAACCCCAATCGTCACCCCAACCCCGAGGGCGAGATTCTCACCACGTAGGTTCGATTGTGGACCAGGAGAGCCGACCCGGGGACGCCATTCAAGGTGAGTGACAGCGTCCCCTTCTCGCCCGGAGCCACGCTAAAGACGTGCGATGCGAAGGCGTAGGAGCTCAAGGGGGACAGCGTCTGAGTGGCGTTCGCCCCCTGCACCGCCCCGGTGCTGGACGTGAGGGTCATCGTGAGCGACACCGGTTGAAGGATCTCGCGCAGGTTCGACACGGATACCTGCACCTCCAAAGTGGTCGTCGGTGCCAGGAGCAAGGTGTGCGAAGGTGCCGGAAAGGGGGCGGGCTGCACCTGGACCGCCGAAATCTCAATGGAGCGCGTCGCCGACAGGTTCGCCGAGCTGGCAAGGACGGTGACGTCCTGGGGAACATTTAGCCGCGCACTGGCGACGCTGAGTGCGGCGAGGGTGACCGCCCCCGGGGCGTACTCGAGTGCGTGGCGAGCCGCGCCCCACGTCGCCGCAGTGGCCAGGAGCGACAACTGGGCCGCGCCCAGGCTCAGTGACGGGTTCGTCACCGCCGGGCCGTTCAGTTGAAGCGCGTGCGCGACGTACGACACGATAGTGGCGTAGTCCGCCGCGCGCGCCTCGGTCTCGGCGCTCAGAGTGAGATTGAGCGGGGGCGTGAGGACGGGAGTTCGCAGGAGTCTCGCCTCGTCGCGCCACGCGCCAAGGTCCTGGGTCAGTTGGGAGAGTTGTTCGGCGACCGCGACGCGGCTCAGATTCGAGCCCGACGACAGCAACGTGGCTAAGTGCGAGTCGAACGAGTTCTCCTGCCCGAGCAGCGTCGCGGCCATGGCAGTGAAACTGAGGTTCTCACTCTGACGCGCCGAGTGCTCCTGATGCGCTGCTCGCGTCACCTCGCGCGCGAACACGACCACGAGAAACGTGACCAGGAGCGCCGCGAGCACCCGAAGTCTTTGGTTACGCCGATGCGCGCGAGTTCGTGCCACGACGTAAGAACTTACTCAGCCCGCGACCACTACTCCTGCGGGTCCTCGTCATCGAAGGCCTCGAGTTCGATGATCTCGCTCTGCTCGGCGAGGGTGGCGTCGTCCAGGTCCGCCCCCCACTTGGGTGCGTCGAGCGGCTTCGCACTCGCGGTGATCTCGGCGAGGTCGACAATGGGCTTGGCGCCCGTGGCCCCATCGAGCTGACGCACGCGCCGCGCGACGGGGATGAGGCGAGACTCCACCGAGGAGATGGCCTCGTTGTAACTGGTCACCGATTCATTCAACGATTTACCGAGCTTGGCGAGGGGTCCCGCCACCGTACGAATGCGACTGTACAGTTCGCTGGCGGCCTTCAAGATATCTTGAGCGTTGGTGGCGAAGGCGTGGCGCTGGAGCACCTCCGCCGCCGACCACAGCAGCGCGAGGAGATTGGTCGGGCCCACCAATAAGACGCGCTTCTCGGTGGCGAAATCGTGCAATGTCTGATCCGCCTCGTACGCCGTTGCGAGAGCGGCGTCGCTGGGCACAAAGCACACCGTGAACTCGGGGGACGACTCCAGGCCCAGCCAGTACGACTTCGTCGCCAGCGCCTTGACGTGCTCGCGCAGGTCCTGAGCGGAACGCGCTTCCAAGGTGCGCCGCTCGTTGAGGTCCTGAGTGGCAAGCGACTTCTCGAAGTTCGCGAAGGGAAACTTCGCGTCGATCACGATCGTTGAGTTATTGGGCAGTTTGACGATGCAATCGGGACGTTGTCGTTGTCCGGCGTCACCGGAACGGGTGACCTGCAACTCGAAGTCGATAGTGGGCCGTAGGCCTGACGCTTCCATCACGTTGGCGAGTTGCACCTCACCCCAACGCCCCCGGTCCGCGCTTCGACCCAGTAACTGGTTCAGACGCGCGGTCTCTTCTTGGGTCTTGAGTTGGGCGCTGAGGAGCTCACCGGCGCCCATCTTCACGTCGAACAACGCTTGACGATGATCCTTATCGAAACTCTCGAGGCTCAACTTGTATTGACCGAGGAGTTCCTCGAGGGGTCCCAGACTGTCCTTGAGCTTCGAGTCACGCTCACGAAGGATCCGCTCTTGGGTCTGGTTGAACTGCTCCATCGAGCTGTGTAGTACCCGGCTCGACGTGGCCTCAAAGAGCACCTCCATATTGGACACTGCCAACGCGTGATCCGCCCGCTCGCGATCGAGAGACTCATTGGCGGCCTGCAGGAGCGCCTGGGCCACGTGCAGCTGTGACTGGGTGGCGCCCACTTGGTCTCGGAGTCCCTGGGTCCGTCTGAGTGACCACAGCCACGCTCCCGCGGCGCCGACGACGACACCGATGATTGCCCACCCTATGACCACGACTCTCCTTTGTCGCTCCTCAACCTAGGAAGAGCGTGTGACACGGGAGTATCCTCTCACTATGTACCGTCTCTTTGGCGTCGCGCGCTCGTATCAGACCACCGTGGCCGACGACTCGCCCATCACGCCCGAGATGATGCAAAGGATCGTCCACACCTTCGCTCTCGTCGGCGAATCCATCGCCGAAGCGACCCACGCGTTACTGGTCGGTGACCGCGAACTGGCCAAACGGGTGGTCGAACAAGATGTGGTGGTCGACACCCTCGTGAATGAGTTGGTCGCCGAGGTGGAGACACTCCTCGTGGACGGTCCTGAGTTGACTCGTGACGGCCGCGGGAGTCTCCTGACCCTGCTGCGCGTCCTGCCCGAGGTCGAGCGCAACGGTGACTTAGCTGAACACATAGCGCGGCGCGCGGCGCGCGGCCTGGGGGCCGAGATGTCGCCGCGCAGTCGAGGACTCGTTGAGCGCATGGGCGAAGTGGCGTCCACGATTTGGCGCGAAGCGACCGACGTGATTATTGACGGCAAACTCGAGGCGGCCGGGGCCATCGAGGATATCGACGACGAACTCGACGACCTGCACGTCTCGCTCACCGCCGAATTGACGTCGGGCTCAATGTCGGTACCAGTCGCGGTGGAGTTGGCGCTCCTAGCGCGCTTTTACGAGCGCTTCGGCGACCACTGCGTCAATCTGGCCCGTCGTCAAATCGGACGCGACGGCGCCGACTAGCGCCGTAACAACGCCTCGGCGATTTGCACCGCATTCAGGGCAGCACCCTTTCGGAGATTGTCATTGCTCAAGAACAGCGACAGGCCGTTGCTCATCGTCTGGGCCCGACGGATCCGACCCACGTAGGAGGGATCACGCCCCGCGGCGAGACGCGGCGTCGGCATCTCCTCGAGGACCACCCCGGCCGCGTTCTTCAACAGGTCCGTCGCCTCGTCGGGCGACAGCGGTCGCTCGAAGCTCGCCGTGATCGAGAGCGAGTGGCCGGTGAATACGGGAACGCGCACGCAGGTGGCGTCAACCAGTAGGTGGGGGATCTCAAGAATCTTGCGACTCTCGTCACGTAATTTCTGCTCCTCCCCGGTCTCGAGGGAGCCGTCGTCGACAATCGACCCCGCCATCGGCACCACGTTGTGGGCAATGGATGCGGGGAATTTTCTCCCCGGGGCGAGGGGAAACGCCGCGCCGTTGAAAGTGAGCTCGCGCACGTCACCACTCGCCCCTGCTTCGAGTTGCGCGGCTAGTTCCTCCACGCCGTCGCGCCCGGCCCCACTCACCGCTTGGTACGTCGAGACGACCATCGCTCGCAGGCCCGCCGCGCGGTGCAATGGCTGGAGTATCGGCATGGCCGCCATCGTCGTGCAGTTGGGATTCGCGACGATTCCCTTGACGATCCGCTCGAGAGCGTGCGCGTTCACTTCGGACACGACGAGAGGGACATCGGGGTCCATTCGCCAGGCCGACGAATTGTCCACGACGATGGCGCCCGCCGCCGCGACACGCGGCGCGATGGTCAGCGACGACGTCGCGCCGGACGACATCAGAGCAATGTCGATACCCGAGAAATCCGCCGTGTCCGCGTCTTCTACCGTGATCACTCGCCCGTCCCAGTCGAGTGTCGTACCCGCTGACCTCGCTGAACCAAAGAATCGAACGTCGTCAGCGGGAAACTGACGTTCGGCCAAAATTGCCCGCATCACGGTTCCGACTTGGCCCGTGGCCCCAATGATTGCTACTCGCATGACGCAAAGTCTAGGACGACCCGGCGTCCAGTCCAAACGCAGTGTGCAGTGCGCGTACGGCGTCGGCGACCTTGCTCGCGTCGACCACGCACGAGATCCGAATGGAGCTCGTTGAGATCATCTCGATGTTGATCCCATTGTTCGACAATGTCTCGAACATCAGTGCCGTGACGCCCGGGCTCGTCTTCATCCCCGCGCCAATCAACGACACGCGGCCGATCTTCTCCACCGCAGTCACTTGGGTCGCCCCGATCTCACTTTGCACGTGATCACAGGTCGCGCGCGCGGCGTCGAGATCAGTACGGGCCACCGTGAAGGAGATGGCTGTCTGACCGTTCGTTCCGGTGTTCTGCACGATCATGTCCACGTTGATGCCGCGTTCGGCCAATTGGCGAAATAGCGACGCCGCGACGCCCGGACGATCGGGCACCCCATCGATCGTGAGCTTCGCTTCGGACGTATCGTCGGTGATCGCAGAGACTATTGCTTCTTCCATGGTGGGGTCCTCCTCCACAATCCAGGTACCTGGCTCCCAGGTGAAACTCGAACGAACGTGCAGGGGAACACCGTGACGACGCGCGAACTCCACCGAGCGCAGCATCAGTACCCGGCCGCCGGTGGCGGCCATCTCCATCATCTCGTCAAAGGAAACCTTGGCGAGACGGCGCGCTTGAGGCACCACGCGCGGATCGGCCGAGAAGACACCCGTCACGTCGGTGTAGATCTCGCACACGTCCGCCTCGAGTGCGGCCGCCAGCGCCACTGCCGTTACGTCCGACCCCCCACGGCCCAAGGTGGTGATGTCGCGCTCGGTCGACACGCCCTGGAAACCCGCCACCACGGGGACGAGGCCGTCATCGAGGGCCTCTCGAATACGGTCGGGTCTCATTTCAAGAATCTTGGCCCGCGTGTGGTCCGTGTCGGTGATGATGCCGGCCTGAGAACCGGTGAACGAGGCCGATTCGACGCCGCAATCACTCAAGGCCATCGATACCAGCGCCATCGAAATTCGCTCGCCCGCCGTCAGCAGCATGTCGAGTTCGCGGGGAGGTCGAGTAGGTGACACCTGATCAGCGAGGTGAATCAGGTCATCGGTGAATTTCCCCATTGCCGAGACCACCACCACCACGTCGTTCCCCGCGGCGCGCGTTCGCGCTACGTGGTCCGCGACCGCGCGGATGCGTTCGGCGTCGCCCACCGAGGTGCCCCCGAACTTTTGGACAATCAAGGCCATGGACGTCGACATTAGTTGAGTCGTCGGAGGCCTCCTAAACCCCCTAGTAAAGTCGCACCCATGGCCACCACCAAACGACAACGTCAAAAAGAAGCTCGCCGTCAGAAGATGGAGGCGCTCGAGAAGCAGAGTAAGCGCCGACAGAACATACGCCGCGGGGTCATCGCGCTGATCGTGGCCATCGTCGTCGTCGGTTCCGCCGCCCTCTTCTTCCAGAAGTCGACCCCCGCCACCGTGTCGATACCGACGACCACCGCACCAACCGCCACGACCACCGCACCGACGGCTACCACCACCATCGGCACCGTCTCGACGAGATGCTCCTCCACGGCCTTTGCGGTCGCCGGATTCCCCTCCATCGCGTGCGCCGCACCGGCGGGCACCTGGGGTAAGGCGCCCACTATGGTGGTACCCACGACGACACCGCCCAAGTCTCTCGAGGTTGCGGACTTGATTAAGGGCACGGGAGCGACGCTGAAGCTGGGCGACAAAATCACCGCCCAGTACGTCCTGGCCGACTACGCCAGTCACAAAGACCTCCAGTCATCGTGGTCATCAGGGGGATTCTCGACGACATTCGCCAAGGGTGGTCTGATCCCCGGATGGATCGACGGCCTAGTGGGAATGAGGGTGGGTGGACGTCGCGAACTCATCATTCCGCCCTCGTTGGCCTACGGCGCCGCGGGTCAATCGGGCATCCCCGGTAACGACACGCTGGTCTTCATCGTCGACCTCGTGAAAATTGGCTAGTGAACTACCCTCTTCCCATTCCTATCCCTTTCGAGCACCCCCAAGGACAAACATGACCGACCACATACCCCAACCCGATGGGTCGAGCCCCCAGCGTCAGAAGTTCGATGCTGCCCCGCCGATGATCATCGACACCACTAAGACCTACAACGCAACGATGGTGACGTCGCACGGGACGATGGAGATCCTGCTGGATCCCCTGGCCGCGCCCGAAGCGGTGAACAGTTTCGTCTTCCTCGCCCGTTGGCACTACTACGACGGCGTCATCCTTCACCGCATCATTCCCGGGTTCGTCCTCCAGGGTGGCGATCCGACGGGATCAGGCGCAGGTGGCCCGGGTTACCGCTTCAACGACGAACTCCCTAAGCCGGGGCGCTACGAACTCGGGTCGTTCGCCATGGCCAACGCGGGTCCTCACACCAATGGCTCGCAGTTCTTCATCATTTCGGGCCCCGACGGAATGCGACTGCCCCCGCTCTACTCACTCTTTGGCAAGGTCGTCAAGGGAATTGACGTCGTCAGCGCGATTGACGCCTTGGGGACCCCCTCGGGCAAACCCCGCGAACGCGTGGTCATCGACTCGGTGACCATCACCGAGTCGGACTAGTCGAATACCGAGCCGGAGCCTCGAGCCCTACCGCTCGAGACGCGTCGCTTCAAATCCCCTCGTGACGACGAGGTCGTCATGTACGTCGACGCGCCAGTGACCGTTATAGGTCACCACCGCGCGTGCACCCAGTTGCGCGTAGAGGACGTCACCGCCCAGGAGGCCTCTCGTTCGCGCGGACTCCTCGACGCCCGTCGCGAGGCCCACGACGACCCCGTGGAAGAGCCCTAAGCCCGTCGTGGGAGCCCCGCCGCGGGGATCGATCATCGTCGCGCCGAGAACCGAGCCACTCCAACCGATCGCGATGAGGCGCGAAGTGCCCAGGGCGGCGCCCAACGGTGTCGCACGCCAGACGCTGCGCGCGTGCAGGGCGGCACCGTCCACCAGAATCGCCACGTCCGCTCTCGCTAAGACATCGAGTGACAACGCATCGTGGGCACTAGCGCGGTCGAGTCCGGCGACCACGTCGATCGTCGCCCCACTCGCCGCGAGATGCTGACGAACGCGATCGACGGCCTCGTCGACTCCCCGAAAGGCCGCGGCCGTCGCGAGGACGCACACCCGGGTGTGCGATCCGATGAACGTGGCGTCACTCGTCGGGTCGAGGGAACCCAGGGAACCGACGAAGGTGATGTCCACTTTCGACACGAGAAAAGGCCCCGTTAACGCTGCCCGGGCGTGAGCCCCCAGGGCCGACCCGAAAAGCGCCACGCTGGCGTGGCGTCGACGGCGGCGTCGACGACGGCGTTCGCGCCCCGCGTTCGCACCCTCAGTAGCGCGAGGACGACCACGACAGCGGCCGCTTCCTCACGGGACGCCATCTCGGGCGGTGCGACGTCGCGCGTCACAACGGAATGTTTCCGTGCTTACGTCGTGGAACGTCTTCGCGTTTGGAGCGCAGGAGGTTCAGCGATCGCGCGATCACCTCACGTGTTTCAGCCGGATCAATGACGTCGTCGATAAAACCGCGCTCAGCGGCGATGAACGGTGAGGAGTACCGCTCCTCGTACTGCGCCACCAGTCGACGTCGGGTGTCGTCAGAATCGTCGGCCGCGGCGAGTTCACGACGATGGACAATCTCGACCGCCCCCGCCGATCCCATGACCGCGAGTTCCGCCGACGGCCACGCGTACGCGAAGTCCGCTCCGATGGATTTGGAGTTCATGACGACGTAGGCGCCACCGTAGGCCTTGCGAGTGATGATCGAGACCCGCGGCACGGTGGCCTCGCAAAAGGCGTAGAGCAATTTGGCGCCGCGCCGGATGATCCCCTCGTACTCTTCGCTCACCCCGGGAAGGAACCCCGGTACGTCCACGAAGGTCACGAGGGGCACATTGAACGCGTCGCAGGTTCGCACGAAGCGGGCCGCCTTCTCACTCGAATCGATGTCGAGCACACCGGCCAGCACTTGGGGCTGATTGGCCACGATACCCACGGGGTACCCGTCGATTCGCGCAAATCCACACGTGATCTGTGCGGCGAACGCACTGTGGACCTCGGTGTACTCCCCATCGTCGACTACCGCGGCAATCACCTTTTTCATGTCGTAGGGCTGGTTGGGGGACGCCGGCATGATGTCGCGCAGTTCAGGGCACGCGCGGTTCGCGGGGTCCTCGGACATGATCCGCGGCGCTTCTTCGAGATTGTTCGACGGTAAGAAGGACAGGAGGTAGCGGACCTCGTCCAGCGCCGACGACTCGTCGGCGAACACGAACCCCGCGACGCCCGATTTCGTCGAATGTGTCACGGCGCCCCCGAGCTCTTCCAGGGTGATGTTCTCCCCCGTGACCGCTCGCACGACGTCGGGCCCAGTGATGAACATGTGACTCGAATCCTTCACCATGATGACGAAATCAGTCATCGCCGGCGAATACACGGCGCCGCCCGCGCAGGGACCCAAAATGACCGAGAACTGGGGAATGACCCCCGAGGCGCGCGCGTTACGTCGAAAAATGCCACCGTAGGCGTTGAGTCCGGCGACACCCTCTTGAATTCGCGCGCCACCCCCGTCGTTGAGACCAATGAGGGGTATCCCCATCGACATCGCGAGGTCCATCACTTTGTGGATCTTCTCCCCGTGGGTCTCGCCCAGGGCTCCGCCGAACACGGTGAAGTCTTGGGAGTACACGCACACCTGACGTCCGTCGATTTGACCGTACCCGGTGACGACACCGTCGGTGAAGGGGTGCGAATCGTCGAGTCCCATACCCGTCGCGTGATGGCGCGTGAGCATATCGAGTTCCTGAAAGGTCCCCTCGTCCAGCAGATACTCCACCCGCTCGCGCGCGGTCATTCGTCCCTTGGACTTGTGGCGCTCAATCGCCCGCTCTCCACCCGCGACGCGCGCTTGGGCTTTTCGATCTTCGAGTTCAGCCAATCGTTGCGCCATTGAGTTCTCCATAGGTCTTAAGGCTACCGAGGTCTCCCGACGGGCGCGATTCACGAACTCCACCGAGCGGTTAGGACGCCGAGACCCGGCACGGCGCCGTTGAGTGGTCGGTGAGGTGAGACGTTTACTCTTGCACGAGTTCGATGAGCGTCCCAAAACTGGCCGAGGGGTGGATGAAGGCGATGGTCGTCCCTCGAGAACCTGGGCGCGGCACTTGGTCGATGGCCCGCGCCCCGCGCGCGGTGGCCATCGCGAGCGCCTGGGCGCAGTCGGCGACGCGATAACCCACGTGGTGCAGGCCCTCGCCACGCCGCTCGAGAAACACGGCCACCGGGGAGTCCGCACGCAGGGGCGTCAGCAACTGAATGTACGCGTCGCCCACCTTGATGAGCGCCTCGCGGACACCGTCGGTCTCGACGACTTCGCGGTGCACGATCGTCGCATCGAAAGTCTCGCGATACCACGAGATGGCGGCCTCCAAATCGTGTACCGCAATGGCCACGTGATCGACGTTCGTCAGTAGAGATTCCATGGGCCCTCCTCGACGCGAGACTACACAATGCACCGGGGCCGGTTCGTAGACTTCCGGGGGTGTCCCTCCTGCGCGTCGTGCCCGCGTTCGCCCTCGTCGCCCTGGTGCTCGCGATATTGCCGGGTCAGGGCGTGGCCATGGTGCTACGCCAGACACTCACGGGTGGCGCGCGGTGCGCCACCTGGTCGGTGTTGGGTAACTCGTCGGGACTCGTGGTATGGGGTATCGCCTCGTCCGTAGGACTGAGTGAGATCTTCACTCATTCGCCCCTCGCGTACGACACCCTCAAGTACACCGGGGTGGCGTACCTGGGTTACCTCTCGATCAGCACGCTGGTGACCCTTCGCCGTCGCGCGGGGGCCTGGGACACCCAGGGCCCCGCGACCGTACGACCCATCGCCGCCTATCGCCTGGGGCTCGTGACGAATTTGACCAACGTCAAGGCCGCCGTGTTCGCGGTCGCCTTCATCCCGCAATTCGTCCCGCGCAACGTCCCGTTGGGTGTCGGAATCATCTCGTTAGCGCTCGTCCAGTCGCTCGTCTCGCTGGGTTGGTACTCGGTCCTGGTCGCCGCGGTGGACCGTGCGGCCGCCGCCCTCTCGCGACCCGTCGTGCGTCGAGCGCTGACCATCATCTCGGCGACTGGCCTCCTGGCGCTGGCCTTGATTCTGCTGTTTTCGTCTCCGCGATGAGTCGCCTAGGGTGACGAGGGAAGAAGTCCGAATCAGGAGAAGTATGACGCGTAGCGTAATTGTCGCCGGTTGTCGCACCCCGATTGGAAAGCTCGCCGGCTCGCTGGGTCCCCTCCGTGCCAGCGAACTCGGTGGGGTGGCCATCGCCGCGATACTGGCCCAGACGCAACTCGATCCGTCGAGCGTCGACGCGGTCCTCATGGGTCAAGTCCTCCAAGCGGGCCAAGGCCAGATCACCGCACGCCAGGCCGCGGTGTACGGCGGAGTGCCGATGAGCGTGCCCGCGACCACGATTAACAAGGTTTGTCTTTCGGGTCTCCACACCGTCTACCTCGCCGACCTCATGGTGCGCAGTGGGGAGGCGGACATTGTCATCGCCGGCGGCATGGAATCGATGACGAACGCCCCGTATCTGCTACCCGGCGCACGAGCGGGCTACCGGGCCGGCGACCACACGGTCGTCGACTCAATGATGCACGATGGCCTCACCTGCGCTTTCGACCACTGCGCAATGGGCCTCGCCACCGAGCGGCACAATCTGCGCCGGATCTCGCGAGAGCGCCAAGACGAGTTCGCCGCCCGCTCTCATTTCTTGGCCGCGGCGGCCACGTCCGCGGGCTTTTTCGAGAACGAACTCACCGCGGTCACCGTGCCCCAACGAAGAGGTGACCCCACTCGCGTAGCGCGCGACGAAGGGATCCGCCCCGACACGAGTGTCGAGTCGCTGGCCCACCTCCGCGGCGCCTTCGAGCCCGACGGCACCATCACGGCGGGGAACGCGTCGCAGATTTCCGACGGCGCGGCGGCGGTTCTGGTCATGTCCGCACAGCGCGCGGCTGATCTTGGTCTGACCCCACTGGGCGAACTTCTGGGCTATGGCCAGGTGGCGGGTCCCGACACTTCGTTACTGCTTCAACCATCGAATGCGATTCTCCGGGCCACCGACAAAGCCGAGGTCAGCGTCGCGCAACTCGAGGTCGTCGAGATCAACGAAGCCTTCGCCGCGGTGACTCTCGCCTCGATGGACGCGCTCGGTATCGACGAGCATCGCCTCAACGTCAACGGAGGGGCTATTGCGCTCGGTCACCCGATCGGCATGTCGGGAACTCGCCTGGTCCTCACGGCGCTCATGGAACTCCGACGGCGCGGTGGAGGGCTGGCCGGCGTCGCCCTGTGCGGCGGCGGCGGTCAAGGCGACGGCGCAGTCCTGCGGTCGCTCTAGGCGGCGCCGCGAGGAACGTAGCGCGCGACCACCCGGTAGCGCGACAAACCAATATGTTGATCGTCCGGTAGTTCCACCACGAACGCCCCGCCGAGGGGATAACCATCGTGGCGAAGGATCTCGGGGACTTCCGTGGCGAGTTGGTCCACGAGCTCGTGCACGCTCGGGTTATGAGCCACCACCAGTAGCGACGAACTCACGAGGTCGATCCCCGCGAGCTCGCTCACGAGATCTTCGCCCGTCACGTCGTGACGACCGTTATAGATGAGGTCACTGAAGTTGACCGACGAGACGAAGGCCGTACCCTCAAAGGCCCGACGGTACGTCTCGCGGGTCCGCGCGGCGGACGACACGAGCGCCGTGGTCGGTCCGAACGCCCCCAACGATCGCGCGTCGTTCGCCCAGTGGCGTAGTTCCTCGCACTGGCGCCGTCCGCGGCCACTCAGCGGACGATCGAAGTCACTCTCTCCGGGTGCGGGGGCGCCGGCCTTGGCGTGACGAACGATGGTGAGGTAGCGCACTGCGCAAGTTTGTCACGAAGTACCGCGGCGAGGCGCCGGTGGTTTAGCGTGGAGTCGTGCTGGCATCGCTGAGTTACCTACAGGCCGTGGTCATGGGGCTCGTCCAGGGCGTGAGTGAACTCTTCCCCGTGTCGAGTTTGGGCCACGGCATCTTGTTGCCCGCCCTGTTGGGTTGGCACAACCTGGTCTCGAGTCAGTCACAGGCGCAATCGTTCTTCTTGGTGTTCCTGGTGGGTTTGCACGTGGGCACCGCCCTCGGTCTGATCGTCTTTTATCGCGCGACGTGGTGGCGCCTCTTCCGGGGTCTCCAACACCAACTCGGCATCAGCCGTCGCGACGGCGCGTCGTCACTGTGGCGGTTGTCAAACGCCTCGATGGACCACGACTATCGACTGCTCTTCCTGCTCGTCGTGGCTTGCATCCCCGTAGGTCTCACCGGGGTGATCCTCGATAAACCATTGCGCGAACTGTTCGCCAAACCCCTCGCCGCCGCAGTCTTCCTCACGATCAACGGGGTCATTTTGATCGTGGGCGAACGACTTCGCCGCCACCGTGGACGCCACGCGCGTTACGAGAAGCTCGATACCCTCACCGCACGCAATGCGGTTGCCATCGGGTCGGCGCAGATCTTGGCACTGCTCGCGGGCATTTCGCGCAGTGGCGTGACCATGGTGGCCGCCCTCACCCGCGGTCTCGACCATGAGGACGCCGCTAATTTCTCCTTCCTCTTGGCGACCCCAGTCATTTTGGCCGCGGGGCTCTACAAATTACCGAAATTGCTCGGCCCCCTAGGAAACGGGGTGCGCACGCAGACCTTCGTGGGGGCGCTCTGCGCGGGGGTCGCTGCGTTTATTGCGGTTCGCTTCCTCACGCGATGGTTCACCACCAAGACGTTGACCCCCTTTGGGATCTACTGCATCATCGCGGGACTGGCCTGCGTGGTACGTTTCGGCTAATCAGCGAGCACCCGTCGCCCAGTGATCGCGCGCGACAGTGTGAGGTCGTCGGCGAATTCCAGGTCGCCGCCGACGGGCAGTCCATTGGCGGGCTGGGATACCACGAGCCCAGGAACTTGTAGGAGCCGGCCCAGGTACATCGCGGTGGCGTCACCTTCGAGGTTGGCGTTAAAGCACAAGATGACTTCCTTGACGGGACCGTGAAGACGACGCAACAGCTCTTGAATGCGTAGTCGGTCAGGCGTCACTCCCTCCAGGGGGCTGAGCAATCCGTGCAGGACGTGATACGTCCCGTTGAAGGCGCGTGAGCGTTCCACGGCCACGACATCGGGGGGGCTTTCGACGACACAGATCGTCGTCGGGTCGCGGCGTTCATCGGCGCACAAGGGGCAGAGTCCTCCCGATTCGGCGAAGTTGCAACACCGCTCGCAAAACGAGAGGTTGAGCTTCATATCGTCGAGGGATTGACTAAGGCGACGCACGTCCTCCGACGGCTGACGCATCAGCCAGAAAGCGATGCGCTGGGCCGACTTCGGACCCACACCGGGGAAGCGACCGAGTTCGTCGACCACCGCTTGCAACGAGGGCGGGTAACTCACGAAACCTCCTCCGCACCGGGGAACATTTCCGTGATGAGATGCTCGGCGACGGACGCAACGACGGGTCCGCGCGCGTCGTCTTCGCTGGACTCGTCGAAATCCGGCGTCCCGGGCGACGTGGCCGCCGTCATCGGGGGCGTCGGAGGCGCCGACGACTTCACATTCGTGTCGACGACCCACGAGACCACGAGGGGAGAGCGAAATTCATGTTCGAGAGCCCCCTTGAGCCCTTGGGCGATCTGATCAGTGTTTTGGCGAATCTCTTCACTCGCCACCGCCAACGTCAATCGCGAACCGTCGTACTCGGCCACCTGCGCGGACTTGAGGACCAATTGCGCGCCCCGCGACGTCCGCGGGATGACGTGCTCGACGAAACGTCGACGAACCTCGTCCAGGGTCAATTCGCTCGCCGGCGTCGAGCCGTGGGGGCGTGGGGCGACTGGCGGAGCCGCGGCGGTGCTGGGCTCGCGTGGCGATTCGATCACCGACGCGGGCACCACCGTCGATCCACTGAGCGGCGAGGGCGAGGCGGCTTCATCCGTCCCCCGCGGGGGCTCAGGTGACGGCGCCGTCATCGCACCGATGGGGCGCAGGAGTGCGGTCTCAGGTACCGCCGCGGGCGTCGATCGCTCTTGACGCTCGAGTTTGGTGACGCGCTCGTTCAGCGCGTCGAGCGACGCGTCGAGATCCGGTTTGACCAGACGCACCATCGCCACTTCGAGAACGATGATCTTCTCTGGTGCACTCTTCATTTCTCGTAGGGCCCGACCAAAAGTCTCGAGTACGCGAACGGTGCGAGCGAGACCGAGCTGCGCACCCCACGCACCCAGACGCTCTCGATCGAGGTCGACGGCGTCCGCCACTTCGGGGGCGACTTGGAGCAAAAATGCCTGACGAACGTCGGCGGCGAAACTCTCGGCCAATTGTTCCGGGTCCCAGCCGTCTCGCGCCAGGGTGGCCAGCGTCGAAATCGCGCCGAGCGCATCGTTGTCGATCAGCGCGCGAAAGAGCCCCTCGAAGTCGGGCTGGGTTTCGTCGGACGACCCCGTCGCCACTAGACGATCGAGGGCGCTCAGGGCGTCGCGGGCCGAACCACGTCCGAGCCGCACGGCGGTCTCGATGGTGGTGTCGTCGACCGAGAGTTGGGCCGCCCCTTGGACGTCACGTAGCAGGGTACTTAAGGTATCGCCATCGAGCAGGCGAAACTCGAGTTGCACCGTACGTGAGCGGATGGTGGGCAAGACCTTGTGCGGGTCGGTCGTCGCCAGGACGAAGATCACGTGCGGGGGCGGTTCCTCGAGGGTCTTGAGCAACGCGGCTGACGCGGGCTTGGAAAGTTGGTGGACTTCGTCGAAGATGTAGATCTTCCAGCGACCCGGGGTCCCGTGCCAGGCCCCGGCAGTGATCTCACGGATGTCGTCGACGCCGTTATTCGACGCGGCGTCTAGTTCGGTGACGTCGAGCGAGGAACCTCGCGTGATCGCGACGCAACTGGCACAGACGTTACAGGCATCCCCGTCGAGGGGATTCTCGCAATTGAGGGCCTTGGCGAGGATGCGCGCCGTGGTGGTCTTTCCGGTGCCGCGCGGTCCCGAAAAGAGGTAGGCGTGATTGACACGGTCTCGCGCCACGGCACCCTGGAGGGCGCGCACCACGTGATCCTGACCTCGAAGCTCGACGAAACGACCGGGCCGAAAACGCCGGTAGAGCGACGTCACCCCGTCGAGGGAGGTCGGGACTGTCGAGGGTGTCGCCATGGGCCAATGCTAACGGTGGGGTGTCAGAGCCGAGGTTCAAAGCGGTGGTCAGGCTGACCGTGGCACCCGGCACAATCCGCTGAGAGCTGCTGGCTTCCACCCCTGACTCGGTTCACGAACGACCGTCGCACGGGACCCGGCCACCGCTGTGAACCTCGGCGCAACCAGGCTACTGGAACCGGCCACCTACCGTCTCGGGTAGCCTTGCAACCCGGTATTCAATTTTTCTCCCGACGGAGAGAATTCTTGGAGGAGTGCGAGAGCGGCCGAATCGGCACGATTGGAAATCGTGTGAAGGGAAACCTTCCGTGGGTTCAAATCCCACCTCCTCCGCCACGGAGGGCTACTGAAGCCTCACCGACCCGCTGAGAGACGATGGCGCATCGTTCAGGTTCGACTCGGGCGGTTGTCGCGTACCCCACAACCAGAATCACTTGCCCGTCGTGCCACCTCGAGCCCGTGCGCCAGTTGTCTGCGCACCCGAGGTAGAACGCGGGTCTCGTGAGTCGCCGTCGAACGATGCCGTGGCTATGGAGTCGGCGACCCCGAAATGGTGCCGATAACGCGGACGAGAGGGAATTCGCGTTGTGAGTGGGGACCGAGAACCTCGTCGGCGTCGACACCGGGTCGAGCAAACTCGAGGCGAGAAGGCATCACGTAGTGACCCAATCAGGTGGTGGATTCGGGCCGCTCGGGCGCACTCACCCGGTCGCCGAAGGACGGTAGCGAGCACGTGACCAAGTCCCACTGCGGAGTTGAAGCCGGTAATTCCTCGAACCCTCGCGTCATCGGGCATACATCACGAGGGGCACGTCGTTGCCGTTCCCGAAGCGGGGCGGCCAGCCTGTAGCGACAGCGCGCCTTCGACCAGACAGCGCATGACGGGGCCGGCCACGGACGCGCCGGTCGCCGACGTGACTTGATCCGGAATCACTGTGGCCACGGCGATGGTGGGATTGGTCGCTGGCGCGAAGGCGATCATCCAGTCGTCCGTGCTCTGCGCCGCGTTCCCCACCTGTGACGTACCCGTCTTGGCTCCCGCGTCCGCCCACGAGGGGAAGACCCCAGCGGCGGTGCCGTACCGGGCCACGTCTTGCATCAGGGGCACAATCCGCGCCGCCTGCGATGTCGTGAGGGGAGTCTTCCACGGCTTGTCGCGGAAGCGCGTCACGGTCGACCCGTCGGGTCCCGATACGTAGTTGAGCAGGTGGGGAGTCATGATGGTGCCGCCGTCCGCGACGGCCGCCGCCACGAGCGCCATCTGCAGCGCCGAGGCGCGAACATTCTGTTGACCGATGGCCGAGTAGGCGAGGCCCGGCTTGTTGTAGAGGAACGATCCGGCCGAGGGAAAGGAACTCGCTTGAGCGCCGGGTAGGTCGATGGGCGGGACCGAATTGAATCCGAACGAGTTCGCGGTTTCGGACAGGATCTTGCCCCCCAGATCAAGGCCGATGAGGGCGTAACCCTGGTCGCACGACGGCGGCAACATCTGAGTGATGTCACCACCGCAGGACTCGAACGCGTAGTTGGAGAGCGTCTTGTTCGAATCGGGCAGATGGATGGTCGCGGCCACTGGGTAACTCTTCGAGAAGAGGCTCGGCTTCTTCGCCACGACGGCGCTCGTCGTGACGATTTTGAATGTCGAACCCGGTGGAAAGGTCTGCTGGATCGCGAGATTACCCAGGGGGGGGAACCCGAAGGAGTTATTTGTCACGTCGGTTTTCCACGCCTTCTCCTCCACCGTGAAACTGGACGATTCCAAGGGTGCTGGGTCATAGGTCGGATTCGAGTACATCGCGAGCACCGCACCGCTCCGGGGGTCGAGCACGACCGCGGCACCTTGATGACCCGCGAGAGCGCGCGCCGCGACCCGTTCCAAACTCGGCTGCAGTGTGAGAGTGACCGTATCAGCGGCCGACGTCGGTGAGAGGACTTGCACGAAACTTTGGGGAGGTTGCGCGTGGGCAATCAGGTACTGGTTGTACTCGGCCTCGAGCGCCCAGGTTCCGTAGGAGGGGGACGCGAAGCCCACGAGTCCCGACGTCAACGAGCCCAGCGGGTAGACGCGTGTAAAGGGATAGTAACCCGACGTCGCGGGAACCGATTTCGCGAGAACGGTACCATCGGCCGCGACAATCTCACCGCGTGGATATTCGTTACCGGTCTGCAAGTTACGAGGGTTCTGAACTGAGGCGTCCAGAGCGGGGGCCCTAAAGTATTGGATATTGGCCGACTGCGTCGCGACAGCGGCGAAGAGGACGAGAATAAGGATTGCGAATACCCCCAAACGTCTGGACACGCGTTACCCCAGGTCCTTCGTCGTAGTGATTGACGACGAGTTCATGACGAGCCGAGGCTCTGCGATAGATGCACTCCTCCTTGGGTGGGACGGACTCGACGTACCCGCGGACCGAGCCCGCCGCGCATTCAGTGCCGAAGTCGTGCGCACGTCCGACGGGTGTGATGGAGTTCGACGTCGAGAGTGCGGCGACGCAGAGTTCCCACGAACACGACGACGGACCACTCCCGGGCGATTGAGAGTACGAACTCGAATCGCAAAAGCGATCGACGAATGGGCCGCTGGGGTCCCCGGGTCCACGCGCGGTCGGAACCGCTCCGAGGTTGCCGCTGGCGGGGGGTCCTTTGATCCGCGTGACGGTTCTGCCGCTTCACTCGCTGAGCCGCCACGATCGTTGAGGGGCAGGGGGTTGGCATCGATGAGTAGTCCCGCCTTCGGCTCGCTCGAGCAACTAGTACCGAGCAACGGAGTGTTGTCGCTGATCCCAGTCGCCACTTACCCTACGCCCATCTCTATAACGTCGATCATCGCCATCACCCCTGAGACTGGGTGGCGCCAAGTGCGAACCACTGCGAGCGCGGGCTTCACCCGACCGAGTGGCCGTGACCTTACCTTAGTGGGGACCTCGTAGGGCCTGTCGCGACTCACGGCCCCTGACACGACCCGCACAATCTCGACGACCGTGGTCACCCGCGAGAACGACCGTGGATCGTCGCACCGCCGCGCCTCGCGAGGACCGGCGCGGTACGCCCGCGGATCAGCCCGATTGAGTACTGCACGTGAGGTCCGACACCCAGCGAGACCGTTAGCGCGGAGCCTCGACCGATAGACTGTCGCCCAC
This sequence comes from Actinomycetes bacterium, assembly GCA_021828545.1. Taxonomy (GTDB): domain Bacteria; phylum Actinomycetota; class Acidimicrobiia; order Acidimicrobiales; family RAAP-2; genus RAAP-2. Next base: position 27,737 of record JAJZEN010000161.1, read on the forward strand.
ATGGGAGTAGGGAATCGACGAAATCGACGATGAGACGAGACGCGCCCCACAGTCAATATCCGCTTGACGGAACGCGTCCGTCGTCGTGAGACGTCGACTTTCAAAGATTGCATCCTTCGCAACGAAGATGACCGTAGTGGCGCGAATCGTGGTGAGTCTGAGTGTGGTGACGGGTCTCTCTCTGCTGGCAACTCCCAGTGACGCAGCGACCTCATCCGCGCAGGTTACCTGGGCATCGCCGATGGACCTGCCCCTCGGCGTCACGTACAACTCGACGGTACGTGACGTCGCCACCGTCGCGGTGGGCGGCAGTTCGATTGCGCTGACCTTCTCGAACCTGTGGAGCGCCACCCCGACCACGTTCGGGGCCGTCACCGTGGGCGTCGAGCAGAGCGGCCCCACCGTGGTACCGGGCACCTTCGTACCCGTCACCTTCGCGAACGGTTCTCGCTCGGTGACGATCCCCGCCAACGGACGGGTGACGAGTGATCCGGTGCCCATGGTCGTGCGGGCCAACGAGAGGCTCGCGGTGACCATCGTCGTCACGGGGCAAGCGACGGTGAGCGTTCACTATTGCTGCACCGGAAGGATCGACTCGTGGGCGACGAGTGATGGCGCGGGGGACCATTCGACGGACCCCACGGGACAGAGTTTCAACCCGTCGCTCACCGACGGCTTCATCCGCTGGCTTTCCGGTATCACGGTCGAACAATCTTCAGCGCGGGGTTCGATTGTCGCCTTCGGTGACTCGATCACCGACGGGTACGGCTACGAGAATGCGGGTTTCAGTTGGGTCGACGCGCTCCAACGGCGAATCGACCAACTCCCCGCACCACAAAGAATGTCGGTCATCAATGAAGGAATCGCCGGGAATACGCTGACCGTCTTTCCGCCGCACACGTCCTTCGAAGGTAACTCCGGCGGACTTCCCGGCGTCACGCGACTCGCGACGGACGCGCTCGCGTGGCCCGGCGTGAAGGATGTGGTGGTGTTGCTCGGCACCAACGACATATGGTTTGGTGCGGGTGGACTCACGGGCAAACCGATACCACCGTACGGCACCGCCGCGTCCATCGAAGCCGGACTTCGTTCGATTGCCGCTCAGACGCGTGCGCATCACCTCAACGTCTACGCCGTCACGTTGCTTCCTCGCGCCACCTCGACGACCGAGGATCACGACCTACCCGAATACTGGGGACCCGCCGAACAATCGGTCATGAGTTCGGTGAATTCATGGCTCTTGTCAGGTGATACCGGCTTCACGGGAGTCATCAACCTTGCGGCGGTGATGGGAGACGTCTACAACGGCGACTGCCTGCCGAACTCGCCATTCGAACCGTACTTCAACCCCGACCACCTCCACCCCAACGCGACGGGTGAGACCGTCATGGCGAACGCCATCTCGACCCAGCTCTTCGGTCTTTCTGCGGCGCCACTGAACCCGTCGACCGTGTCGGCGGTTCCCACCCCCGGCTGTGCGCCCGCTAGGGTCGCGGCGGCCCTCCTCAGCGCCGCTACTCCCACCACCACAACGACGTCGTCGGTCCCACCCACCACCTCAGCGCCCACCACCACAACGACGCTGCCCGCGCCCGCTGCGTCGAACCGTCTTCGATCAGTGCTGTTCTCGGTCCTCCTGGGACTTGTCGTCCTCGCTCTCATTTTGGCGGTGATCCTGCGGCGTCGCGTGGTGAAACGACGAAGGCAACGGCGTAACGCCCTTCGTGGACCAACGCATCCTCGGGCACCACAGGGGAAGCCGGGTGGTGGCGACACCAGCCCCCGCACGAAGCCGCCGCGACGTTAGCTCAGTGCAATACGAAGCGGTAGCGCAGGAAGGGCTCACCGCTGCGACTCGTCATCGATCCATCCGCCGTCCAACCCAGGGCGTCATAGAAGTGCCGAGCCGCGAGGTCCGGTGGTGTGACGAGTACCAACTCATCGTTCCCGTGGTCGCGGGCGGTCGTTACCGCGGCCTCGATGAGCAACCTTCCGATGCCGCCGCCCTGGCGCGACGGATCGACGAGTACGTGTGTCACTTCGCCCACCTTCGGCTGATCGGGCAGAGTTGTCGGCGTCGAACGCCGAATCCGCCGAGCGAGTAGTCGCGTGACGCCGCGCACGTATCGACCACCGCGGGTCACGACGAGATCTTTCGCGAGGCGGGGCCGAAGAGCGGCTGACTTAATCATCGCCGTCACGAGCGCCAATCCGTGATCGCGCACCATGGACCGCACGTGCGTCGCTGGATCAGTCGCACCCAACAGCACGCCGACCAAGGCTCCCGCGTCATCGACCGCGGTGAACGACATCGAACCCGGGGCCGCAATCCACGCTCGGTAGTAGGTGCGCATGAAGGACGGACCAAATCGCGAAAGGAACTCCATGTCCAACACGGTGAGGTGCAAAGCAACCGCTCCGTCCACGTCGTCCAGAGTAAATTCTCGGATCCTTACGATGAGGGGTATTCCGATCCGTGCAAGGTCGTCTCCTGACCGTGGAAGAGTGACCGAAGTATTCTACCCGTCGAATCCGCGAAATGAAGTTGCCACTCTCCCATCATTCGTTGCCGTCAAGATGTTCGTAGGGTTCGTCCGGGGCACCGGTCTCGCGCGCTCGCCGTGACGCGAGTGTGGTTGGGTGAGCCATCGAGGTGGGCGGTGGATGACGACCACCTTGACGTGATGGACCGGGTAGGGGATCAGCGTGGATTTCCGTAGCGTCCGATATTGGTGCTCGCCAACTGAGGTGGCGACGCCTCAAGGCACCGTAAGGGCAAAACCGAAATTCTCAGCGAGGACGACTCTCGAGCCACCGAGAATAAAAGCGTCTTTATCAGGTAGAACTACGATATTGCGTCATCATCCACTAAATTGGCGCTAATGCCACCATCGCGCCACGGTCGGCGAGTCAACGTTCGCCGACGCCGGTTCGTCCTTGCCCTGGTGATGGTCGTCATCGTCCTCGTGGTCGCGGTGACGACCCGGAGCCGCGGCGGTGCGCCGACCACGACCACTTCATCGACGACTACGACCACTACGACCACGGTGACACCGACCACAACGCCGCCGCGCGCACCGTTTGCGGTCGGTGCCGTCACCTTCGTCATCACCGAGCCCGCTACCGCCACCACGGGCGCACGCACGATTCCCGTCACCGTGCGGTACCCCGCCATCGGGACTCCCGGCACTGCCCGCAGTGGCCTCACCCCGTTGCGCAGCGCGGGGCCGTATCCCCTCGTCGTCTTCTCGCAGGGGTTCGATATCGCGCCCGAAACGTACTCGGGGCTGCTGAATGCGTGGACTGCGGCCGGCTTCGTCGTGGCCGACCCGGCGTACCCCTATACATCACCCAATGCGCCCGGTGGGGTGATCCGCACCGATATTGTCCACCACCCTACCGACCTGAATTACCTAATCACCACCTTGATTTCTGACAATGCCCAAGCCGGTGACGCGCTAAACGGACTCATCGACCCCAAGGAGATCGGCGTCGTCGGCCAATCCGATGGTGGCGACGTGAGCCTCGCCGTCGCCGCCAACACGTGCTGTCGCGACACCCGCATCTCCGCGACGGTGCTCCTCTCGGGTGCTGAGTTGTCCTGGTTCCACGGCAGTTACTTCTCCGCGGGCTCAACACCACTCCTCGTGGTCCAGGGCACTAACGATTTGACCATGAATCCCGTCGCGTGCAGCGTCACTCTCTACAATGAAGCTCCGTCGCCCAAGTACTACTTGGCCATGATTGGGCAGAACCATCTCAGTGCCTACGTGCCGCCCGGCCCGGCCCGCAATGTGGTCGCCGCGGTCTCCATCGACTTCCTCAACGCCTACCTGCGTCACGACCCCGCTGCTCTGGCGGCGATACCGAGCGCGGGAACCCAACCGGGGCTCTCGACGATCACCGGCGCACCGAGTGTCGCTGCGGTCCCCGGAACCTGCCCTGGAGCTCCCACTGCCTAGGTGTCAACGAGCGTCTCGTACCCTCGCGACGCTCGTTGACGGCCGCGACGTCGGCACACGCCAGGCCGAACGGCCATTGGACCCGAGTCGCCACACCTCACACTCGATTCGACGTCATCGTTCTGTACCCCACGCCGTCGACACGTCACGACCGACAGTCGAGTTCGCGACGGCGAGAATCGAAAACCTACCTCACCGCTCCTTGAACCGCCGATGGTTCATCGGTGCGGGTTACTTGGTTTCTGGCTTCACACCCTTGACCACGTTGGCCTCGGCCACGACATTCTGACTAGTCACCTCGACAAAACCCGCGGCTCGATACAGTTGCATCCACGCGTCGGGGGTGATCGGGCGCTCACGCAACCGAAAAATGTAGCGACCCGCATTCTTGAGAATCCGCCAGTAGCCAGGAATACCCTTCTTCGCCATGACCTTGATCTTGCTGGCGATGACTTGGCGATCTTCGGTGGTCGCGCCGCGGCCGAGCATCATGTCAGAATTTATGAGTACCCCGCCAGGACGTAGCCAACCGAAGGCGGCATTCACGACCTTGGCCTTGTCGGCATCGAGGAGGTGGTGCAGCGCGTAGTTACTGATCACCAGGTCGACCGATGTCGGGTCGATGGTTAAGTGCTCAATTGGTGACACGATCCCCGAGACGTGCTCGAGCCCCTCACTCTGGGCCTGGGCGACCATTCGGTCGACCATGGCGGCACTCACGTCGACGCCGATAACCCGCGCGCCGCGTCGAGCGAGTTCCAGCGCTAAGCGGCCGCCGCCGCAGCCGAGGTCGACACAGACCATTCCCTCGTGCACCCCGGACGCTTCAATGGCCTGGGCCGCGACCTTGGTCATCCCCGCGTCGTTGTGGCGGTCCCACGTGTCAGCCCGACGAGTCCAGGTACGTCGCTGCGTCGCGATAGACATCTTTGTCGTCTGCTTCTTGCCCCAGGATGCGTTCGAGGGCTGAGACCCTCCGGACAGGTTTGACATAATTCACTCTTTCGATTACTGCGACGAGATCATCGCGATCACCATCGATCCAGAGTGGTGTCGCACGCGCTGAATCCCGATTTTCAACGTCGTTGTGACGTCGAGACCGCATGAAAATTCTACTCATCACGTCGACGCGCAAATCTCGGCGTTCGTAAGAATGTCGGTAAGAATATTGAGCGAGTCACCAGACCCACGTCGCAGCCACCGTCGCGAAGGGTACTCGCGACCCACAACGGTGGCCGTCACCCGAGCGGCGACTGTGCGAGCGTGACGCCTCGCGCCGTCCGTCACGTCCAACGGACCCGGGTAGGTAGGTGCCAGTGGCGCGCGTCCGCGCTGCTCCCTTCGACGAGCGTCGTTGGACCCCGCATTGATATTCCCTCGCGCGCCTCCGACGCCGTTGATAATCCGGGGACCCGAGGTCTGGCGCAGACTCTCTATTCGGGAATATTCTGAACAAATACTTAGAAAAGAAGTGAGAGTTGAATAAGCGCGACAACCCATACACGCCGGGAGCCGGTCGAAAGCCCCGAACCCTGGCTGGCCGCGACCCGGATGTGGAACAGTTCCAGACCCTGGTCGAACGGCTCAATTCGGGTTCGTACGAACGAAGTCTGATCTACACGGGACTTCGCGGGGTCGGGAAAACGGTACTACTCATGGAACTCGACGTACTGGCCAGTGAGGCGAGTTGGGCCACCACCGACGTCCAAGAAGTGGGTTCCCCGGCGGACTTTCGCGTGACGTTCGCCCGAATGGCGATACGGCTTCTCACCAACATGAGTGCGCGTCACCGGGCCCGCGAACGGATCGAGCGCGCGTTGGCGGTGACGAAGGCATTCAGCCTTGCGGGTCCGGGAGCGGTGGAGCTCAGAATCGACGGAGAGACGGCCACCGGCGTCGCCGATTCCGGCAATTCCGAACACGACTTGACCGACCTCCTCGAAGTTTTGGGCGAGGTTGCCGCGGCGAACAACATGGGGGCACTCTTTCTCATCGACGAGATGCAAAACTTCGACGGCGGGTCTCTAGCCGCGATCTGCATCGCCTTTCAGGCAGTCAGTCGACGCTCGCTGCCGGTCGCACTCGTCGGGGCCGGTCTACCCGATTTACGCGTCCGGCTTCTGACCGCCAAACCCTACGCCGACCGACTCTTCTCGTATCGCGAACTCGGACGCCTCTCGCCAGTCGACGCACGTTCCGCCTTGGTGGTACCCGCAGCAGTCTTCGGGGTCGACTTCGAGGCTCGAGTGGTCGAACAAGTGATTGCCGAGGCCGCCGGGTATCCTTACTTTCTCCAAGAATACGGTCTGGAACTATGGAATTACGCCGAGGAGTCGCCCATCAGTGAGGGTGACCTACGCGCGATTAGGGGCGTCGTTCGTGACAGTCTGGCGAGCAGTTTCTTCGGGACCCGATTCAATTTGGCGACGGACGCTGAGCAAGGGGTCCTCTCGGCCATGGCCTCCCTCGGGACGGGACCGTATCGGATTGGCGAGGTCGCCACGGCCTTTGGCGCGAAGGACCAGAGGGCCATCTCGTCTTACCGCGAGTCGCTCATAGAAAAAGATCTCATCTGGAGCCCACGACGCGGACTCGTCGAATTCACCGTTCCCCTCTTCGACGACTACTTGCGCGAACATCGCCCGGTGCAGTGAGGTATCACCTCGGTAATTCCTTGTCGAGTCGTGGTTGAAAGCCAGCCACGGTTAGTGAATGACCCCACGGCCCCCAATTGCTAATCCCCCCGACGCAGATGTCTGCAATGCCTGCGCCGGTTGTCTCGCGATCACGCGAGATTCCTCGCTCGACGTCACCGAACTCGACGTCCGGGGACTCATTCGCGCACTGGTCGAGGGCAATACGCTTGGCGTGTCGATGAGAGCGAGCGAGCGAGATCACGACCGCCGGCCCCGGCGTCGCGCTCGCGAGGAATAGTCTGAGCGCATGGCGCGCGAACTCCAGGTCGAGGCACTCACTCGTCGTTACGGAATGTTGACCGCGCTGGACGATCTCTCCTTCAGCGCGAACGCGGGCGAGGTCATCGGTTTCCTCGGACCCAACGGCGCCGGTAAGACCACCACCATGAGGGTCGTCTTTGGACTGACCAGCCTCGAGAGTGGTCTGGTTCGATGGCGCGGGAATCCCGTCGGCGCACCCGAGCGCCGCCGATTCGGGTACATGCCCGAGGAGCGCGGCCTGTATCCCGGTATGCGTATTGGCGATCAACTCGTGTACATGGGACGACTACACGGCATGAGCCGGTTCGATGCTCATCGAGCCACGAGGAAGTGGCTCGAACGGCTGGGCCTCGTCGACCGAATGGGCGACAAGGTCGAGGCCCTCTCGCACGGTAATCAGCAGCGCGTGCAACTCGCCGCGGCGGTCATGCACGAACCCGAACTTCTCTTCCTGGACGAGCCATTGGCGGGCCTCGATCCGACGGGCATTGATGACATCAGCGAGATTCTCATCGAACGTGCGAGGGCCGGCTGCTGCGTCATCTTCTCCAGTCACCAACTCGACCAGGTCGAGGACCTGTGCGAGTCGGTCATCATCATCGACCACGGCCGACTGGTGGTCGCCGGTCACGTCGATGACTTGGCGACCAGTGGTGCGCGACGCCTGGTCGTCCGCGTCGAGGCAGACCGGTCGGGTGACTGGGCTCGGGACGTGAAGGGGGTGACCGTGTCCGAAGTCACCGGGGGCGCGGTCCGACTCATCCTGGACGAGGAGACGGACACCGACGACGTCCTCCAAGCGGCGCGTCGAGCCGGTCGCGTCACAGAATTCGTGATGCGCCGGCGGCGAATGTCCGAAGTCTTTCGCGAGGCCCTGCAATGAGGACGGCGCGGTACGTGATCATCGTCGCGGTGATACTCGTCGTCACCGGACTCCGACTCTGGCGCCGACGTCGTCGGCGTCGAACACCAAAATCGGAACGTCCCATTCGCCTCCCTCGACGCGAATGGGCAACTGGTGACGTCGCTCTCGTCATGGGTCGGGAGTTACGCGAGAGGATTCGCGGTCGCTTCTACCTCGTCGGCACCGTGATCATCTTGATCGTGGTCGGTGCCGCCATCGTGATCCCCGTGGTGCGCTCGTCCAAAACGGCGTCCGAGACGGTCGGCGTCGTCGGGACCCTCCCCGCCGCGACCCGAACGTGGCTCGTCGCCGCGGCGCACGACGACGGCGCGACGGCACGATTCGTCACGTTCCCAACGAAAGCACGGGCGACGGCCAGTCTGCGAACCGGGCACATCGCCTTCGCCATCGTGCACGGTGGCGAGATCGTGGTGGAGGACTCCTTCTCCCCCACCGACAACTCGACGATCGCGCAACTGGTGCGCGCGGTCGCGACGCGTCTTGGCGACCAACGCGCCCTGGCCGCCGCCGGCTTGAGCACCCAGCAGGCCTCCATTCTGGGCCACGCCCAGCCCCTGACGGTCTACGCGCTACACCACGGCACCACCAAACGCATCTACGCCACCTCACTCATTGGCGTGATCCTGATCTTCATCATGCTCTCGCAGTACAACACCTGGTTGCTGGTGGGGGTGATGGAAGAGAAGGCGAGCCGGGTCGTAGAAGTGCTCTTAGCCGCGGTGCGTCCGGTCAAACTTCTGTCTGGCAAGGTGCTCGGCATCGGACTGGCCGCGATGCTCCAGGCGTCGGTGGTCGTGACCTTCGCCCTGGTACTCTCCCAGGCGATCGGATCCAACCTCCTGCGTGGCGCCGGACCCCAGGAAATCTTCGTCACGTTGGGGTGGCTCGTTCTCGGCTACTCGCTGTACTGCTGGCTCTACGCTGCGGCCGGGTCGATGGCCGAACGCCAGGACCAGGTACAAAGTCTGGCCCTCCCCCTCAGTTTGCCCATGATCGTCGGCTACGTCGTGTCACTCACCGCGGCGAGTGCCGCCACGCCGAGCCTCGTACTAAGGATCTTCGCCTACGTCCCCTTCACCGCGCCCTTCGCGATGCCGGTACTCGTCGGCTTCGGAGTCGTCACCTGGTGGCAATTCGCGACCTCCGTCGTCCTAACCTTGGCGTGCACCCTCGCGGTCGCCCGTGTCGCTACCGGTATCTATCGCCGCGCCATCCTGCGCACGGGTTCGCGCGTGCGACTACGTGACGTGAACACATCCTGACCGCACCATTCGTGACGGCGATTCTCCCCTGCCCCTTCGACATCAGGGGCCTGCTCACCGCCCGACGTCACGGGGTCACTAGGTCCGACGGAGCTCGAGGTCGTGGACCTACGCCGCCCCTCGAACCCTCAAGTACCGCATCCACTTCGGCACCCATCAAAATTGCGAGTCCCGAGAGGTACAGCCAGAAGATGAGGATGGCCACCCCGGCGAACGCGCCGTAGGTCGCGCCAAAGGAACCGAAGACCGAAGTGTACAGAGAGAAACCCAGTGACACCAGGGCCCAGACCGCGGTGGCGCACACCGTGCCGGCGGTGGACCAACGCCAACGGGGACGCGAATGGTTCGGCGCGAAATAGTAGAGCGTCGAGAGCAGAAGGTTCACCAGCGCCAGCGCCATCACCCAGCGCGCCGTGTCCCACGCCGCCGAGAAGGCGATCCCGTGCAACGGAACCACGTGTTGCACGAGTCGCCCGAGTGAGGATCCGAAGACCGCCAGAGCCGACGCCGCTCCGCCGAGGACGATCGCACTGGCCAGTAGAGGCAGGGCGACGAGGCGCTTGGTCACGAAGGACCGGTCGGTCGGCAAGCCAAAAGCGATATCGAGCCCCTCCTCCACGACCACCATCCCCGACGTCGAGCTCCACAGGGCAACCACGCTCGCGAGTACCGTTGTCGTCACGCTGGCGCCCGTGTGGAGTTCGGCGTGGGTGATGGATCGATTGAGGACCGCGGCCGCGCCCGACGGCAGGGCAGTCGTGACTCCGTGAATGAGATTCGTCGTCAGCCGATGAGGAATCGTGACCAGTGACGCGATACCCAGCAGCGCGATGATGAGCGGAAATATCGAGAGGAACCAACGGTAGGCGAATGCCCCGGCCGCCACGTTGACCCGGTGGCGTTTCATATGAACGTACGACAACTTCAGAATGACCACCCAGCGTGAGAGTTCTCGTTTCGTCAACGGTCCCACCTGCGCCGCGCCTCCCTCACCCATGTTCGCGGCCCCGTCGGACGGTGAGGGTCCTCAAAGGTACGTCACTCATCGTCGACGCTCCGTCGAGCCGCGGGTCGGCGTCGCGACCGATGGCGGCGAACGACATCGTCACCGCGGCGCACCGTGTGGGGGACGACGAGCCACGGCTCGAGGTCACTGGCGCACGAGCTCCACCACGGGAATGACCCGGGACGTTTTGGCTTGATACTCGGCGAACCCGGGATAGAGGTTGGCCTGAGTCGAGTACACCCGATCCCGTTCGGCACCCGAGAGTGGCGCGGACGACGCACTGAAGGTTTCGCTCCCCATTTCGACGACCACTCCCGGATTCGCCACGAGATTGCGGTACCAGTCAGGATCTGAGTCCGCACCCGCCTTCGAGGCAAAGACGAAGATGCGACCCGACTCCTCTAGGTACATCATGGGGTTAACCCTTTCGAGTCCGGATTTTGCCCCGACCGTGTGCAACAACAGGACCGGCGCTCCCTCAAATTGTCCACCCACCTTTCCCTCGTTCAACCGAAATTCTTCAATAATCCGGGCATTCCAGTCATTCATCTCACTCATTTGCTCGACTCCTTCGGTCTCGGCGCTGGCCACATAGCTGATTCGAAGGGCGCAGTGCACCCGTTCGTGATGCGATGATACTTACCTCGTGTGCCCCACCGGTTCGCCGCGACCGTCGGACCTCGGGCACTCGACGCAATAGGCTCGCCACACAACGCCTCCGACGAGGGGGGACCGAGTACCGCTGGGTGACTGCAAACCCTCGTGACGGCGCCCAGGCGCGACCCGCGGGGCGACCGCCTCGTTCCCCTCGCGCTGCGCCGACAACCACTCTAGGTTCGTGGTGAGGCGAATAACGCCGAACCCGTACTTCGAGCGAGTTCGCGCATCTTGGGTTGCGAATGAACTCCACGACCCGGACGTTCGGCACCCGGTGGGTTCGACACTGGCGATGGGACGCTCATAATGGTCCCATGGACAATGATCGCTGGATTCAGAATTGGCTGTGCGACATGGACGGCGTTCTCATCAACGACGATGCGATGATCGTCGGTGCCGCACACTTTCTCATTCGGTTACGCGAGACCGGGAGGAGTTTCATGATTCTGACCAACAACTCACTGTTCACGCCGGGTCAGATTCGCACGCGATTACTCTCGATGGGGATCGACGTCGAGGAGAGCCAAATTTGGACGTCAGCGAGTGCGACCGCTCAGTTCGTCCAATCGCAACGACCCTTCGGCACGGCCTTCGTCATCGGTGAGGAGAGCATCCACCAGGCGCTGTCGCACGTGGGCTACCTGGAAGATTCCCGTCGTCCCGATTACGTCGTGCTCGGCGAGACGTGGGACTACTCGTTCGACGACTTCACCACGGCGATCCGACTGATCGACGCCGGAAGTTTCTTCGTCGCGACGAATCCCGAACCCACCGGTCCCACCCCCGATGGTGCGCTCCCGGGTTGCGGCGCGATGGCGGCATTAGTGCAACGCGCGACGGGCGTATCCCCGTACGTCGTGGGAAAACCCAATTCCCGGATGTTGCGTGAGGCCATGGTCAACATGGGCGCGGCATCGCACTCCACGATCATGATTGGCGATCGAATGGAGACCGACGTTCTCGCCGGCGTCGACGCTGGTCTCGAGACGATTCTGGTGCTTAGCGGGGCCAACGAAGCGCGTGACGCCACGCGTTATCCCTACCGTCCCACGCGAGTTCTGAATTCGATCGCCGATCTGATACCCGAGATCTAGTTGGCCGCCGCGCGCAGCGGTCGCCCGCACCCCGGGTTCCGGCGACGTCGTCTACAGCGGATCGGAATCGATGAGCGGCGGTGGTGGACTTCCCTGTTGGAGAGCGGCGAGGAACGATCTCGCCCAATCCGACACGTCGTGGCGCAAAACCTTGCGACGCATTCGCCCCATGCGAGCCTTCGCCTCTTTTGGGCCGGCCTTAAGGGCGAGCCCAATCGCCTCCTTGATCCCGTCGAGGTCGTGAGGATTCACCATGAAGGCACCGCGCAACTCCGCGGCCGCTCCCGCAAACTCACTCAACACCAAACGTCCCGTCAGGTCCGTGCGACACACGACGTATTCCTTGGCGACGAGGTTCATTCCGTCCCGAAACGGCGTCACCAACATAATGTCCGCCGCGAGGTACAGCGCCATGAGTTCGTCGAAATGAAGGTTCTGGTGCAAATAGTGGATCACGGGACTGCCCACGAGACTGTGATCCCCGTTCATCTCGCTCACCGCCTGCTCCAGGTTGTGCCGCTCGAGGTCGTAATGCGCGTCCGACTCACGGCTCGGTACGGCGACTTGCACGAGTACGTGCGTGCCCCCCACGAGTTGACCGTCGGCGTACATCTCGGTCATCGCCATCAACCGTTGCTGAATGCCTTTGGTGTAATCGAGTCGATCGACGCCGAGGAGGAGGACCTCAGGATTGCCGAGGTCACGACGAATCTCCCTCGCGCGTTCGCGAATCTTTACGTCACCGGCGAGGGCCACGATTTGTGCGGTGTCCACGGTGATCGGGAACGCCCCGACGCGAATCACCCGACCATCGAAGTTCAGTATCGAATCGGTGCCCGCCGCGCCCAACAGACGGCGCGCGATGCGCGAGAAATTCGAGGCCGCGTGGGGCACTTGAAAGCCAATGAGATCCGCCCCCAGTAGGCCCGAGATGATCTCGCGACGCCACGGCAACTGCATGAAGAGTTCGCTGGGCGGGAAGGGTATGTGCAAGAAGAACCCGATACGGACGTCGGGGCGAAGTTTGCGTAGCATGTCCGGCACGAGTTGGAGTTGGTAATCATGGATCCATACCGTGCCACCCGGGGCCACCGCGGCCGCAGCCGCGGCCGCGTACCTTCGGTTGATTTCCTTGTACGTGTGCCACCACTTGCGATGAAACGTCGGGGCCCGAATCGCGTCGTGGTAGAGCGGCCATAACGTGGCGTTCGAGAAACCCAAGTAGAAGTCGTCGTACTCCTCCTTGCTGATGTCGATCGCCTTGAGTCGTATTCCCTCGTACACCGCCGGTGCGTCGACGTGCTCCGAAACGCCCAACCAGCCGATCCAGAGTCCATTGCGACTCTGGAGGACCGGCGTCAGCGCCGAGACGAGACCACCGGGACTCGGTCGCCACTCCTCGTTCCCCTGCGACGACGACAGCTGGACGGGTAGTCGATTGGCGACGACGACGAATTGCGCCAGCGTGACGTCACTCGACGACGACGTGGGTTCTAGAGTGTCTCTGGTCATTTGCACTCTGTGTCACACCTTCTCGCTCGAGGGACCGACCACGCCAGCGTTTCCCTTTCTTTCCTAGGTCCCCAGTCGACGCTCCTCCGCGTGTCACGTTGGTTCCCGACTTCTCGCGCACGCGATGGCTCCGGCGTGAGCGCCGCGAGCCGCGCGCCGCGATCGTGAGCGCGCATCACGACACCGACCCCGGCCGGTCGTTCGCCCCGACGGCACTCCACCAGCTCGGCGACCCGGCCGGACCGATGAGTTTGCCGTTCAATCGCTGCTCGGCGTCGATGACGTTTAAGAGCGCATTGATCAGCGCGAGGTGAGTAAGCGCCTGGGGAAAATTTCCCAGGTGTCGTGCCGTCGTCGGATCGATCTCTTCGCCGTAGAGACCCAGCGCGCTCGCGGCGCCCACCAACTTCTCGCACTGCACCCGCGCGCGCTCGAGTTCTCCAATCTCCACCAACGCCGAGACCAGCCAGAACGAACACGCCGTGAAACTCCCCTCTGGTTGTCCCTCGAGCCCGTCGTCGGTCGACTCGGGACGGTAGCGGTAGACGAACGCCCCGTCGCTCAAGTTGTCGGCGATCGCCATCACCGTGGCGCGGATTCGCTCGTCGTCGGAGGGCAAGAAACCCATGTTCGTCATCAAGAGGAGGGAGGCGTCCAAGTCATCCGAACCGTACGACTGCGTGAAATACCCGCCCTCGCCAACGGCCTTGTCACAGATGTCCGCGTGGATCTCCTGGGCCGCGGCCCACCAGAGATCAGCGCGGCTCTTCTCGCCCCGCAGGGCCGCGAGCCGCGCGCCGCGATCGGCGGCGACCCAGCACATCAACTTGGAGAAAGTGAAGTGCTTCGGCTCGCCGCGGATCTCCCAGATACCGCGGTCGACGTCACTCCAACACTTGATTGCCGTCTCCACCGCTTGGATCACGATACGCCACGACCGTTCGCTGAGTGAGTCGCGCGATCGGGTGTGCTCAAAGACGCAGTCGACAATGGCCCCGAGAATGTCGAACTGCGTCTGGTTGTAGGCCGCGTTGCCGTCGCGCACCGGGCGACTCCCCACGTGTCCCGTGAGGTGATCGAGCTCGGATTCGGGGACGGCGAGCGCCCCGTCGACCGGATAGAGAACCTGGAGGTTTCCCCTCATTGCCACCCCACCGCCCGCGGTACCAGGCTTGGGTTCGAGGACGTCGCCCAGGAAGGCGAGGAAGTCGTCGGCCTCCGTGTCAAAACCCAGGGAGTGAAGGGAACGTAACGTGAACGCCGCATCTCGGATCCAGGTGTAGCGGTAGTCCCAGTTACGCTGTCCGCCGGGCTGCTCGGGGAGCGACGTCGTCGGGGCGGCCAACATCGCTCCCGTGGGGGCGTAGGTCAAACCCTTCAAGGTGAGAGCGCTGCGTTGGAGCAACTCGCGCCACGGGTGATCGGGGAATCTCCCTCCGTCGATCCAGTCTCGCCAAAATCGGCTCGTTTCGGCTCGACAGGAGTCCACTTGCGCTCGCGTCGTCGGGGGCTCGACGTCACCCCAACTCATCACGACGAACGACGATTCACCCTCCGTCAAACGGTGTCGCGCGCGCACCGCGCGTCCCTCGATGCCAAAGCGCATATCACCGGTGAGCGTCAGACGGGTGAAGTCCGGATTGTTCGTCGCGACCTGGTCGTACGCACTACCCGTGTAGTCCCAGTGCGCGTCGACACGCCCGTAGTCAAACGAAGGTTCACAGTTCAACAGAACGTCGACGGTACCGTGCAAGCACGTGGCGGAACGTACCAGTAAGTGTCGAGCGTCGAAATCACCGGGCGTACGACGATGCGAATCTGACCGATCCCCGTGACGGTACCACGGCCCGATCGCCATGTAATCATTGACGATTAACCAACCGCTGCGAGTCTGCCAGGTCGTCGCAAGAACCATTGTGCCCGGCACGTATTGGCGGTGAGCCGGGACAGCGCTGTCGGCCGGCGCGAGGCGGAACGACCCAGCCGCACGGTCCAAAATGGTGCCGAAGATACTCGGATCGTGTGGGCGAGGTAGACACAACCACTCGATCGACCCCGTCGGAGCGACGAGACAACTGTTCTCACAGTCCGAGAGGAACGCATAGTCGGCGATGGGTGGAAAAATCGTCGCCAGGGCCTCCTGGTTGGGGGGTCCGAAGAGTCGCGTGTCCTCACGGGGCGACGGCAGATAGGGCAAGGATCTCAACGCCGTGAGGCGACTCGACTGGTGCGGATCCGAGTTCGGAGTGTGACTGGTTTCTGGTCTCACGTGGCCACCTTTGGCGATACTGACGCGCACCACACGCGCCACGATGCAATCGCGAAGTGTGGTGCCTACTCACGCCACCTTAATCAGAGGGACCCCGGTAGCGTCCAGACCGCCCGGCACCCGGACCGATCTACCGGTCCCGGGTGTCGGGCGCCATGGCGTGGAGCGTCTGCCCATTCAACGCGGATACTTCGGGGGACGACGTTTCTGTTGCGGCACCACTCAGAGCGGACTCGAGCGTATCTGGGGCCAACGCACAG
Organism: Actinomycetes bacterium; assembly: GCA_021828545.1. Classification (GTDB taxonomy): domain Bacteria; phylum Actinomycetota; class Acidimicrobiia; order Acidimicrobiales; family RAAP-2; genus RAAP-2. The sequence goes on from JAJZEN010000161.1 coordinate 43,641, forward strand.
AAACTTTTAAGGTGCTCGACGCAACACGGTTCTCCCTCGCCTCACCGGCGCGACCTGGACGACACATCGTGCACCCACTCGTTCAGGACTTCTCGGCGCGTCGATGTTCGAAGAATTCTCGAAGCAACGCCGCCGACTCGATCGCCAAGACATCGTAGGTAACGGCAACCTCGTGGAGCAATCGCGAATCACTCAGCACGTTGTAGCGCGACCCCACTCCTCCCGCCTTCTCATCCATCGTCCCCACCACCACCCTCGCCACCCGCGCGTTCAGTAGCGCGCCGGCGCACATTACGCAGGGTTCGAGCGTCACGTAGGCGGTCACGCCATCTAGCCGCCACCGGCCCAGACGACTCGCGGCACCGCGTAACGCGATCACTTCGGCGTGCGCAGTCGGATCAGCATCGACCTCGCGACGATTCTCGCCCGTGGCCAGGACCTCGCCGCCGCGCACGAGAACGCAGCCCACGGGGACGTCCTCGTGCGCGGCGGCCGCGCGCGCGAGATCGAGGGCGAGCGACATGAACCGAGAATCGTCGGTGAGTTGAACCATGCTTGCACTCTAGAAGTCGACCCCCCCTCGGGGGGCATCCCGACCGAAGTAGACTCTCCGACGGAGGGGTGCGAGAGCGGCCGAATCGGGCAGTCTCGAAAACTGCTGTGTCTACGGGCACCGTGGGTTCAAATCCCACCTCCTCCGCCAGGGACGAAACGGGTGACCACGGTCACCCGTTTCGCATTTTGGGGTGTCACTACCACGACGAGAAGTACGCTGGAGTTACCCGTAGTATTCGGATGTCTCTAAGGAGTACCCATGGTTTCGTCACTTGAATCGTCGATCGGTAGTGAGCGCCGGGTCCTCACCGAACTGCCCGGTCCCGCCTCACGCGCACTTCAAGAACGGCGCCACAACGTGGTGAGTTCGTCCGTAGCCATGGGATTCCCCATTTACATTGATCGAGCGCAAGGGGCGATTCTGGTCGACGTCGACGGAAATCACATCTTGGATCTCGGTTCGGGAATCGCCGTCACAGGAATCGGACACGCCGTACCCGAGCTCGTCGAGGCCGTCTCCCAGCAGGTGGCCTCCTTCACCCACACCTGTTTTGGCGTCACGCCCTACGAGAGTTACGTCGCGGTCTGCGAGGAACTCGCGGCCCTGACCCCCGGAACGCACGAGAAGCGATCAGCGCTCTTCAACTCGGGCGCCGAGGCCGTGGAGAATGCGGTGAAGATAGCGCGACACGCGACGCGACGCTCGGCCGTTATTGTTTTTGATCACGCCTACCACGGTCGCACGAATCTCACGATGGCTTTGACCGCGAAGAACATGCCTTACAAAGACGGTTTCGGACCCTTCGCGCCCGAGGTGTATCGCGTACCCATGAGTTACCCGTTCCGGGACGGACTGTCCGGCGCCGACGCGGCCGCGCGCGCCATTGCCGAGATTGAGTCCCAGGTGGGTGCGCAGAACGTCGCGGCTCTGCTCATCGAGCCCGTGCAGGGCGAGGGTGGATTCATCGTTCCCGCCGCGGGATTCTTGCCGGCCCTGTCGAAATGGACGACCGACCACGGCGTCGTCTTCATCGCCGACGAGATTCAAAGCGGCTTTGGCCGTACTGGTGAATGGTTTGCCGTCGACCACGAGGGTGTCATTCCCGACCTCGTGACCACGGCCAAGGGCCTCGCCGGTGGCATGCCCTTGGCGGGAGTCACCGGACGCGCCGAGATCATGAATGCGGTTCACGAGGGCGGCATCGGCGGCACGTACGGAGGGAATCCGGTGGCGGCGGTGGCGGCCCTCGCGGCGATTCGCGTGATGCGAGATCGTAATCTCGTGATGCGCGCGCGCGAGCTCGAAGCAATTATGTTGACGTCGCTGAACGCGCTGGCGCGCGACGTCACGATCATTGGCGACGTGCGCGGTCGCGGCGCGATGATCGCTTTGGAACTCGTCGAGCCCGGTACGACAATTCCCCACGCGACGGCGGCGAAGGCGATCGTTAAGTACTGCAACGACCACGGTGTCATAGTCCTCTCCTGCGGCACCGCCGGCAACGTGATTCGTCTGCTACCACCACTGGTGATCACCGACGAACAACTCGCCGACGGTCTAGAGGTGCTCGCCGAGGCGGTGCGCGACGTTAACTGACGCAGCGCTGCGTCGAGACGGTCGCTCCCGTGACGCGAGTGAGTTGCGCGCGCAGTTGGTTCACCGGCACGGCGTAGAGCAGACGCGGTGACGCGACGGCTCGTTGGGCGACGACGCCCACAACGACACCGTGCACCAGGACAGGCGCTCCCGCCTCACTAGTGGTGATGCTCGACGTGACCACGTCCATCGTCCGCGGGAAGAGCGCGCCACTATAGATGTCGCGCCCGGGGGCCACCACGGATCCCAAGTACACCGCAGCGGACCAGGTGCGGTCGTTGGGCGCCACGAAGCCGACGACGGTGCCCAGACTGCCGCGCGGCGGAGCCGAACCAAGCTCGAGTGGCGTCATCGCTAGACCCGCCGCGCGAATGACCGCGAGATCGGTGCGCGCATCGAAGAGCACGACTCGTCCGACTATGGAATTGACGCGTACCGTCTTTTGCCCCGCGATCAAATGCGCCGCCGTGACCACCTCGCCGGGCGCGACGACAAAACCGGTGCCCTGGGAGAAGAGGTGACACGAACCGTTGGCTTCGACCGTGACGACACCGGCCGGCGCTGGGACGAAGTGGGTCACCGCGAGACTGTGGTGCGCCACCGCGGGCAGCGTCGGAGAAATGATACCGGCGAAAAGGTTGGGTGCGTTGATCTGGTCGAGAACGGACTGGAGTCGACTCTCGACGGCCGGTGGCGACGGCAGGATTCGTTGAACGGCTCGTAGGATGACCGACTGATTGATCGAGCGACCGACGGAACTCCACGGTGCACCCGCCACCGCAGCCGCTACGAGCCAGCACGTCACGAGCGTCCCCACCACCCCCACGCTCGCGCCCAGCAGCGAATCGACCACTCCCAGGTGACCTTGGCGCAGCCGACGAGCGACGATCCCGGCGAGCATCCGTAGAACCAGGCCGCCGGCCACCGTACAGGCGATTATGACCAGGACCGCATCCAATGGTCGCCACGCCACCTCGCTCACGTGCGACGTGACGTCTGACGCCACGTAGCAACCCGTCACGAAGCCCAGGACGCGCCCCAGGATCCCCCCCAACTGTCGCACGACGCCCTGGGACCACCCGCGCAACGCCGAGATGACGACCAAAGCGGCAATGGCGACATCAATCCAGCTCACTCGCCCAGGGTAGACGCGAACTGAAGTCACCTCGGGGGCCGGGCTCAGTAGCATTGGGGGACCTGGAGTTTCGTAGAAATGAACCGCCGCATGAGCCGACACATCACCAAGACGCGTGGGGTCGGCCGAGGCCTGGTCCTCTTGACCGGCGCGACACTCCTCTTGGCCGGCTGCGCGTCCGCGTCCACGTCGATCCCGGCAGTGGGCCAACCCTCGATCAGCATCAACGCTCCGCTCACCGCGGTGTCGTGCACCACATCCGGAGCGTGCGTGTCCGTGGGTGCGTCGGGCCGAGCAAACGCTCCCACCGCCGTCGCCCAGGTCCGAAACCTCAAAGGTGTCTGGTCCGCCCTACAGGTTCCGTCGGCTCCCGTGGCGGTCTTTAACGCCGGTTCGTGTGGCGTCACGCGATGCCTCTTCGGTGGCGCGCAGGGTTCGAGAGAATTACTCTGGTCCATCGACGCCAACACCGGATCAGTTCAGGTGCTCACTGGACCGGCCGGCGGCCTGGTGATAGATGATCTCAGTTGCGTTAACGATCACGACTGCGCCGTGGTCGACGAGGCGACGAACCGGATCCCTCGCCTGTCCTTCACCACCAACGCCGGGGTGACGTGGAGTGCGCCGCGGACGTTGACCTGGACCGCGGGCAAAGTCACCACCTTGGCCTGCGTGCTCGGCCGCGAGTGCTATCTCGCCGCGACATCGTCGCGACACCACGTGATCCTTCGCCAAACGCTCAACGCCGGAGTGACCTGGCGTGGCGTCACGACTCCCGCGTCGTGGACCTCGCTGAGGGCGCTCTCGTGTACCACGGCGTGCGTCGCACTGATCACCACCACCAAGGGGTCGGCCGTCGCAGCGCCCTCGCCCGCACCGAAGGCCCAGGGCTGGAACGAGACCACGATTCCCTTCGTCGCCGCGGGCCTCGCGTGCTCCTCGACCACCACCTGCGTCGCCGTCGGGGAGGATGCTGCTCACGCGCCCGCCGTCGCCCGCTGGCAGGTCCACGCCGTGCAGCAGGTCGCCCTGACCTACGTGCCCACGCCACTTACCGCCGTGGCGTGCCAGAAGGTGGTCTGCGTCGCCATTGGCGTCAGTACCGTCGTCGCGCTCCAACCCTAAGGATCGCGCCGCACGCCTCACGAGGGTGCTTCACGGCGTACCCCCGCGGATCTCGCGGACCGACCGGGAATCACGAGAACCACATCGCTGTGAGAGACTACGACGGTGAGCAACGCCGTCGTTCCGACCCCGCCGGGCTGGTACCCCGATCCGTCGGGTACGCGACAGTGGCGAGTGTGGAACGGTCACTCGTGGACCGACGTCACTCGACCGTACGCGCCCTTGCCGGTACCCGTCTCGGGGGCGTCGTTCGGTCTCACGGAGTTCGATGTGTTGAGTGCGCTACGTCGACTCACCCAATTCGGTGTCGTCGCGTACTACTGCGGATTCGCGTTGATGGTGAGCCTCGCCGACCACTGGCCGGGGCGACCCGAGCCGGTGTCCGTTCGGTTCGCCAGTGCCGCTCTCGGGGCCGCCGTCGGACTCACCCTCATCGGCACCGTCTCCTTCGCGGTGGCCATTCGCGCCCTCCGGGGTCGCTGGAGCCTCGACGCACTGATACCTTTCGTCAACTCCTTCGTGGTGTCGTACCTGATGTCAAAGAGGATCGGCGTGGGGGGATCGGATCGGCGCGTCGCGGCCGATATCTTCATCACCGTAGGCTTCGTCGTACTGTGCCCCCACGCGCCCTGGGTCGGCATCGCCCTGGCGGGAGTGGCGTTCACCCAATTGGCGAGGGCGTACGCCCTCGGTGACTTCCTGACGGGCCCCGCCGCGTCCGCGACCAGCACCCCGTAAACTAGCAACGCCCCCGACAGCGAAGAAGAGATACGAACGATGCCGATAACACCCTGGGGGCCCCTGGCCGGATTAATCGGCACCTGGGAGTCGGGTCTCGATGGGGTCGACGTCTCTTTCCACTCCGACAAGGGGAAACTCGACGAGACTAAGTTCCGCGAACGGACGACGTTCGCTCCTTTTGGTCCGGTCACCGTCGGGCCGCACCCCCTGTACGGACTCGACTACCGCACGGCCACCTGGCGCGACGGTGACGAACGACCCTTCCACACCGAGGTGGGCTATTGGATGTGGGACGGGACGAACCGTCAGGTCGTGCGATGTTTCATCGTGCCCCACGCGACCACGTTGATCGCCGGCGCCACCGTCGACGCTGACGCTACGTCGTTCAAACTCGAATCCTCGGTCGGATCGAGCTCATACGGAATCTTGTCCACCACGTATCTCCACGCCCTGGCCCAGACGACCCGCTTTGACGTGTCCATCAGCATCACGCCCGAATCGTTCTCCTACGAACAGACGACGGTCGTCGAATATCAACAGCAACCCACGGTCATCTTGCATACGGACCGCAATACGCTCTATCTCGTACACCGCGACGCGTAGACCGGGGCCATGGCACCACGGTAACTACTTTCGACGAGTCCGTACCACGAAGACGTAGAAGCACAACGCGAGGGTGGGTACGAGGAGCACGACGACGCGCGCCGCCGGGAGCACGGCTCCGCTGTGGACATTGAGCGGCACGCTGGCCGCCCAGAGAATTATGTGGCGC
>JAJZEN010000164.1 GCA_021828545.1 Actinomycetes bacterium
ATCAGGTCGAAGCGCTACGCGACGCGACCGACGCCATCGCTTTCGACACCGATATCATTCGCTACGCCGACGCCGAGCACGGCTTTAGTTGCGACGCGCGCCCCGGTGTCTACAACCCCGCCGCGGCCGCCGACGCCCATCAGCGAACCCTTGACTTCTTCGCCGCGCACCTACGCGACAAGTAGTATCGCCGGTGTGAGCATTCCGAGGATTCTCGCCACGTCGGGGGGTTTCGTTCCGGGTCCGGTACAACAGAGTGCCCGCTTAGGTGACATGTTGCTCGAAGCGCTCACCCTCACGGGTGCCACGAGACCACGCGTGTGCCTGGTCTTAACCGCGTCCGGGGATGACGCGGCGTATTACGCGCTCTTGTACGCCGCGTTCAACGCGGTGGGATGCGACGTCACCGAGCTCAAACTCTTTCCCCAACCCTCCGCGCCGCCCGAGGAACAGCTCGCGACGAGTGACCTGGTGTGGGTCGGGGGTGGTTCCGTCGCTAATCTACTCAGTCTCTGGGAGTTGCACGGTGTCAATACGGCCATGCGCGATGCCTGGGAACACGGCGTGATTTTGGCGGGAGTCTCGGCCGGCAGCCTTTGTTGGCACGTTGGGGGTCCCACCGATTCCTTTGGCCCGATGTTGCGTTCGGTCGAGAACGGTCTGGGACTCGTACCCTACGCCAATGGGGTGCACTACGACTCCGAAGCCCAACGGCGCCCCCTCTTGCAACAGGTCGTGGGGACGGGGAACTTGCCCAATGTCGCCTACGCCACGGACGATCACGTCGGTATCTGGTACGAGGGCACCGAAGCGATACGCGTGGTCGCCGACGTTCCCACGTCACCGCACGACGGTCCGGCGGCCTACGTGGTCACCCGCGTCAACGGTGCCGTCGAGGAACGTCGCGTGGGGGTGGGCGAATTCCTCTAACGCGTCGTGGAAGGTTGGGGAAGGGAGCGGCGAATCGACTCGCTCATTGTCACGAGCGACGTCGACCGTTGGAGCGCCACGGTCGACCCGCAGACCGTGAGCCAATTGGCGAGCAATCGATAGCCGCATTCGGTCAGCACTGACTCAGGGTGGAACTGAACACCCTCCAGGGGCGCCGTAACGTGTCGCATCCCCATAATGAGATCGCCACTGGTCGCGGTGACTTCGAAGCAGGCGGGTAAAGTCGCCGACTCCACCACGAGGGAGTGGTAGCGGCCCGCGGTCATCGGAACAGGTAACCCTTCGAAGACACCGGTGCCTTCGTGGTGCACCGCACTGGAACGACCGTGCAGTAATTCGGGAGCCGGCACGACGTCGGCGCCGAAGGCCTCGCCCAGGGCTTGGTGTCCGAGACAGATACCCAACATGGCCAAATTTACCTCGGCGCAGTAGTGAATGATGTCGATACAGTTCCCCGCGCTACGGGGATGACCGGGACCGGGCGAAATCAGAACCCCGTCGTAGCGCTTCGCCGCTATTTCAGCGACACCAATTTTGTCGTTGCGCACGACGTCGACGGTGGCGCCCAGTTCGCCGACGTACTGCACCAAGTTATAGACGAATGAATCGTAATTATCGATGACCAGCAGGTGCGGACCAGGCGGCATAAGCGCATTCTAGGTCGAGGAGCTAACTAACCTGACTACGTGGCGCTCACACTCTCTGACTTCAACGACCTCGCGGCCGACGGGTACAACACGATCGCGCTTACCGAGACCCTTCAGCTCGATCGCGACACGCCCGTGTCGATCTACCAACGATTCACGCCGGAGCGCGCTTTCTGCTTGCTCGAGAGCGCGGCCCTCGGCGACGACACCGGTCGTTATTCCTTCATCGGACTCGATCGCCAGTGGCGGCTACACTCCTACGCGGACCAGATCGTGATTGAAGGTCGCGACGATCCGCTGAACCCACGCGGCGCTCTCGCGACGTTGCGCGACGTCTTGGCGACGTATCGCACGTACGCCCCCCCGGACCTCCCCTCGTTCTTTGGTGGCGCCGTGGGCTTCGTCTCGTACGACTACGTACGTCGCCTAGAGGACCTACCTCGAGACGACGACGTGGATCCTTGGCCCGACGTCGACTTCTCATTCCCCGGCAGCGTGCTGATCTGTGATCATCTGCGTCACTCGACCACCGTGGTGGTGCTCGCCTTCGTCGAGGCAGACGTGCAAAGAGCTCACGCGAGCGCCGTCTCGCGACTCGACTCCATCGTCGCCACGTTACTGGCGCCCTCGCCAGCGAGCGACCCAGGGGTGGAGCGCCTCGTCGCGACCGCCCCCGCCCAGCGGACCCTCATCGACGTCCGGACCTTGGCCGCGAGCCTGTCGAACTTCACACTCGAGCAATACTCTGACGTCGTGGCCCGCGGCCGCGAGTACATTTTCGCTGGCGATATATTTCAAGTCGTCCCCTCGCAGCAATTTTCACGCCCGACTCGCGTCGACCCGCTGACGCTCTACCGGGTGCTACGCGCACTGAACCCCTCACCCTATATGTACCTGGTCGACAGCGGAGAGAGTCAGATTGTCGGCGCCTCACCCGAAATGTTGGTGCGCGTGGCCCACGGTGACGTCACAACTCGCCCCATTGCGGGTACTCGACCGCGCGGCGCTACCGACGCCGACGACGCGGCGCTGGAAGCCGAAATCATGCGTGACGAGAAAGAGATCGCCGAACATGTCATGTTGGTCGATCTCGGGAGGAACGACGTCGGTCGAGTGGCCGAACCCGGGACCGTTCGAGTCGAACGAATGGCGCAGGTCGAACGTTTCAGCCATCTCATGCACCTCGTCTCACAAGTGACGGGGCGCCTACGCGAGGAACTCGACGCCTTCGACGCCTTCGACGCCCTCTTTCCGGCGGGTACGTTAAGTGGGGCTCCCAAAGTGCGCGCCATGGAGATCATCGACGAATTCGAGCCGGTACGGCGCGGTCCCTATGGTGGCGCGCTGGGCTATTTTTCCCTGCGTGGTGACGCTGATTTCGCCATCACCATTCGCACCGTATCCCTACGTGGCGGTCGCGCGACCATTCAGGCGGGCGGCGGGATCGTCGCGGATTCGAGGGCCGCCTTGGAGTACCAGGAGTGCATCTCGAAGGCCTCCGCTCCACTGCTCGCACTCGAGATCGTCGATCCCCTCGTGCACCACACCCCTGGGTCGACCGAGGCGTGAGATTCCCCGCGATTCTCGCCACCTGGTGAGCGTGGACCGTGGGTAGCGTTCGCAATGCGTGGACGGGCGCGTTTGAGGTGAATCTCCGCTCCCTGGCACCGGTGACGGGACTAGTGACGGCCATTCCGGTCGCGGTG
>JAJZEN010000084.1 GCA_021828545.1 Actinomycetes bacterium
ATTACGTGCGCACGTCTCCTGGACGTTGGTGAGGAATCGCTCCAGCGCTGAGGCCAGACGGTGGTCCCCCTCGTCGGCCAAGAGTTGGTCGAGACCGGAGAATTCGACGAAGGCCACGCCAACCTGCCGGTGTTCGCTCTCGATGGGCGCCGCGACGAGATGATCCAGGAGAGTAGCGGGCAAACATAGACTGGGCCGCCCGACCGGAGTGATGCGGGTCGGTATCGGCGGGGTCGCTAGGCGAGGCGCGGCAACGACAAGAAAACCGTCCCCCTTCGCCTGACCCACGACGTCGGGCGCGAGCAGGGCCGCCGTCTGCGCACTGACCACGATCTCGCCGGACTCGGCGATCGCTTCGAGTCGGGCGCATCGACTGGCCGCCGGACCGGTCACGATCAACTCCCGGTGCAGAGCGCCAATGGAGAAATAATGGAAGTCGCCGCTGTGGATACCGACGGACATCCGCAGTACGGTCCGCCCCGCGGAGGTCGACAAACGGCCAATCCGCGACATGGTGCGCTGCATGCGCCACGCCGCGTCCACGGCACGTGGCGCGTGGTCGGTGTCGTGGTACCAGAGCAACACCGCGTCACCGCCCCACTTGATCAGTTCGCCACCATTGGCGTACGCGATGCCGAGCAACTCGGTGAAGGTGACGTCGAGGTGTCCGGTCAACTCCTCCGCGCCCGCCTTCCCTCGAAGGGCGAGGATCTCGGTCAGGCGCGTGAACCCCGAGATGTCGGCGAAGGCCAGGGTGCCCTCCAGGACCCGGACCGACTCACTGGGCATACTCTCGAGCCACTCGGTGGCGAGTCGTGGGACATACGGCGAGAGGATCAGCTCCGCATCCTCGATCACAGTTCGATCACCATTCCTTCCTCGGCGGCGCAGATGTCAAACGTCGAGGGCGCCAACGCGTCTACCATCGCGGTGATCTCCTCGTCGGTGCGTGATGGGGCGTGATGGAACAACACGAGAGACCTGACGGCCGCCGCTTCGGCCAACGAGCAAGCGTACTCGACGCTGGCGTGACCCAGGAACGCCACCTCCGGGAACTCTCGCCCGAGGTACTGGGCGTCGTGGACGAGCACATCGACGCCGTGCGCCAGTTCGAGAGCGGCCTCGTGCAACTTGCCCTCACCATGGGCACCGGGCCCCAGCAGGAGGGGTGCGTGATCGGATAAGTAGGCGAAACTCGAGCCGTCATGCTCCACCCGGAAGCCGAACGTCTGTCCACCCTTATGTGGGATTTCGCGCACCAGCACCCTAAAGCCCTCAATCTCGTGGAACCCTTCGGCCAACCGACCAAAGGTCCAGCCCTCACCGAGGTCTTCGGGTCCGATCGGAAAATGCGGCGGTGAGAGGCCGCGGCCGAGAATCTCCATCGGTTCGCCATCGGGCGCGGGGAGCAGGAGCGTGACGCGATGCCCCGGACGCACACCGGCGTCGAAGAAGGGCAACCCGTGGGTATGGTCCCAGTGCAGGTGAGACAACAGCACCGTACCTCGAAACGGCTCATCTCCACACCACGGGGAGACTCGTCGCAGGCCCGTCCCACCATCTAAGATCAGGCACGGCGCCTCGCCAGCCTTAGAGACGGCGACACACGAAGTGTGGCCGCCATAGCGGAGGAACTCCGCGCCCGGCGCGGGGGTCGATCCCCTAACGCCACAGAAGATCAGCCGCACGGCGCGTCCCACGATTCGTTCATACCACCCCATATCGGCGCGGAGGTACCGCCGACAACTTCAGCGCGTTCCGTGATCCCGGCCCCGTTCCTCGGAAGTACTTTCCCTGTCACTTCTTCTCGCACATTAGTTGCAATGGTGAATCACCCGCGGTACCGTAATGGACACCGGTCCGAGGAGGGGAATGTCGACAGGCGGTGGCCGAGCGGGTAGTTTCCGCTCCGCCATGAGATCCCGCGATCTGCGCCTTCTCATGGCGAGTCAATTGATCTCGGCGTCGGGATCGTGGGCGTACGTCGTTGCGCTCGCGGTACTGCTCTTCGATAGGACTCATTCGGCGACGTGGGTCGCCATCGGGTCCTTGGGGCGGTTCGTGCCCGCGCTCTTGCTGAGTGTCTACGGCGGTGTCATCGCCGAGAAGTTCGAGCGAATCCGTCTGATGACCCTGATCAACATCGTCGCGATGGTCGTCCAGGCGGGCCTAGCGGTGGCGGCGTGGCGCCACGGCTCACCGGGCGTGCTCGTTGCCCTGGCGGCGCTCGGCGCGGCCGTGGGTACTCCGTATTTGCCGTCGGTGGCGGCGGTGATCCCCCAAGTGTCCAGTGAGGACGACCTGGCCGCCGCGAACGCCCTCAGCGCATCCGTGGACAACCTGGTGGTCGTTCTCGGGCCGGCGATTGGCGCTGTGCTCGTCCTCGGCGGCGGTGCCATTCTGGCCATCATCGTCAATGCGGCGTCCTTCGGCGTCGCCGCCGTGATCGTGTCGCGAATGTCGGTCCGCAGCGAACCCACTGACGTCACCAATGGAGGACAATTGGGAGCCTTGCGCCAAATGGCCGAAGGCCTCAAGGTCGTTGCCTCCTCTACCACCGTCGTCGTGTTCGTGGCATTCAGTACCCTCGCGAGTTTCGTCTACGGGACCGACACTGTCTTGTTCGCCCCCATCGCCACGCAGCAACTTCACACTGGTTCTTCCGGATACGGATACCTTCTCGCCGGCTTAGGCGTGGGGGGAGTATTGGGCGCCGGCGTCGTCAACCGTCTGGCCGCTCGACCCCGACTGGCTGGCGCGATACTCGGCGGCATGGCCCTCTACACCATGCCAAATGTGTTGTTGGTTTACGTGCACCAGCCAGCGGTGGCGTTCTTGATCGAGGTGGTCCGCGGGGCCGGGACACTGGTCGTGGACACGCTCGCGATTACCGCCCTCCAGCGCTCGTCGCCCAAGGAGATGGTGGCCCGAGTGTTTGGCGTGTTCTTCGCCCTGGTTCTAAGCGCTATCAGCATAGGTGCGCTCATCACGCCTTTTCTCCTGCGCGCCGGACTCGACACCGCGCTGGTCGTCTACGGTCTCGGCGTACCCGCGCTCTGCCTCGTCGCCCTGCCTCGACTTTTGTCCCTCGACCGGGTGAGCGCTCAACGCGCGGTCGCGTTGGCCCCCCGGGTGGCCATCATCGAGCAGCTCAACCTCTTCGCCTCGGCGTCGCGCGCCAGTGTCGAAGCGATGGCGAACGCGGCGACGCAAGAAGAGGTACCCGAGGGGACGCCCGTGGTCATCGAGGGCGACGTGGCCGACGCCTTCTACGTGGTCGTGCAAGGGAGCCTCGAAGTCTCCGCCACCGGTGAGGGCGGCGGCGCACCGCAGTGGCTGCGCACACTTGGACCAGGCAGTTATTTCGGGGAGATCGGTCTCATGGCGCACGTTCGGCGCACCGCGTCAGTTACCGCCGGGACCGATTGCACACTCCTACGCATCAGCGGCGACGACTTCATCAATGCGCTGACCAACCTCAGCGCTTCGCCTTCCTTGCTCGAAGGCGCCCAGTCTCGTTTGTCCGTCACCCACCCCTCCAGCACCGCCCTGAGCGAAGGCGCCGATGATGCTCCGACGCAAACCCCAAGCAACCCAAGTTCGGAAGCGACATAACCGGGGGCGGTTCCTACACGCCACGCAATCACGTCGATTCATGAATCGCCAACGATCTTCACCCTCGCGGATCACCGTAGTGACCGATGAGTCAGTCCTCGGCGCCACGGCCGACCTCAATGTCCTGGAGCTCCCCGGTATCACGCGACTCCGAGCCAGGCGCGACGGACGTCTCGCCTCCCGCCCACGCCCGCTTGACCGCGACGCGATTGGGGGAGGCAACCGACTCTTCCATGGTCTTTACCATGCCAATCGGCCAGTGAGTGGTCGGGCCCACGGGCACGATTCATCTTGACGTCCTCGCCCTCGTCGGGGATTCCGCTGTGGCGGGCGCGGTGATCACGACGCTCCGTCCCGACGTGGTCAAAATAGAGATCCTTGGCCCGAGAGGCGAACTGCTCGGCTTCGGCACGTCGTGACTCGTGCCCAACCCGCCCCTGGACACGAGCGACGCGCGAAGATGCGGACGCGGTTCCCTCCGGTCGAAGTCGCACGTCCGGCCAGGGTGAAGACTCATCGCCGGGAACTTTCAACCACGTGTCCTCACGCGCCCGAGGGCGGTGGCGACGTAGGTATCTCGTGTCGCGCCACCAACTTCGGATGACCCCTGATCGCCCGTCGATGAGAAACTGGCCGACGTGATGGTTCTCACCGTCGACCCTCCCGGGCGCGTCGCCGTCGACCATTTCGACCAGCGGGCTCAGATGCGGATTCCGGTCCTTCCTCTGAGCGGACGCCGCCGAGTCCGCCCAAAATGGAGCGCCCCCACTCTTCGACGTCGACGGCGTACGACGAGCCACCGGGGGGCCTCGGTCACATCTACGATGATCGCTAGGGACGCCCCGTATCACGACCGGTCGGGTCGTTCATAATCTCGTCGTGCTCGACGTCATCGACGACACGCGTCTCGCCCGCCAGTAACACCGGGATGTCGTCGCGAACAGCGTAGGCGTGGTGCGTGCGCGGATTGTAGAGGACCTCACGGGCCGCCACGTACCGCAGCGGCCCGTGGTCGGCCGGGTCTTGGAGTAAGTCCAGGAGGAAGGTGTCGAGGGCCATCGTCAGTTCGCCCTTATCAGTGCGACGACTTCGTCGACGTGCTGGGCACACTCCTGCGACGTGCGCGCCTCGACGTTGAGGCGCAACAGTGGTTCGGTGTTCGAGGGCCGCAGGTTGTACCACCAGTCGCCGTAGTCCGCGGTAAGTCCGTCGAGTTCGTCGATCGCCACCTCGCCCCCGCGCAGCGTCGCCGATATCGCCGCGACCGTCGCCGCGGGGTCGGCCACGACCGTGTTGATCTCTCCCGAGGCGGCGTAGCGATTGAAGGGGGCGACCAGTTCCGACAGGGGACCACCGGACGCACTGAGCAATTCCAGGACCACCAGCGCCGTGATGATCCCGGAATCGGCCCGGTAATTGTCGCGGTAGTAGTAGTGGCCCGAGTGCTCACCCCCGAAGATGGCGTTGGTCTCGGCCATGGTCTGTTTGATGTAGCTGTGTCCCACGCGCGTACGCACCCCCACTCCGCCGTGCTCAGCGATGACGGCGGGCACCGACTTGGAGCAGATGACGTTGTAGAGAATGGTCGCGCCGGGATTCTTGTCGAGCAGACTCGCCGCCACCATGGCCGTGGTCGTCGAGCCACTGATGCCCTGGGCCCGCTCGTCGATGAGGAACACCCGATCGGCGTCGCCGTCGAAGGCCAAGCCGATGTCGGCGCCGGTCTCGAGGATCCGACGCTGCAGGTCCACGACGTTGGCGGGATTGAGGGGGTCGGCCGGGTGATTGGGGAAGGTACCGTCGAGCTCGGGGTACATGATCTCGACCTCAAAGGGTAGGCCCGCGAAGATCAGCGGAGCCACGTAGCCGCCCATTCCGTTGGCCGTGTCGCAGACGATCTTGAGGGGCCGCAATTTCGAGGTGTCGACGAAGGAATGAACGTGTGCGACCCACTCGTCGAGGACCCCTCGGTGACTGAGCGCCGCAAGGTCGCCCACCGCCGGCGTCGCGTAGAACTGCGTCGCGAGACGCTCGATGTCGGCGAGCCCCGTCTCGAGTCCGATCGGCTTGGCACCGGCGAGACACATCTTGATGCCGTTGTACTGCGCCGGATTGTGCGACGCGGTGAACATCGCGCCGGGGGCGTCGAGGAATCCTGAGGCGAAATAGAGTAAATCCGTCGAGGCCAGACCGATGTCGACGACCTCGACACCCACCCGACGCACGCCCTCGGCGAAGGCCTCGACGAGACTCGGTCCCGAGGGTCGCATGTCGCGAGCCACGACGATCGAGGGACCACCCACGAAACTCGCGAAGGCCGAACCCGTCGCGCGCGCCACGTCTTCGTCGAGTTGATCAGGGTAGGTGCCGCGTACGTCGTAGGCCTTGAAGATCAGCGATGTGTCCATGACTGGTCATCCTACCGGCGGGCAAGACGTCGCCTTCGAAGCGCGAAGAACGCCACCACCAGGGCGCCGAGTCCGGTGAGGTCGCTCAGCGCATTGCCCCACGTCACCGCGGCGCTGGACCCGTAGGTGAGTGACACGTGCGTGGAGGTGGGAACCACCACCATGAGATTGGGACTCACTCGGTAGGGACCCGTGGCGCCCGTCGCGTGCCAACGCGGGTAGTACGAGATCTTCACCAGCACCGGGACGCCCACGCGCGAGACGTGAAAGCTGATGGACTGGGTGCGCTGGACCACGTGCGTCACCACCACGTGCGCCAGCCTGGCTGACGGGGACGCCCGCGAGGCGAGTGCGACGTGGGGCCACGCGCGAGGACCACTACTGGCCAGGGGGACGTCCCAGGACGTCGGGTCCAGCCACCACGTGGTGTTGGCGTTCAACCACGCCACTCGACTCGAGAGTCCCGCGACGACGACCGGGTCGTGCGTGAGGGGTTCGACCACGGGACTGTGCTTGATCAGGTAGACGAACCACTGCGCTCCCGGGCTCGGCCAGGCCTTGGTCGTGGCGACGAGCGTGAGTTGGGGGTCAACCTTGGCCTGGGCCACGGCGGCTGCGGAGAAGGCGATGTAGTACCTGACCCCGAGCATCTGTAGGTGGGCCACGCCTTCGGGGATGTTGAGCGAGCCGTAGGGCAAGCCCACTTGGGGGTCGCTCGGGTTGAGACTCAACTCGGCCTGGTCGAGGAAGTGGTAGGGCGTCGTCGGTGAGGACTCGAAGAAGAGCCCCTCCATGGAGTCGACGCAATTATTCGTCCAGTACGGCAAGAGCATGAGGGCCTCGGGGGTGCCGAAGCGGCCCTCGGCCGAAGCGTACTCCCACATCGCACGACCGCAACCGTATTTGCGACCCACGCGCGCCATGGTGGTCATCAGGTCGTGGTACTCGGGCCACGCGGCCTTGCTCTGGTAGCCAGAGTAATTGTACGACGCCCAGTTCGTCACCTGATTGCCACTGGTCGAGAGATGCAGTGTGCGCGCGATACCGGGCACGAGACCCGGCACCGTCGAGAGGAGACCGAGCAAGATGATGCTCGAGGTGGCGTTGATGAGCCGGGCGCGGTGCAGGCTCGTGCGCCACTCCTGGCGCCACGTCGGCACCGCGAGGGACGTCGTCGCGGCCTCCTCCTCGGGTACCTCCTCGCTGAGTTCGAGCACGAGGTCGATGCGCCGCTGGCGTTGCACCCAACGCCAGGCCAGGTAGCCGACCATCCAGCCCGCGAGGAGGTGAATGCCGAGAAACCAAAACGGGACGAAGCGCTCGTTCCACAGCACGCTCTGGGGGTCGTACACGAACGCCACCAGCGACCCGAGCGTCAAGATCGAGAGCACCATCCCCAGACGATCGCGGACGACCGCGGCCAGGGCGACGGCCAATGTCGCCAGCACGATCACCCAGCGGTCGCCCGCGGCCCCGCCAGTGCTGGTGAACCATCCCAGTGTGGTGAAGATCTGGTGCAGGGTCCCCGTCGGGTCGTTCACGTACCCCATTGAGTTGGTCAGACTCTGCGTGGTGGCGAAACTCGCCAACCACCACGCCGACAGCCCGAGGGAGATCAGTGTGGCGCCGATCGCGAACCGTAGGGGGCGCGCGTAGTCCCCGCGGGTGCGCTCCTCTCGGGGGTCGCCCCGACCCCGTCGCTGAAAGAGCTCGAGGACCACCACCACGGCGATCGCCCCGAGGGCGTACATCCACCCCAGGAGGTGCGCGGCCAGGGTGAGACTCAAGAAGATGGCCGACCACCAGTAGCCCCGGCCGGTGCGCACGCCGCGCGCGAAGAGTCCAATGGTGATCAGACCCAAGGCGAGCGAGAGGGAGAAGGCGTACTCCCCCGCCATCGTCGAGAACAGGTTCCCGCCGTCGATGGTGAAGCTCGCGTCGAAGAGGAAGGGCAGCGTCGCCAGCGCCAGCGCCGCCGGCACCGGGCGCGGAGCGCGAAAGAGTCGCGCCATCACGTAGGCCCCGACGGGCGTCAGGACCGAACCCACGATGGTGGCGAGCTTGAAGGCCACGGCGAAACCGATCACGTAACTACCCAACACCGCCAAGTAGTCCGGCAACACGAAGTAGTAGGTGTAGGCGGGCATGCCGTCGAACCACCCGGGGTACCACGGCGTCACGTGCAGGAGGTCCCCCTGGCTGCGCAAAAAGGCGGGCAGCACGATGTGAGAACCCGTATCGCCGCCGGTGATCAGCGTGCGCGACAAGATCAGGCTCGGGTGCAGCGACCACACCGTGACCACGATCACCGCGAGTACCGCCGCGACGTCGAGCCAGGCCAGGACACTCAGCCGACGAAGTCGACGCACTAGTGGTGGATCCTCTGGGCGATCAAGCTCCCCATCGTCAGCGCGTTGAAGCCCGCGTGAGTGAGCACCGCCGGGAGGAGACGCCGCGTACGGTGCACGACGAGGGCCAGCACCACCCCGAGAAAGGCGAGTCCGGGGAACTGAAGCCACTCGGCGTGCGCGGCGGCGAACACCACCGCGCTCAGCGTCACCGCCAACGCGGTGCCGCGTCGACCCCAGCGCGAGGTGAGGGCGCCGTCGAGAGTGCGAAAAATCACGCCGCGAAACAACCACTCCTCCATCACCGGGGCGCCGACCACGGTCATCACGGCCAGCAGTGCGAATTCCGGACCGTGCGCCGCGCCGAAGAGGTGGTGCACCGGATTGTTCATATTCTTAAAATGCCACGGCGCGTAGGCCAGGCCGACCACTACTTGACACGCCACGCCCAGTCCGAGGAAGAGTGCGTCATAGCGACGCACTCGCCACGCGCCCTCGAAGGTCCCTAACCCTCCGCGCTGATGGGCGAGGTAAACCGCGAGGCCGAAGCCCACCCAAAGTCCGCCTAATCCCACGACATTCGACCACCATGGTGGCTCACTCGCGCTCGAGAGCGCGGTGACGCCACCGGGATATTTCGTCAGCGAGACGAGGACCGCATCGAGGACCGACGCCACGATCTGGCCGAGCAAAAATCCCCCTACCGCTATGACGAGGATGGCCACGACGCGTGGCTGATTCTTAAAATTCGTGTCGGTCACCACCCCTCACGCTAACAACTCAAAGGTTTTGCACAGGACCCGAGAAACGGGTATCGTTCACCACCTCTAGATTAGAAACGTGACAATGCCATCCCCTGAACAGAACAACTGGCGCAAGTACGTGCCGGGCGGACCGAGCCCCATGCCCCCCGACGCGCGACGTCGCGTGCTCACCTTCGCGATCATTCTGTTCATCATTGGCTTCATCGTCATCAACTCCCTCTTCTCGACCAAGAACGTCAAGGATCTCAACTACTCCACGCTCTTGACCGACGCCAAGGCGCAGAAGGTCGTCTCGGCGAGTCTCAACAACAACACGGGTGTCCTGACCGGCCAACTCTCCGACGGCACGAACTACTCCACCAACGGCCCGGTGCCCGTGTTGAGTGACGAAATCGCCACGCTGCGCTCGGACAACGTGGCGGTCACGTTCGCCAGTCCCTCGAGCCTCGCCGCGACGCTCCTGCCGTACCTCATCTGGATCTTGATCTTCGGCGGGTTCATGTACTTCTTGTCGCGCCAGGCACGCGGTCAGATGAACGGCATGATGTCGGTGGGGCGTTCCAAGGCCAAACAGTTCAACCAGGACCGACCCACCACGACCTTCGCCGACGTCGCGGGGTACCTCGGCGTCAAACAGGAGATCAACGAGGTCGTCGAGTTCCTCAAGACACCCGGCCGCTACGCGGCGATGGGTGCCTTGATCCCCAAGGGCATCTTGTTGGTGGGACCCCCCGGTACGGGCAAGACCATGCTCGCGCGCGCCGTCGCCGGGGAGGCCGGCGTCCCCTTCTTCTCGGTGTCGGGATCGGACTTCATGGAGATGTTCGTGGGCGTGGGAGCCAGCCGGGTGCGCGACCTCTTCTCCACCGCGCGCAAGCAGTCCCCGGCGATCGTCTTCATCGACGAGATCGACTCGATCGGCCGCAAGCGCGGCGCCGGGGTCGGCGGGGGGCACGACGAGCGCGAGCAGACCCTCAACCAGATGCTCAGTGAGATGGACGGCTTCGACCCCGCCGAGGGCGTCGTCGTCATCGCCGCCACGAACCGTCCCGACGTCCTCGACCCGGCCCTGCTGCGCCCGGGACGCTTCGACCGCCAGATCGTCGTCCCGCTACCCGACCTCGACGAGCGCCTGCCCATCCTCGAGGTCCACTCCAAGGGTAAACCCCTGGACGCCACCGTCTCCCTGGAGATGGTGGCGCGCGGTACGCCCGGCATGAGTGGGGCGGACCTGGCCAACTTGGTCAACGAGTCCGCGTTGCACGCGGTGCGTCGCCATTCCGAGACCATCTCGATGGAGGACTTCGAGAGCGCGCGCGATCGCGTCATGATGGGCCAACAACGCGACTCCATGGTCCTGCACGACGACGAGCGCGAGCGCATCGCCTTCCACGAATCGGGGCACGCCCTGTTGGCCTACGTCTTGGACAAGACCGATCCGCTGCACAAGATCACCATCATCCCGCGCGGAATGGCGCTGGGAGTGACGATGACGTTGCCCGAGGAGGACCGCTACATCATGTCGCGCCAGCACCTCGAGGACTCCTTGTGCATGCGCATGGGCGGACGCGTCGCCGAGCTGCTCGTCTACGGGGATCTCTCCACGGGTGCCGCCGACGACTTGCAACGCAATACCGAACTGGCCCGCCGCATGGTGCGCGAGTGGGGGATGTCCAAGGAGATCGGGCCCATGGCGTGGGGTTCGAATAATCAGGTGTTCCTGGGCGAGGACCTGATGCACACCCGCGATTACTCCGATCACACCTCTCAGATCATCGACGACGAGGTGGAGCGCATCTTGCGCGAGCAGGAATCGCGCGCCATCGAAGTGCTGACCTTGCACCGTCGGGGGTTGGAGTCCCTGACGCGCGCGCTGCTCGAGCACGAGACGATCGACGGCGAGGCCGCCGCGCAACTCATCGACGAGGCGCACGGTGAGCCGGTGCACCCCGCTGGTACGCGGACCGTGAGCGCCTTGGGACTACGTCGTTCGTCGGCCAAGGACGTCGAGGGCTCCTCCAACGGGAACGTGGCACCCACGCCGGCGCCGGTGCCCGCCACCGTGCCCACCTGGCAGCCGCCGACCCTACCCGCCGTTTAACGGAGCGGCCAACGTCAAGCCAATGGGCGACGTGTTCAAGATGGCGTCCACGACGAGTGCGGCCTTGCGCGTCGTCGCGACAAAGGTCGCGCCGCGTAGTTTCGCGCGTCCCCCCACCAATTGACCGAGCGACACCGTAGCGCCCCCCCCGAGGGACAACGCACCGGTGACCTCGACCCTGTTGTCGTGAATCAGTGTCCAGCTGACGCTCGTGGTCTTGGCCCGGGCGTTGGTGAGCGTCGCCTCGCCAAAGCCTGCGCCCGTCACGTCCGCCAGCACCGCGCGTGCCACCGGCGTGGCGAGGGGGGACAACGTGAGACCACTGGTGGTACCCGTCGCCAACGTGGCCTGCACCGGGTGCGACGCGACGAGGGACAGGGCGGCCTCACCCGAGGCGGGGATGGCCGTGTTGGGCGTGATGGTGATGATCGAACTGTGGTAGGCGGGAATGGTGGTGGACTGGGGGGCGACGTTGAATCTCCCTAGCGTCACGCGCACCTTCACCACCGCCGCGGCGGGGCCGGGGTTGGCCAGACGCACCTGAGCGAGTGCCCCGTTGGCGGTCGTGACGAGCGTGAACGCGCCCGACGTGGTCAGGGCCGCGGTGCCGTAATTAAACGACGACGTGGTACCCGACACCTGGTCGCCGACGACCACGAGCGATCCGCGCAACACCGACACCTCGACGCCCACGTTGGTGGTGGCCACGATCTCTTCGCCCAGATCCAGCGTGAGGACCGCGTGCGCGCCGACGGTCACCCCCTGAAGTCGAGCTGGCGCGAGGTACCCGCCGCCGGAGAACGTGGTGACGTTAAAGACCGCCGCGGTCGCGGTGGGGTTGTAGACGCTCAGAGTCGCGCTCGATCCCACCGTGGTATCAAAACCCGCGCCGTACCACGTGGTCACCCCCTGGCTCACGCACGGGGCCTGCGTGCCGTGTCGGGTCACCACCTCTTCGCCGTTGACCCCCCCACCGTCGATCTGCGCCGACAGCGCGTAGGTACCGCCCACCACCAGGTTGGTCGGCGTCACGCTACGGCGCGCGAAGGGTCCGAGGGTGAGGGCGGTCGCCACCGCCGACGTGGCCCCCGTCGCCACCGCGTGCACGACCACGTGACGGGTGCTCCCGGTGGTGTTGATGAAGGTCACCACGCCGCGCAGTCCCCCGCGGTTATTGGTGAGGCCCGTGCAGTACAGGGCACTCGACTGAGCACTCGGACCCGCCGTTGCGGCGTTGGGGGCGACGTTGGTGACCCCACCGCGAATAGTAGCCACGCCCACGGCCGCCAGCAGGGCCACCACCACGAGTACCGTCAGTCCTGATCTACGCACTGTGCTCCTCGGGGGTCGTCGGCGCTGCCGCGCGGTGACGGCCGCTTCGGGGGCGGCCGGTGAAGAGCCACTCGAGACGATGCACCCAACCGAAGCCCAACCACACGATCGACCACAACGACAAGGTGAGGAACGCGAGCAGCCCGTTCAGGGGGAACCGGTGCAGACTCAGGGTCGCCGTCACCCTCGACGGCGAGGGAGGAATCACGTACGACCCCGCCCATCCGTCGAGCGAACCGCGCGCCAGCGCGTGGTGCGAGACGCTCAAGGAGAACGCACTGGCGGGCGCCAGCCCGACCTCGACCTGATCTCCGCCCGTCACGACCCCGCGGTTGGTCACCGGCGAGAGCACCGACGTCCACGGCGCGGACTTCGAGGCCCGTTCACGAACCACGCCGTTGTACTCGGCGTTGGCGTACACCTGCACCGTCGACGTCGACAGCTCCAGGGCGAGGTCGGTCTGGGCGTTGAGTGAGGTCACCAGCCCCGCGGGCACCGTGCGCACGGGCGAGGATTCGACGCCGGCCAACTGGGGCGTCGACGCATCCATGACCACAATCGCCGAGATGCCCGCGGGCGCGAGTAGCGCGCCCAGGTTGACCGTGCGGCCCTCGAGCGCGATGTTGACCGCGTTCATAATGGTGTCGGCGGAGCCCGTACTCGGCGACGAGAAGAGGGTGTCGCCACCGGGCAACCCGTTCATCGACGTCGCCGCGGCCAGACCCGGCGCCACCGTCCACCCCGCGACGGGCAGGATCGAGGGATCGCCCAGCCACAGCACGCGGTACTGCGTGGCGGTGGGTGGGGCGAGCGTGGAGAGCGACTCGGCCACGCTCGTCGAGGGC
>JAJZEN010000092.1 GCA_021828545.1 Actinomycetes bacterium
AGGCCGATGGGCCGGCGGACTTGGTCGGGGCAGCGCACGACGTCGAAACCGTCGACGGTCGCGGTGCCCGACGTGGGGGAGAGGATCGTCGAGAGGATGCGCACCATCGTCGTCTTGCCCGAACCGTTGGGACCCAGGAGGCCGAAGACTTCGCCGCGCGGTACGCGCAGGGACACGCCCTTCAACGCCTGCACCTCACCGTCGTTGTACGTTCGAACGATGGCGTCCGCTTCGACGGCAAAATCTGACATGGGCCAAAGTCTAGGAGTGCGCGGGTGGGCGCTAGCGCTGAAGATCCTCGCGGTAGCCTGTACTTTCTTCCTATGGCCATTTCCGAGGCAGAGATTGCTCAAGTGCGCTCCGCCACGGACATCGTGGCCCTGATTACCGAGCACGTGGCCCTCAAGAAGACCGGTCGGCGCTGGCAGGGGCTCTGCCCCTTCCACGCCGAGAAGTCGCCCTCGTTCTCGGTCAACGCCGAGGAGGGTCGCTACTACTGCTTCGGGTGTCGGGTGTCGGGCGACCAGATCACCTTCGTTCGCGAGATGCAGCACCTCGATTTCGTCGAGGCCGTGCGCGCGCTCGCCGATCGCGCGGGCATCGAACTGCACGAGGACGATTCCTCGGGTCCGGCGCGCAAGGACCGCCAGGAGTTCCTGCGCGCGATGGACCGGGCGGTGACGTGGTACCACGAGCGACTCCTTCATTCGCCCGACGCGCGTGGGGCCAGAGACTACCTACGTGGTCGAGGGATCTCCGGCGACGTGGCGCGCCAGTTCCGCCTCGGCTGGGCGCCCGACGACTGGGACGCCCTGTCGACGTCGCTCGACCTTTCCGTCAAGGTCCTCGAGGGCACGGGACTCGGGTTCGTCAACAAGCGCGGACGCCGCCAGGACGCCCTACGCGCTCGACTGATCTTTCCCATCTTCGATTCGTCTGACAAGGCCATCGCGGTAGGTGGACGAATCCTCCCGGGTGCCCCTGAGAGTCCCGACGGATACCGCGAAGCCAAGTACAAGAACTCGCCCGAAACACCGATCTACTCCAAGCGTCGCACGCTCTACGGCCTCAACTGGGCCAAGGACGACGTCATCAAGTCCGGCGAGATCATCGTGTGCGAGGGCTACACCGACGTCATCGCGTGTTTCCAGGCCGGACTGCCCCGCGCGGTCGCGACCTGCGGGACGGCCCTGGGGGAGGATCACTTTCGCGCGATGCGCAATTTCGCCCAGCGCATCGTGTTGGCCTACGACGCCGACGCCGCGGGCCAGAGTGCCGCCGCCAGCGTGTACCAGTGGGAGCGCCAGCACGAGGTGGACGTGTTCGTGGCGACGTTGCCGGTGGGGTCGGACCCGGCCGACCTGGCCCAACGCGACCGTGCGGCGCTGGCGCGCGCGGTCGCGCAGTCCGTACCGTACCTGCAGTTCCGCCTGGACCGCGTCCTTAGCGCCGCCAACCTCTCCAGCGCCGAAGGCCGCGCTCGCGCCGGCGAGGCCGCGTTGCGAGTCCTCGCCGAGCACCCCAGTGACTTCGTCCGCGACCAGTACCTCGTCAAGGTCGCCGACACGCTGCGGCTCGATCTGTCGGTGGTGCGACCGCGGGTGGCCGAACTCGTGCGCAATCCCCAGGCTCGGGCGCTTGAACCCGCCGTCGCGTCGTCGCGCGTCGCGCGGCTCCCGCGACAACGTCCCGGGCTCGAAGCGCTGCGTCTGGTGATGCACTTCGCCCACGACGTCCAAGGTCGTTTCGTCGCGGAGTACTTCGTCAACGACCTCGAACGCGATATCTTCCTCGCGCTCGGCACGGGCACGAGCGTGTCGCAGGTCGTCGATCACCTGCGTCGACGGGGCGACGACGCGGCCGCGGAGGTGGTGAGTGAGTTGGCGGTCGAGGACCTTGATCGTGCCTACACCGTCGAGGACGTCGCCGCGGTGGTGGCGCAGTTGCTGCGCGCCGCGGTGGCCGGTGCGCTGCGTGACGTGGAGCACGATCTTCGCGAGGGACGTATCGCGCCCGACCTCGCCATGACCACGATCCGTGACGTCAAGGAGCGACTGGAACTCCTGGGCACCCCTCGGGGCGACGAGGCCGAGGCCACGTTGCGCGCGTGGCTGCTGTCAAGATCGGGGAGTAGTGCCTAAGGAACTGCGCACCGTCGGCGGTCTCACGATGCTGCGACCGCTCACGAGCGACCAGGAGCGCGCCCTTCTCCCGAAGATCATCCGCGGTCGCGACGCCGCCGCGCGACTCGAGAACGACGACCTCGACGCCGCCACGACGCGCTCGTTACGACGTGAACGCGAGGAGGGCCAGCGTGCTGAGTCGACGTTGTTGCGCGCCACGTGTGGACTCGTGCGACTGCGCGTGGTGGAGCGCGGGTACCGCTTCGGCAACGACGAGCTCGAGGCCGCCGGCATCGAGGGTCTGGTCAACGCCCTGCACCGGTTCGACCCCGAGAAGGGTAATCGATTCTCCACCTACGCGAACTACTGGATCATGAAGCTCGTGAACCAGGCGATTCGCCAGCAGGCGGGCCTCAGCGAGTCCGAGATGGAGTACGTCCTGAGACTCCAGAAGTTGTTGCGCAGCGATCTGACCAAGCGATTCTCGTCCAAGGAGATCGCGGTGGCGCTCGGTGTCTCGGTGGCCAAGGCGCGCGACATCGTGCAGATGAACCACGACTTGGTGAACCGACGATTCGAATCCTCGGACTTCGAGCGCGGTATCGAGGCGCGCCCCTCGCCCGCGGTGACCGAGGCTCCCCAGTGGGTGATTGAGGAGCTCCAACGACTCTGCGGGGAGAACTTCGACGCGTTCTGGCAGTACGCCTTTCGCACGATGTCGATCGAGGAGATCGCCCGAACCAAGGGAATCTCTCGTCAGGCGATGAGCAAACGACTCGAGAAGTGCCGCACTGCGGTGCGCCAGAGCGTCGAGGCCCAGCGACTCCAGGAGTGGTTCGACCAGCAGTAGTCGTTCGACCAGCTGTAGTGGCTCGACAAGCGCTCGAGGCACGCGCGTCCGCGGTCGCGTGAGGCACCTCGCGCGTGCGACGCGACCGCGCTGTCACTGCCGTGAGGGAGACTCCCTGGTACTTGGAGGAAAGGTGCGAGATGAGCGAAGTGAACGGTGGCGATCAGTCCATGGCGCGGTCC
>JAJZEN010000118.1 GCA_021828545.1 Actinomycetes bacterium
CAACGAGATCGTGGGTTGTCGCTTCGCGCCGCGGTGTTCGCGCGCGACGGACCAGTGTCGTCAAAACGATCCTCCGATTCAAGGAGACGACCACCTCTTCGCCTGCTTCCATCCGGTGGACGGACCAGACCCGGTACACGTGCGAGTTCCGACGGCAGTAACGACGGGGGTAAAGGTCCGCAAGGAGATCTTGCGCGCCGAGGGCATCGTCAAGGAATTCCCGATCAAGGGTGGGGTCGTGCGCCACAATCTGGGGGCGGTCCACGCCGTCTCCGATGTCTCCTTCACGTTGTACGAGGGCGAAACCTTCGGCCTGGTGGGCGAGTCAGGCTGCGGCAAGACCACGATTGGTCGCATGCTGGTGGGACTCGAGACGCTCACGGCGGGCGAGATCTATTTCGACGACCAGCTGGTTTCGGCAAAGGGATACAAGCCGTCGCGGGTCTCACGACGCGACCGCCAGATGATGTTTCAAGACCCGTATTCGTCACTTGATCCTCGCATGAAGGTGTCGGGTATTCTGGGTGAGCCGCTGGCTATCCAGAAGATGGGCTCTCGCGGGGAACAATTGCATCGGGTGGCGGAATTGCTCACGTCGGTTGGTCTTGACCCCCAGGTCGCCGACCGCTACCCACACGAATTCTCGGGGGGTCAGCGTCAGCGTATCGGCCTCGCGCGCGCTCTCGCGCTCAATCCTCGACTGATCGTCGCTGACGAGCCCGTGTCGGCGCTTGACGTATCGGTGCAGGCGCAGATCTTGAACCTGATGAAGGACCTGCAACGTCAGTACGGCATGACGTACATCATGGTGAGTCACGATCTGGCGGTCGTCTATTACATGGCCGACACGATTGCGGTCATGTACCTCGGCAAGATCGTCGAGGTGGGCGACGCCGAATCCGTCTTCCGCTCACCGGCGCACCCCTACACCCAAGGGCTCCTTGACGCGGTGCCCGTTCCGGACCCTACTTTAAGCAAGTCGGAACGAGCGAGCGTGAGCGGCGAGCTACCCTCCGCGATTAACCCCCCGTCAGGTTGCCGCTTTCGAACACGTTGCCCCTACGCCCAGGAGATTTGCGCCGAAGAGCAGCCGGAATTCAAGGCCTACGGCGCTTCCCAGCAGGCCGCGTGTCACTTTCCCCTCAAGACGCCGGTGTCCTTGAGTTTCAATGCTCGCTAGGTCGACGCACCTTGGTTGCGTTAGCGGTGCCTGAGTCTTAACGCTCGAGCAAGCGGACTTCGAAGGCGTCACGCAGGGCCTCTCCCACGTACGTGATGGCGACGATTAACAAGATGAAGATCACGGCGAGTGGGTACAACTGCCACCAGTATCCGTTGGCGAGGTATTGCGACGCGTTGTTGAGCATTGTTCCCCAGTCCGTGGCCGGCAACGGCATTCCCAGTCCGAGGTAGCCCAGCGTCGTCAAGAAGAGAATCGCGTCGGCCACGGCGAAGGTTGAGACGGTGACGATGTTACTTACCGAGTTCGGAAAGACGTGGCGACGGATGATGTGCCAACTGCCCGCACCCATCGACCGGGCGGCTTGTGAGTATTCGAGTTTCTTAATCAAGAGAGCGTCACCTCGGATGATCCTCGCGTTACCGAACCACCCGATGACGCCGATGATCACAATCAAACTCGTCACGGTTCGCGGGAAGACGGTGACCAGCGTGATGAGGAGAAAGAGTACCGGGATGGACAAGAACGCGTCGAGCAGACGCATCAGCGTGGTGTCGATGATGCCCCCCAGGAATCCCGAGATCATTCCGTAGAGGGTCCCGACGACAATGGTGACAAAGCCCGCCAGGAGACCGAGGGACAGGGAGTATTCACCACCGAACATGATGCGGCCCAACTCGTTGTACCCCGAGGCGTCCGAACCAAGCCAAAGGTGCGACGATGGCGGAGAGTTCTCGGGATTGAACAGTGCGGTCGCCTGGTTGGTTTGATTGGTATGCCACACGACCGGACCGAGGTAGCAGAACAGGAAAATGATTGCGATGTAGATCACGGAGGCGATCGCCAATTTATTCTGCGTGAAGATTCGTAGTCGCTGGCGCCATAGCGGGACGAAAGTCGCGAAGGTCGATTCGTCGTCGGTGATTGGAGAGGTCCCGTGCGCCTGGCCAACCCTCTCTGCGTCCGGCGTCAGTTCAAGGATGCTGGGGGACGTCGGCGTCCCCGGACCGTTGGTCGGTGTGTGACCCATCGGGGTGGTGGCTCCGCTGGAGGGAAGCGAATCGTCGGGCGTCATGAGCGACCCTCCACCCGGACGCGCGGATTGATCACGCCGAGGGCCACGTCAGCCAAGAGGTTACCGAACAGGGTCAGAATCGTCGTTAGGAGGGTGATGCCGAGCACCGTAGGGATGTCTGAGTACGTGGCGGCGTTGACGGTTTGATAGCCGATTCCTTCGTAGTTAAACACGGACTCCACGATGAGGGCCCCCCCGAAAAGTCCGGGTACGAACAATCCCAAGATGATCACGATGGGGCCCAGAGCGTTGCGAAAGGCGTGGTGGAAGAGGACTCGACGCGACGAGCAGCCCTTGGCCTTGGCCGTGCGGATGTAGTCCTGGACGAGCACGTCGAGGACGGCGGAGCGCATAAATCGACTGAGGAAGGCGAGATTGAGCAACGTGAGTGCGGCGACCGGCAGGATAAAGGCCTTGGGATCGGTGAAGATCAACCACGCGGAATCGGTCGTCGGCGGCGTCGGCAGGTGAATCGTCCCGATGCTGAACCAGGTGATGATGAGTAGGCAAAGGAGGAAGGCGGGCACACCGTAGAGAATGAAGAGGGCGCTGGTGGCCGAGTAGTCGAAGATCGAATTGCGACGAGTTGCTTGGTAGGCGCCGAGGGGCAGGGCAATCAGGATGGTGATAACCAGAGAGATGAGTGCGAGCCAGATAGTACGCGGGATGTAGGTGACCATCAGCGACCAGACGGTCTGCTGGTTCTTCCACGAGTAGCCCCAATTCCCGTGGAAAACGAGTTGGGTGAGATAGTCCCAGAAACGCACGTAGAACGGCTTAAGGAGACCATTTTGCAGTGCGAAGGCGTGGACCGCAGCGTGCGTCGCGTGGTTCTGCAGGATGACGTACGCGGGTTCCGTGATGCCCCCGGTCTCGAAATACGGGAGGATGAACGTCACGAACATCACGATCAGCAGCACGAGAATCGACTGGAGGAACCGCCGGATGAGGTACGCAATCACGAGTGAAGTCTAGCAATGTACCCGTTGGCGCCTCGCGACGCGACGAGGGATCTTTCTGGCGGCTGATGAGGTGGATTGTGCAAAAAAAAGGAGGGTCCCCGAAGGGACCCTCCTTTTTTTGTTCACTATCCGAAGTAGTAGTACTCCGGGTTGAAGTTGGTCAGCGAGTTCGGCGTGAAGCCGTCCTTGCTCTTCAACGTCTTGATGTACTCGCCGATTCCCTGGCCCGAGTAGGCGTTGGTGCCATTGGGCTGGTAGAGGACGGGCAACTGCTGGGCCGCGTAGTTCGCGAAAGCGCCAAGCTTCGTGGTACCGAAGGTTGTCTGCTTCACCAACGTCGTCAAGTGGGCGTTGGAGTAAGCCCCAATGTTGAAGCTGGCACCAGGTACGAACAGTGACTCACCCGACGGGTAGTAGTCGGGTGCGTAGATCCAGCCCGCCCCCCAGAGGCAGATGCTCCAGGTCGCCGCATTGGCCACGCAGTCCGCCACCACCTTGTTAAAGGGCTCGGCGAGGGTCTTGGCGGTGATACCGATGGAGTTCCATTCCGAGACCTCGGTCGAAACCTGGGTCTGCAGCGACGGGATTCCGCTGCCGTATTCCATCGTCACGGTCAAGGTGTCGCCCTTGGCGATGCCCTTGCCACACTCATTGGCGGCTGTTCCGGGCTTCGCGCAGACCGCGTTGCCGCTCGACAGGTTCCATCCGTGGCTCGTGAGCAACTCCTTGGCCTTCGTGGGGTTGTACGGATACGGGTTCTTCGTGGACACCGGACCCGAGATCGCGGCCGACGTCACCGGCGGCAGCGGATTAATGGTCTGGTAGCCGTATCCCTTGAAGATCTGCTTCACCATCAACGGCTGGTCGACCGTCATCTGCAGCGCCTGACGGACGTACAACTGGTCGAGGAACTTGGCCTCTGGACTCTTGGGGTTGAAGTTGTAAGCCGCGTAGTCGACTGACCACGGGGCGCCCACGGCCAGGTTGTACCTGCCCGCGACCGCTGACCAGTTGCTACCCGGGTGCGCCGGAGTACCACTGGCGGTCAAGTTGGTCGGGTCCACGTAGCCGAGGTCAATCTTGCCTTGGCGAAGTGCGACCTGTTCAGCGGCGGTCGTCGCGAAAGGAACCTCGACGACTTGAGAGACCATCGACTTCTGGGGTCCGCCGTAGTTCGCGTTTGGCACGAACGTCGCGTTGCCCAGGCTGTCGAAGTGACTGAGCACGTACGGTCCGTCCGCACCACTCTGCCAGAACGAGTCCGCGTACGTGGGCAATTTGCCGGCGATACCCTGACCGGTCTTACCCACGATGTAGTTGAACACTGCGGTGCACGCCGCGTCCGTCGCCTTGGCTCCATACGCACCCGTCGCACAGGTCGACGAAGTGTTGGGTCCAGAGACGTCCCACGCGTTGGTGAACGGAGTGATCTCTGACAAGTAGTTGTAGAGGATCCAGTTGGGGTTGACCGACGTGGTGAAGTTAATCGTCACCGTGTTGCCGCTACCCGTCGCGCTCTTCACCTGGTCGGGAATACCGTAGCCCGCGTTGTAACCGCAGTAGTTGGTCTTCTCGGCGTGGTACAGGTTCAAGAAGAACATCACCGACTGCGCGTCGACCGTCTGGCCGTCCTTGAACTTCCAGCCCTTGAGGTTGATGGTGACGGAGTGGTTGTTATTGCCCATGACCGGGTTGGTGGCCAACGAGAGACTCTCGTTGTAGGTGGCCGCAGCCCCCGTACCGAACCAATACAGCGGACGATAGGTCAAGTCCTGGAATCCGTTGATGTTCGCCACTGAGAAGAAGGTGCACGACATGTAAGGGAAGATGTAGTTCGGTGACGCCCCCGGACCTTCAGCGAAGGTCAGCGTCCCGCTCGGCGTGGCTGCGCCACTGGCGCTCGGAGCTACGAGACCCAGCGTCAACGCACCGGCCGCTAAGCCGAGGGTCGTCGCAAGCCTGAGCTTGTGTCTGATTTGCATATTCTTATTGCCTCCCTAAACCACCGAAGTGGTTGATTGTTCCTACCCACCAGTAAGGCGGGCTGGTTGTCACTGTACCGGTCGCATCACCCCCACTCAAGAAGACTGTGTGAAGATACTAAGAATTAATCATCGAGAAATCACCAACAGTCGCGTGGTCGTCACCTCAGACATCGTTGTCTTTCGGGTGATTACCTGGCGTTTTGATCGTCAATTCCGCTTCGGCGCGCTGGCCGGACCCCCAGGAAACACCTCGCGAGGCGAGTGAGGGTGGGGTGAATAACGTTCCCGTCGATAGAGCGTCCCTGGATACCCGTCGGGACCGACGTGAGCAATAAGACTCGTCTCGTGCCCCGACCTTGGATCCCTACGAGATTCGAGTGGTCGCAACCTCCTCGGGGGTGGTCGTGAACGCCGCCTCGAAATTGCCGACCCTCGAGACGGAGTTCACGCTCTTTGGGGAGGGCCACGGCGTGGTCGGTGCGATGGATGAAGTGGGTCGCGGAAGTGCGGTCGGGCCGTGTTGCGTCGGCCTCGTTGTCATTGGAGCGGACATTGGACCCTGCCCGGCGGGACTGCGTGACAGCAAACTCCTCAGCGTGGCCCGGCGCGAGGAGTTGGTGGCTCCGATCCGTGCCTGGGTTCTCGAGAGTGTGGTGGGTTCTGCGAGCGCCCGAGAGATTGATGACTTCGGGCTGACTTGGGGACTGCGCCTCGCGGGCTTGCGCGCACTCAGCATGGTCTCACGCCGGCCCGACGTCGTTTTGCTCGACGGAGGTCACGACTGGCTGAGCATACCGGTCCCTTCGCTCGTCGACCCGCCCTACCCCCACGTGGCGGTCCCACCGGTGCGCACGATGATTAAGGCGGACGTGTCCTGCGCCTCCGTGGCGGCGGCCAGTGTCGTGGCTAAAGTGCAGCGCGACAACATAATGCGACTCCTCGCCCGGGAGGTCCCGGGCTACGGCATCGAGACCAACATGGGCTACGTGACCCCGTCGCACCGCGCGGCTCTTCGCGCACTCGGTCCCAGTCCCCATCACCGCCTCTCGTGGAATCTGCTGGCTCACGCCCCGACTTCCGTCACCGCGGACTAAGGCCGTCGCACCACGTTGTCGAAGGCCTCGCGGACCTCGGCGGCGAGCAGGTCAGGATGCGAGAGATGAGCACCGTGGGGGGTCGCCACGAGTTCGCGTACCTCGAAGAATGGGTTCGCCTGGGTGAGGGTGCGCGCTAGTTCGTGGTAGTAAGGGGTATCGCGCTGATCACCGTAGAGGTAGCGCACGGGGGAGCGTATCTCGTCGAGGGTAAATGGTGGCCGGGCCGTCGTCATTTCGCGTAGGTCCGCGCTCAGCGCCGGTCCATCGAGTCGTCGTGATTCCTGTTCGACGGCACTGAGGCGCTCCCACGAAGAGTCTGAGACGACGCGGCGAAAGAATCGCTCCGCCTCGCGCGCGGGGCTCTCGCCGGCGGCCGTGGAGGGCGATGGCCGAGGAACGACCCAAGGCAGCGGCGACTCATACGCCACCGTCAGCACCGCGGCCTCGGGTCGGACAGCGATGAGCGCCATCGCGACGAGTCCGCCGAAGCTATGGCCGAACAGGACGGGCGCGGCGCTGCTTCCCGTCGTCTCGGTGGCCCACGCGATGACGCGGCGAAGGTCATCGATGTCCTGGTCGAGAGTGCCGGGTCCGAGTGAACGCGACTGCTGATAGCCGCGCCGGTCATACGCGATGACGTCAAAGTCGTCGAGGCGACGGCTAAGTCGGGTGAATGACGAGGCCCGATCGAGCCCCCCGTGGATGGCGATCAGTGTCGCACGAGGGCGCGAAACCTGGTGTCGCGCCACGGCGAGCGCACCCAAGGGAGAAGGCTCGAGATAGCGAAGTCCGCTCGGGATCGGCGCGTTCTCCACGAACCAAAGTTACCGGGTACCCTCAACGTGACGGACGGGTCGTGGGGCGCGACGACGATGGCGTTTATCTCTCCGGACTGGGGCCGCGTGCAATTAGGCTGGGCACGTGACAAACCCTGCTGATTCTTCCGTGTCGCGCCCGCCGAAGGGGTCCTTTGGACCCAATGCCTGGCTGGTTGATGATATGTACGACCGGTTCTTACACGACCCCACCACCGTGTCGCCGAGTTGGCGTGAATTCTTCGTGGACTACCAGCGCTCGCCGGTCCCCACCGTCGCCACCGCGACCGCTCCCGCACCCTCCGTGGCCGTGAAGCCCGTCGAGATCAACGCCGACGCCGTCGCGCTGCGCGGCGCGGCCGCGCGCATCGTGTCCAACATGGAAGCATCGCTCACCGTGCCCACCGCCACCAGCGTGCGGACCGTGGCCGCACGACTTCTCGAGATCAACCGATTGTCCCTCAACGAGTCCCTCGCGCGCACCACCGGCGCCAAAGTGTCCTTCACGCACCTCATCGCCTACGCCATCGTGAAAGGACTCAAGGAGATCCCCTCCCTCAACGCGACCTTCGTCGAGGCGATGGACGTCAAGGGCACGCCCGGCGTGATTCGTCACCAGCACGTGGGTCTGGGTCTCGCGGTCGACGTTCAGCGCCCCGACGGCACGCGCAATCTCTTGGTTCCCGTGATTCGCGACGCGGACACGATGGACTTCCGTGAATTCCTGTTGGCCTACGAGGAACTGGTGCGCAAGGTGCACAACGCGACGTTCGGGGCTGACGATTTCGTGGGAGCCACGTGCTCGTTGACCAATCCTGGCACGTTGGGTACCGTGCAGTCGGTGCCGCGCCTCATGCCCGGACAGGGTGCGATTTTCGGCGTGGGGGCACTCGCGTGGCCGGCCGGCTTCGAGGCAGCTGATCCCACGGCCCTGGCGGAGTTGGGGGTGGGCAAAGTGCTGACTCTGACATCGACCTACGACCACCGCATTATTCAAGGGGCCGAGTCGGGCCTGTTCTTGAAGTACGTCGCGGAATGCCTCACCGGTGCTCACCGCTTCTACGACGAGATTTTTGAGTCACTCGGCATCCCCTATGAGCCGGCGCGATGGTCGAAGGACCTGCGGGCGGCGAGGGGGGTGAACGACCACGACCAGATTCTTAAGCAGATCCGGGTCCAGGAATTGATCAACATGTTCCGTGTGCGCGGTCACCTCAATGCGCATCTCGATCCCCTGCACACCGAACCGCCGGCGCTGCACCCGGAGTTGGACTTGGCCACCTACGGACTCTCGATCTGGGACCTGCAGCGTACTTTTCTGGTCGACGGACTGGCGGGTCGATCCGAGGCGACCTTGGAGGAGATCCTCGCCATTTTGCGCGACGCGTATTGTCGCACCACCGGTATCGAATACGGCCACATAATGGACCCCGAGCAGAAGCGGTGGATTCAGCAGCGTGTCGAGGGCGTCACGACCACGACGGCCGTGCAGGAGCAGCGTCGAATCCTCGACGCACTGAACGAGGCCGAAGTCTTTGAACGGTTCTTGCATTCGCGATACGTCGGCCAAAAGCGCTTCGGTCTCGAGGGTGGCGAATCGACGATTGTGGCACTGCAAGTCATTCTCGACGCCGCCGCCGATCAGGGCGTCCAAGAATCGGTCATCGGCATGGCGCACCGCGGACGTCTCAACGTACTGGCCAACGTGGTGGGCAAGTCCTACAGCGACATCTTCTCGGAGTTCGAGGGGAATCTCGACCCTGAGAGTGTCCAGGGCAGTGGTGACGTCAAGTATCACAAGGGTGCGCGCGGGGTGTACAAGAACGCCAGTGGCGCCACCATTAATGTGTCCATGGCGTCGAACCCCTCGCACCTCGAGGCCGTGAGCCCGGTCGTCGAAGGTATCGTGCGCGCGAAGCAAGACCAGGTCGTACGACCCAGCGACGGCACCAAGTCGATCCCGCGACCCGATCATTTCCCGTACCTACCAATACTGGTCCACGGGGATGCGTCGTTCGCCGGTCAGGGCGTGGTGGCCGAAACGCTCAACCTCTCGCAACTCTCGGGGTATCGCGTCGGCGGCGCGGTGCACATCGTGATCAACAATCAGGTCGGCTTCACCACGGCTCCGGAATCGGCGCGCTCAAGCTTCTATCCGACCGACATCGCCAAGATGATTCAGGCTCCGATTTTCCACGTCAACGGCGATGATCCCGAGGCGTGTGCGCACGCGGCACGACTGGCCTACGACTACCGCCAGGAGTTCCACCGCGACGTGGTGCTCGACATCGTGTGTTACCGCCGGCACGGTCATAACGAAGGTGACGACCCGAGTTACACCCAACCTCAAATGTACAAGATCATCGACCAGATGCGTCCGGTGCGTAAGGCCTACACCGAGACGTTGATTCGCCGCGGTGATATGACGATTGAGGACGCCGAGTTGGCCCTGGACCAGTTCAACCAGCGACTTCAGAGCGTGCTCGACGAAGTGCGCACCGTCCCGGTGCCGACCCTCGATGAGGTGCCCGTCGCTGAGATTCCCGCCGACGTGCCCGCGCCCGCCACGGGGGTCGCGCGCGAGCGGCTGCTCGAGATCGCTCGCGTGACCATGTCGGCCCCCGACGACTTCACGATTCACCCCAAACTCGAACGTCAGTTCGCGCAACGTCGCACGCTCCTCGAAGCGGGTGACGTGGACTGGGCTCTCGCCGAGGCGATGGCGTTCGGGTCCCTGATCCTCGAGGGGACCAACGTGCGCCTGATGGGTCAGGATTCACGTCGTGGCACGTTCTCGCACCGACACGCGGCGCTCATCGACTACGAGAACGGGGCCCAGTACGTGCCGTTGGCGAACTTGAACTCACCGGGCTTCTTCACGGTGCGCGACTCGTTCCTCAGTGAATTCGCGGCGTTGGGTTTCGAGTACGGCTACTCGGTGGAGTCCAACAGTTCGCTGGTCATCTGGGAAGCCCAATTCGGTGACTTCGTGAATGGTGCGGAGATTATCATCGATAATTTCCTCGTGGCCGCGGAGGACAAATGGGGTCAAACCGCTGGACTCGTGATGCTATTGCCCCACGGCTACGAGGGTCAAGGACCCGAGCATTCCAGTGGTCGCATCGAGAGGTTCTTGTCGCTCGGTGCACGTAACAACATACGCGTCGCTCAACCCACGACGGGGGCCCAATACTTCCACCTCCTTCGCAGCCAGGTGCGCCGCGAGCACGTGACGCCACTGATCATTTTCACTCCGAAGTCGATGCTGCGCGCGGTGCAGACGCGGTCGTCCCTGAACGCGCTCGAGGAAGGTTCGTTTCTGCGCGTCCTCGACGACTCAGTCGCCCACCGCGAGTCGGTGACCCGGGTGGTCCTGGCCACCGGAAAAGTGGCCCACGAGGCACTCGGACGGCGTGACGAACTGGGTCTCTCACAGGTGGCGGTGGTACGCGTTGAACAGATCTACCCCTGGCCCGTGGAGGATCTCGAAGTGGCCTTAGCGGCGTATCCGAATGCTCACGAGGTGGTCTGGCTCCAAGAAGAGCCCGAGAACATGGGATCGTGGCCCTTCGTTCATTTACAGATGCATAAAAGCCTGCGCGACAAGACCGTGCGACACGTGGCGCGGGCGGAATCGGCGAGTCCCGCGACGGGTTCGCACTTGGTACACGACGCCGAACAAGCTGACCTGTTGACGCGAGCGCTGCAGTGAAGGCTTCGACTCTGCGAGTCGTCGTCGACGGCTCGAATCTAGCCACGGAGGGACGCACGATTCCCAATCTCGTGCAACTCGACGACGCCGTTCGCGCGTTCCTCGAGGAGTACCCCGGCGTCGACGTGATCGTGGTCGTCGACGCAAGTTTCGAGCATCGAGTGGCCGTCTCGGAGCGCGCCCGATTCAAGGAGGCCGAGATCGCCGGTGAGATCGTGACCCCGCCCGCGGGGGCGGTGGGGCGTGGGGACGCCTTCATTTTGAAGATCGCTCAGCGCATTGACGCCGTCGTGTTGAGCAATGATTCCTTCCAAGAGTTCCACGAGCAGTACCCGTGGCTCTTTGACACGGGCCGACTCATTGGCGGTAAGCCCGTTAAGGGTGTGGGCTGGGTGTTTACCGAACGTATTCCCGTGCGGGGCATTAAGTCCGTGCGCGCGACCCGGGCGGTGAAGAAGGTCGCGGTCGAGTTACCCGAAGGGGTTGTTCCCGCGATCGGTGACACCTTGACGCCAGTGAAATCCGCGCGCGTCGCGAAGCGAGCGGCGTCGAAGGGCCCCGCCGCGGTGAAGACCACTGCCGCGGTCAAGGACAGTGCGATCGCCAAGGACAATGCGATCGTCAAGGTGGCGAGGAAGACGCTGACTCCTCCGACTGAGATGAAAGCCGCTAAGGCCAAGGAGCCCAAGGAGCCAAAGGAGCCAAAGAAACCGGCCCCGTCCACCTCCCCCCGAGCGACGAAGAAGGCGGTCGCCAGTAAAAAGGCCGTGAAAAAAACCATCCTCGCTCCGCTGTCCGCGGTGGTCGCCTCGCCTCTCGCGCCTGAGGAATCCGACGCGCCCGCGGTGGCGTTACGACGAGGGCGCCAGCCCGTCAACCCCGAGGACCGTTTCACCACTTTCGTCAAGCAGTACAAGGTTGGCACGACCTTGTCGGGAGAGGTAGTCGCCTTCACTTCTCACGGTGCGGTGATCAAGGTTGCGATGAAGAATGGCGAAACGATCGAATGCTACGCGCCGACGACGTCACTGGGTGATCCTGCGCCGGCTCGGGCGCGCGATGTCCTCAAACGTGGTGACCGTAAGTCCTTTCGACTTGTGAACGTCGACGATGAGCGGCGTATCGCGGAACTGGCGTTATCGTGAGCGCCCTCTCGCTGGATCCCGAGGACTGGATTCCACATCGTGCCCCCTTCTTGTTCATTGACCGACTGATTGACATCGAGCCCGGAGTACGCGCGAGCGGTGAATGGTCCCTTACCGGGGAGGAGTGGTTTTTCGCGGGCCATTTCCCGGGTCGACCCACGACGCCGGGCGTGTTGATGCTCGAAGCGGTGGCCCAGGTCGGCGCGGTGGCGGTATTGAGCGATGAGCGGTTTGTCGGGCGATTGCCGCTGTTCGGAGGAGTGGAGAACGCGCGATTCCGTCGCCAGGTCGTGTCGGGCGATACCCTCACACTCGTGTGCGAGATGTCGCACCTGTCAGCGCGCGGTGGCAAAGGACACGGACGCGCAACGGTGGACGGACAGGTCTGCGCCGAAGCGGATTTACTGTTCATCCTCGCGAACACGTCGTGAAGGCGAGTTTCATATTTGGCAATGACTCGCGAACGATGATTCAATTCGTAACCGCCCCGCGCCAGGGACGGTCAGTTGCTCGTGTTGGGGTCGGACTCGGCCTCGTCGCTTCTCGGCAGGGTCGAGCGCTGGCGTCCGAGCGTCGAGTTCGGTGCTCACGGCCAAATGCATTTAGGGACAACGCCTAGAGAAAGACGTGTTGGCCGCAATGCTCGCGCAAACCCTCTTGAAGCGGTCTCGCTCTGCGCGCCGACAGCACGCAGGATTCATTGCCTTGTGGGTCAGCCAACACGGCCCAGGAAACCTCTCCCTGTTCGACATCGATGGGGGTTGCACCGAGATCCCCCAAGCGCTCGACCAACTCCACTTGATGGGCCGTGGAAGTGGTCGCAAGATCAAGGTGCACGCGATACGCCACCGCTTCGACGTCCGCGACCGCTACGACGTTGACGCCGAGGGCACAAGGATCGGGCGGATGACATTCGGGGGTTCGACGTTGGTGACTCCAGGCGCTTCACAGGAAACCCCCCAATCCAGAGCGTGTGCCCAGAACCGTCCCAAAGCCACGTGATTGCGAACTTTGAAATTCACCTGGACGAGTCGCAGCGTGATGAGGCTAATCATAGTTCCTGACGAGAGGATAACTTGTGCCCCAACTTGCGTCGATTATCTCTAGTTTGCAATCTGGAGACCCAAACGAGACGTCGAACCGTTGCGACCGAGTGATCTCTAGTGAGTCCACTCATGCCGCACTCCTCACGGAGTTGTTCGGCCCGACAGGTGTCGGGCCTCCCTTGCGCGTGTCATCGCCAGCCGCTGAGTGAGA
>JAJZEN010000143.1 GCA_021828545.1 Actinomycetes bacterium
CGATGCGTGAGTATCGCCTGGCACGGGTTCAGTCTACGGTTCGACTCGAACAGCGTCACGACGCGTACGCCCGCCGGGCGAGACGGCTCGCGGTGGTGTCAGTCGTCGGACTTCTGGTCACCGAGGAGTAGGTCGTAGGCGCGCTCTGGTATCACCGACGCCAATCGCACCATGGCGCGGTAGCCGATCTCGGCGGGTCCGCGCTGATCGTTGCTCATCAGGTTCGCCATGATCGCGAGGAGCTCTTTCATCAAGGGTTCGATGCGAAGTCCGAGTCCCACGCACGCGGCGAGGATCTTCGGCTCAGAGATGACGCGCACGAACGCGCGCGCCACCGTGTAATAGTCCCCGTACGCCGCATCGAGGCGCTCGTCGTAGAGCGCGAGGGCCCGCGCGTCGTTAGAGGCGAGTGCCTCGCCGATGACACCCGCGGCGAGCCGTCCCGATTCGTAGCCGTAGGCAATGCCCTCACCGTTGAAGGGGTTGACCGTGGCGGTGGCGTCACCGATGGTCATGGTGTTGGCGCCGACGCGAGGTCCGATCGCGAGGCCCATCGGCAGTCGACCGCCCGTCGCCGGTCCACAACAGGTCTCGTCACTGAGACCCCAGTCGTTCGCCACTTGGGCGACGAAGTACTCCTGGAGCTTGGTCGTGTTCACGCCCTTCCACGCGCCACCCGTCGAGAGCAGGCCGACGCCGACGTTGATGCGGCCGTCTCCCAAGGGGAAGATCCAGCCGTAGCCCGGCACGACGTCGCCCTTGGGGTCTCGGATGTCGAGGTGCGAGTCGATCCACGGTTCGTCGTGGCGATCGCTCGTGTAGTAGCCGCGAAGCGCCATGCCCATGGGCCAGTCGCGGTTGCGAGAAGTGCCCAGTTCACGGCCCATCCGCGAGTTCTGGCCGTCACCGACGACGAGGTAGCGACCGCGGATCTCGCCGGTGGTGCCGGTCGCCTTCTCCTTCACGACAACGCCCGACGCCCCCTTTAAGAAACCCTCACGACCCGGCGTCGGGTCGAGCAGCGCCACGGCTTCTACGCCGTTGAGGAGTGTCGCGCCCTTGCTCTCGGCGTGGTGGGCGACCAGTCCATCGAGGTTGAAGCGGGTGATCGTGTAGCCGTAGTTCGGGAACACCGGGTGCTCGGGCCAATTCATCTCGAGTGATGCCCCGAACCCGAAGGCACGAAGTCCGTTGTAGCGGTGACCGTTCGCTGCGACCGCGGGTTCGAGTCCCATTTCTTGGAGTTGGTACACCGAGCGAGGGGTGAGTCCGTCACCGCAGGTCTTCTCACGTGGGAAGTCCTTCTTCTCGATCAGGCACACCGACCATCCCGCGTTGGCGAGCCAGTACGCGCACGCCGATCCCGAGGGTCCACCGCCGACGATCACGACGTCAAAGACGCTGGATGATGAAACGATTTCATTGAGACGAGTCACGCGTCAAGCCTAGGCCGTAGGTCCCTGTCGCCAACTTCGTGCGAGACCTTCAAGGTCTGATAGAAATGATGGACGTGGACCAGTACTTACCAATACTGGGGCTCCTGATTCTCGGAGTGCTGTTCGCATCGGGGTCGTTTGTAATGTCAGCGTGGCTGGCACCGCACAAGCGTCCCACCGATGCGAAACTCGCACCTTACGAGTGTGGGATAGTCCCCGAATTCGAACCGCCACAGCGCTTTCCCGTTCGCTTCTATCTGGTCGCGATGATCTTTGTGATCTTCGACATCGAAGTCGTCTTCATGTACCCGTTCGCCGTAGTTTTCAGGCAATTAGGCCTTTTTGGCCTGGTCGAGGTACTGGCCTTCTCCCTCACGGTCTTTGGTGCGCTGTTGTTCCTCGTGAGCGAAGGCGCCCTCTCGTGGGGTCCCGTCAAGCACCTCACATCGGGGATGCCCTCGCGCACGAGCGCGTCGACCATCGTGCGCATCGGCGCCAACGAAGAAGCGGCGTAAGCAATGGGCCTCGAAGACCTCCAGCACAACTTTCTCACCGGACAAATCGAAGACCTGGTTCGCTGGGCCCGTCGTGCGTCGGTGTGGCCGGCCTCGTTCGGACTCGCGTGCTGCGCGATTGAAATGATGTCAGCGGGCGCGGCGGACTTCGACCTCGCGCGCTTTGGCATGGAGGTCTTTCGCAACTCTCCGCGTCAAGCGGACCTGATGATCGTCGCCGGACGAGTCTCACAGAAGATGGCTCCGGTCCTGCGCCAGGTCTACGACCAGATGATGGAACCCAAGTGGGTCATCTCGATGGGGGTGTGCGCGTCGAGCGGTGGACTGTTCAACAACTACGCCATCGTGCAAGGTGTTGACCAGATCGTGCCCGTGGACGTCTACGCGCCCGGGTGCCCGCCGAGTCCCGAGACCTTGATGCACGCGATTCTGACGCTGCACGAGCAGATTCGTACCGGCGAGATCCTTCGTCGTCGTCACGCCGGAGAGCCGGTGCACCTGGACGCGCATCAGAATCTGTGGACGCCCGAAGTGCCTGTGGCGGTAAGGGTGGGAACACCGAAGTGATCTCCCTTTCTCCGTTGGCCCCCCCAGGCATTGTCACGAGTGACGCACTCGCGTGCGATCTCGCATGCTTTCCCACCCGCGAGCAGTACTTCGATCTGGTCGCATCGTTCAAGAGCGACGGCTTCGAGATGTGCGTCGACGTCTGTGGGGTTGACTACCTCGAACACATGGATCGACCCTTGCCCGAGGGCGTCGTCGCAACCCGTTTCGAAGTGGTCACGAATCTCTTGAGCCTGTCGAAGAAGCAGCGCGTGCGCATCCGCGTGCAGGCGGGCGACGAGGAGCCCGAAGTGGCGTCGCTCTTCGCGCTCTATCCCGGTACCGAGGCGCTCGAGCGAGAGACCTTCGACATGTACGGCATCCTCTTCAGTGGTCACCCCGACCTCACGCGCATCTTGATGCCCGAGGATTGGGAGGGTCACCCCCTTCGTAAGGACTATGGCTCCGGGCGTGTGCCCGTGCAGTTCAAGGAAGCACCGGGCCCACGATGAGCGAACCAACCGTACGAACAGCCGAGCGGGTCGACCTGCTCGTCGCCGAGACCTCCGAGGGCGCCCAGGAACTAAGGCGCCGTCCCGACAC
>JAJZEN010000052.1 GCA_021828545.1 Actinomycetes bacterium
GTGGATTGAGGTTAAAGCCCGAGGATTCCGATACGTTGCGCCGACGCGACATCGTTGAGTTTGACGGCTACGTCATCGTGAACGTGGGTGGCAATCGTCCACGTCAAGTGCCGGTAATGGCGGAATGGGAAGACGACCTGCGTGAGGCAATGTCAACTTTGTCTCCTGACGACTTCGTCTACATACAAGGACGAAAAAGTATAGGGAAGAACACAATAAATTTCTTCGTCAGCCGGTCCAACGGCACGTTTAA
Source organism: Actinomycetes bacterium (assembly GCA_021828545.1). Classification (GTDB taxonomy): domain Bacteria; phylum Actinomycetota; class Acidimicrobiia; order Acidimicrobiales; family RAAP-2; genus RAAP-2. The sequence goes on from JAJZEN010000052.1 coordinate 254, forward strand.
GCCCAAGACCACTCGACTTCGTGCTACTTGGATTGTTCACCATCTCACCGCAGGCACGTATATCAAAACGTTGATGGTCGCTGCGGGCGTTCATTCCGCCGACACGTTCCTTCGTTACCTCCAGTTCGTGCCCGACGTCTCAGTTGATGAAGCACGTCGTCTGCTCAGAGGTAGTTGAATGACGGGCGCAAATTTTCAATTCGACGCAACCGACGACGCACTGGAACTCTGTCTCCATTCAGGCTCTATTGGTGGACGTCAAGGTTCAATTCAATTGATTCCTGACTCCGTGGTGCACTCCGCAAAATCAATAGTGGTTGCGGCCAAAATCGCGCAGCGAGTCGCGCAATGGAGAGCCGAGGATGCCAAGAATCGACACGCCGGTGGGCGACCCTCCTCAATTGATGATGAAGCAATTGTGGTTCTGCTCGTCTTGCTAGCACTTGAAGGTTCGCCACTCTTTGTTACCAATATCTCGAACGCCGTCGAGAACCGCTTGAGTATCGAAGCGAGGACGTTGTTGGGGATTCACCAATTTGCCGCCGACGGCGATGACTGGTATCACCGGTCTTGGAGAGCGGTCCAACGGCTGTTGGAGGTGATTGACCCGTACCCCGCACCGCGAAGAAAGAAGATCAGCGTGGCTGACTTCGAGTCGCTTGAGTCCTCACGTAATCCTGTTGAGGTGCAGAGGCGCGAGGACCGGCTCAACGAGTTTTCAAACGCATTGGTCAAGGCAACGTGGCTGATGGTCCCTCGCGACATTCGTCGTCGTTGGAAGGGCAATATCTGCGTTGACGCGACTCCCGTCAAGGCATTTGCCCGTGGTTACTCACCAAAGTCTCCATCTACTGTCGAGCCTGACGCTGGCTGGTACGTCCGCGCAGGCGACCATCGCGACACCGGCGATAAGAAGGGGCGTACCATTCCAAAAATCCTCTATGGCTGGGAAGCAACGATTGTTGTTGCGACAACCAACGACCCGAAGCAAATTGCGGACTTCCCTCTCCTTGCCACGGGGATGGCATTTGACAAGCCGGGATTCAATGTCGCTGAGAACGCGATGCGGATACTTACTTCGATGCGCGACACCGGAATGCCGGTCGGCATGGCCGTGGGTGACCGAGCGTACTGGTCCAACTCCATTGAGGAGAAGTTACAACTCCCGGCGCGTGCGCTGGGATACACCAACGTCAATGACTACAAGGAGAATCAACTGGGCATACAGGAGGGCCACGGCGGAGGCATCATGGTTGAAGGCGCTTGGTACTGCCCGTCGATGCCGAAGCCACTCGTCGAGGCAACCATCGACTTTCGGGTGAAGAAGTCGATAGATGTGGCGATGTGGAAGATTCGGATTGCTGCTCGCACCCCTTACATGTTGCATTCGAAGGAGGCTCCCGACGTTGACGGACACCAACCCCTTCGTTGTCCGGCAATTGGTGCGTCAGCCACGGTTGCGTGCCCGCTCCGTGCGGAGTCGATGAAGGGAGAGAAAGTCGTCCTACGCTCTAGAGTCTCGACTCCACCACGGCACGCAGACCGGATTTGTCGCCAGACGTCGGTCTCGTTTCCGCCCTCTGTCGGTGCAAAATTTCGCCAGGATATTCAGTACGGCACTGACGAGTGGCACGGGATGTACGCCACCGCAAGGAACACTATCGAAGGCTTCAATGGCTTCATCAAGGATGGTGCTCACGAGGCGTTGGCCGACCACACTCGACGTCGTTTGAGGGGCCGAGCGGCGCAGCACTTTTTGAGCGCCCTGTTAGTGATGGCTGCGAACGTACGCAAGATTCGTGCGTTCATGCAGGGCCTCACGGCAACCCCAAAGGAGAAACAGCGCAAGGCCCAACGTCGTCAAAATCGAAAGCGTGAGTCGCTGACGGACTTTCTACCGCAACTTGCCCGACCGCCAGATGACGAGGAATCCATCGCTTCGTAGTCGACTTCAAACCTGCACCTGACGCGCCCCGGCTCCGTTTTCAAATAGGAGATCGGGGCATTTTCGCGTACGAGGACGATATGCAAAGAGCGATTCGACGACGCAGAACTAAACGACGGCTATTTTGCGCTTCCCAGATCACCCTGGGGCTAGTTTCGCGAACGGATCGGCTGAGTTCCGCGAACACCCCGTCGTGGGCGAGGCGGGACTTGAACCCGCACATCCTTTCGAATACAGGCACCTGAAGCCTGCGCGTCTGCCATTTCGCCACTCGCCCTAGAGGTGACAACCTTACTCCAATCTGGCCGAGACCCGGCGTGGGGCCTACGTACGGCGCGCGGCTACCGGTACAGTGAGAAGTATCATGGTTCTGAAAAAAGTTGAGAGTGGTCTAGAACGCATTTTTGAGCGTACCTTGTCACGTCCGTTCAAAAACGCGCTGCAGCCAATTGAAATCGGGACGCGCATCGTTCGCGAAGTGGATCTGACGCGGCGCCTCTCGACTCAGGGCCCCCTCTCGCCCAACGTGGTGCGCGTGTGGCTGGGCCCGGTGGATGCGCAGAGATTCGACGGATTCCAAAAGGCACTCGTGGCCGAACTCGAGGAGACGGTTCGTCAGCACGCACTCAACGAGGGGTACAGCTTCGTGGGTCCCGTCAGCGTGGACATCTTCATCGATGACGATGTCAAACCGGGTGATATCGCCATCGAAACGGACTTCGTCGGTGGAACCAGCGAACCCAGATTCATCGCGAGTGACGGTCGCACCTTCACGCTGGGAGAGACCCCGCTCGTCATCGGGCGAAGCCCCCAAGCGAGCATCGTGATCAATGATTCGAACGTGTCGCGTCAGCACGCCGAGCTGTGGCGCACCGCTGAAGGGGTGGCGATTAGGGACTTGCGCTCGACGAATGGCACCTTCGTCAACGGGCACCGCATCGACGCTGTTTCACTTTCGCCCCGCGACGATGTGACGGTGGGAAACCTGCATTTTCGAATCGAGCTGGCTTAGTCGTGTTGGCCGCTACGAACTATACCGCGGTGGTTCGTCCGCTTCAGGTCCTGGTGATGATCATCGCGCTCCTGTTCTTCGCGCGGGTCTTGCGGGTCGCCGTGGTGGAGTCGCGACCCCCGCAGGAGACCAAGAAGGAGCGGCGCCGGCGTGCGGCGAATCTGTCTCTGGAGTTCATTGAGCCCGCCGATCTGGCCAAGGAGCGTGTGGCGGTCGAACCCGCGTTCGTCATCGGTCGCAGCCCAGAGTGCGAGTTGTCCATTGCGGACACCTATCTGTCGTCGCGCCACGCTCGATTCGCCAATGACGACGGCGACCTGACTGTCGAGGATTTGGGCTCGACCAACGGAACCTACGTCAACCAGACCATGGTGCACGGACGGATTCACCTCGAGAAAGGTGACATCGTGCAAGTGGGCGGGGTGATGTTCGAGGTGGTTCGTTGACGCGCTGGCGCTACGCCGCCGCGACGGACGCCGGACTGGTTCGCGAGACAAACCAGGACACGATTTACGCCGACGACTCACTGGCCGTCGTCGCCGATGGGATGGGGGGCCACGCGGCGGGAGAGATCGCCTCGGCCTTGACCGTCGAGGCGATCTGTCGAGGATTCCACACACGTTCGACGGTCGAGGGGCTCTTGGAGGCGGTAGAGACGGCCAACCGCGAGGTGCTCTCTGACGCCCGGGCGAATCCCGAACGTTCGGGCATGGGCACAACGGTCATCTTGGTGGGTCTGACGCACGACATCACGGGAGTTGTGACCCCGACCATGTTGCACGTGGGCGATTCACGGGCGTACCAGTTGCGCGACGGGGCACTTCGACAGCTCAGCGCCGACCATTCGGTGGCCGAGGAATGGGTCCGCATGGGACGTTTGACGCCCGAGGAGGCGTTGACCCATCCTCGGCGTCACCAGCTCACGCGCGCTATCGGTGTGGACGACAACGTCGAGATCGACGTCATGAGTTTGCGGGTTCAGGCGGGTGATCGACTCTTGTTGTGCAGTGACGGCCTCTCCAACGAGCTCGGCCCCGAACGGCTCGCGGAGTTGGCGAGCGCCGCGGGCTCCCTCGACGACGCGGTCCTCTCGCTGGTCAGCGCCGCCAGGAGCGCCGGTGGCCGCGACAACATATCGGCCATTCTCCTGGAATTCGAAGCGGCGAACTCGCCGACGCGCATCATCAACACGACGATGTCGGCGGCTCCCCCCCCGATGGCGCCGTCGGCCCCGAGCCGACCGCACCCACGATTCACCTGGCGGGTGGCAGCGGCCCTCGTCGTGCTGGGTGCCGTGGTCGGAGGGTTCTTCTTCATCATGCACTGGTACGCCTACTCGACGTACTATCTGGGACCGGACGGCCGCTTCATTGGTATTTACGAGGGACAACCCAGTGGGGTCCTTTGGTACAAACCCCGTCTGGTGAGACCAACGACGTATTTCGCCACCCATCTGTTGGCGCCGGCGCGACAGGCGTTGCGTTCAACGATTTCAGAGCCGTCGATCGCGTCGGCGCAGAGTTACGCACACTTCCTCTACGGACAATGGGTGTCGAGCCAGTTGTTGCCCGTCACGTCGACGACCCCGTCGACGACCACGACGACGCTCGGCTCCTCGAGTTCCACGACCATCGCGCCCACGACGTCGTTGGGTCCATCGAGTACGACCACCACGACTACCACGACCACTTCGACCACGGCGGGGTAGGAATGTTGCGGCGATCCTTCCACCTCCTCTGGAGTAGTCCGCCTCTCCTCAACTTCGTTCGTCCGGTGGTGCCGATTGGCGCACGAGGGCCGAGGCGTGGTCTGATGCCACCAAGTCGCGTCGCGATCGTGGACTGCTCGGTGGAACTTCCCAGCCACCCGGACAACCTGCCGGACGCCTGCAACTTCGAGGCGACATGGTCGCCCACCCCCTCGGGTCGGCGACAGTCGACGGTGTGCGTCGACGGCGCGCGGGACTCCGACGAACGAGGGAGACCACTCTTCCTCGGACCGCTCCGCGAGCACGAAGGTGATCGCTCGGAACGTGAAGACCAATACGATGCCCCACGGGGAAATAGGAGTCAGCACACTTTCTCATCCGCGCCCGGATTACGGTGTCGTCGAGAGAAGTGCGATGGCCAACGGTCTCATGGACCACCGAGGGCCGGGGTGCACGCGCTCGGACGGGCCCCGATCGCTCCCCAAGTTGGACAAGATAGTGATGAGAGCGCCAAACCACGGCGTAGGCTGGTGCAGGTATGGAGCCAGTGAGCGACGCGCGCGTTTATTCTCATCGTTATCAGGTGACTCACCTCATCGCGCGCGGGGGAATGGCCATGGTCTACCGAGCGCAGGATTTGCTGCTCAATCGCGCGGTGGCCCTGAAGATTCTCTACCCCGAACTTAGCGCCGATCCGCTATTCGTCGAACGTTTCCGCCGCGAGGCGCAGGCCGCCGCGAAACTGTCGCACCCCAATATTGTGCCCGTTTTCGACTGGGGTGAGGACGAGGGTACGTACTTCATCGTCATGGAACTCATCGAGGGGCGGTCCCTCGCCGAAGTCCTCCGCGGGGGCAATGTCCTCACGGCGTCGCGCACCGCACAGTTGGCTGCGCAGGTGGCCGCCGCGCTGAACTACGCGCACCGAAACGGAGTGGTGCACCGAGACGTCAAACCAGGTAATTTCCTGATTACCAGTGATGCCCAGGTGAAGGTGACGGACTTCGGCATTGCCCAAGCGATGTCGAGTGAAGATCACCTCGCCGAGGAGGGTTCGGTCATGGGAACGGCGACGTACTTCTCGCCGGAACAGGCTGGCGGCGCCGCGCTCGATGGTCGTTCGGATATCTACTCTCTCGGCATCGTCATGTACGAGATGTTGGTGGGTCGCCCGCCATTTCTTGGTGATACGCCGCTCGAAGTGTCCACCCAGCACGTGCACGGAACGGTGACGACACCGACTGAGTTGAACCCGTCGGTTCCTCGCGATCTTGAAGCCATCGTGATGAAGTCGCTGTCGAAATCACCCGAACTACGGTATGCGACGGCGGATGAACTCCGGGCCGACCTACTGCGATTCGTCGATGGTCAGCCCGTGCACGCCGCCGGCGCCGTGGGTGCGTTCTTCGGCAGTGACGCGACGCAAATGGTCCAAGCGGTGCCCACGGGCGAGCGCACTCAGGCCGTTCCTATTTTGAAGGGTCCCAGCACCAAGGCAAAAAAGACGAAGGTGAAGCGGCCCCGACGTGGGGTCGGGGCGGGTCTCGTGTGGACCCTCGTCGTGATTTTGATTGCGGCGGCCGCGCTGGCGGGGTACTTGGCGATCTCGACCAAGAAGTCGCTGCCTAACATGCCGCCCCTCGTCGGTCAGAGTACGGCGGCCGCCACCTCGGCACTGACCCATGATGGGGTGAAGGCCAGCAACATCGCGACCGTGAAGGTGTTCTCCAAAGTGGGCCTCAACAACGTGGTGAAGACGTCACCAGTGGCGGGCACCAAATTGACCGCGACGACCAAGGTCACCCTCACCGTCTCCAAAGGCGTCTACGTTCCGCCGGTGGACGTCCCGGGCGTCACGGCACTGTCCCTGGGCGCCGCGGAGAGTGCACTGACGGCGAGAGGCCTGACGTCGCTGGTACTACCGGTGACGTCGTCGTGCCCCACCCCGGCCGCGCCCAATATCGTCTTGTGCCAGAGCCCGGTGGCCGGAACGCCGGTGAAGCCTCAATCCCAGGTGATCATCTACGACCTGCCACCAAACGGCTCCTTCTCGGTGCCGGCGGTGTCGGGCGACACCCCCGTGGCCGCGGGGAGCCTCCTCGGGCGCGAGAGTATCAACGTCAATTCGGTTCAGCTCTACCACTGCTCGAACACCATTGCGAAGGGTCTGGTCTACGACACCAATCCCGGGGTGGGGTCGAAGGTTGTCGCGAACACGTCGGTCAAGCTCATCTTGTCCAACGGTGGCTGCCCCACCATCGTGCCGCGGGTCATCAATCGTCTCTCGACGACGGCGCAGACGATCCTGAAGAACGCGGGCTTCTTTGTGGTGGAGAATGCGGCTCCCGCAGCGATGTGCGCGAACGCGAAATTGAGTGCGGTGGTGTTCCAGAGTGTCGGACCGGGCCTATCCGCTCCCTACGGTTCGACCATCACGGTGGAGTACTGCCAGAGTGTGGGTGCCACGGGGCCCACGGGAGCGACGGGCGTCACCGGGGTGACGGGTCCCACCGGTGTGATTGGCTCCACGACCACGACCACGACCTTTCCAACGGGTGTCACGGGCCCGAGTGGGAGTTCGGGTCAGCCCGGATAAGGATCGCTCCCGGGCGATTGACTATCATCACACTCATGGCTAAATCCGGATCCCAGAAGGCCGCCAAAACGGTCGGTCGTTACGTCGATCCCCACGCGCGCGGGCGCGTGACCGCCAAACGCGAGCATTCCCACGACCACAGTCCGCACTGGTTCGGGTGGGTCCTTTTGGACCTCATGCTGTTCGGCATCTTGGTCATCACGCTCAATTATCTTCAGGTCCTGCCCGGGTCGACGTCCTCGTGGTACCTGGTGCTCGGCCTCGTGTCGCTCTTCGCTGCGTTCTACCTCGCGACGCGCTACCGCTGAGTGACGGCCTAGATGTGGTCGGCGGGAATCTGCCCGAGCCGACCCGCCTGGTAATCCTCGAAGGCTTGCTGTAATTCGGCACGGGTGTTCATCACGAAGGGTCCGTACGTCGCGACCGGTTCACCAATGGCTTCTCCCCCGAGGACCAGCACCTCGAAAGCGTCCGTCCGCGAATCCTGCGTCTCGTCGGCCGAGAGGATGAGGACGTCACCCTCCACGTGCACCGCCAGCTGGCCCGACTCGATCGCGAGGCGCTCGGTGCCGACGGTTCCGTGACCGGCGAGGACGTAGGTAAGGGCATTGAAATGGGGGTTCCAGGGCAACGCGAGGAGACCTCCGGGCAGGAGGGTCACGTGCAGTAGCGTGATCGGCGTGTGAGTGGACCCGGGACCGGCGTGCTCACCCAAGGTTCCCGCGATGACCCGGATGATGGCATCTCCGTTCTCATTGGTCACGAGCGCCACCTCACCCGCTCCGATGTCCTGGTAGCGAGGATTGGTCATTTTGAGTCGAGCGGGCAGGTTCACCCAGAGCTGTACGCCGTGGAAGAGACCGCCCGAATCGATCAGGGCGTCCGGCGGTCGCTCGATATGCAAGATACCCGCTCCCGCGGTCATCCACTGGGTCGCACCGTCGTTGATGACGCCGCCACCACCGATGGAGTCTTGGTGCAGAAAAGTGCCCTCCATCATGTACGTCACGGTCTCGAAGCCCCGGTGGGGATGCCACGGCGTACCCTTGGGTTCACCGGGGCCGTAGTCGACCTCGCCCATCTGATCCATGTGGATGAAGGGATCGAGGTCGGAGGTGTCCACGCCGGCGAAGGCCCGACGAACCGGAAAACCCTCGCCCTCGAGGCCGCGGGGCGCGGTCGTGATCGACTTCACCCGACGTGCGCGCTGCGCCTCGGGTGCCACCATGATTCGGGGTAGTTCTAAAGGGTTCTCAACGGAGATTGCGGGCACGCTTTTAGCCTATCGGTGGCGCCGCGGACTTGGTTCGGTCGGTTCGACGCAATGTCAGCACTCCGATCACGAAGGCGAGTGAGAATATCAGCGCCTCGCTGACCGGTCCCCAGTTGAGACCGTCGCGTGCGAGGGTGACCCCGAGCCGATCGGCGTAGGAGGTGCCGAGAGGACGGGCGAGGACGTAGCTGATCCAGTACACCGCGACGCCGTTGAGGCCAGCGACGCGGTAGGCGAGCCGGGTCAGCACGAACACGAAGGCGAACATCACCCCCGACGCGACGTAGCCCAGGTGCAGTGGGGCGGCGGTCATGTCATTCGTCGCCGTGCCCAAGGCGAAGGAGGTCGTCTCGGTGGCCCAGTAGAAGAGTTCGCGTCGTAGGGAGGTGACCGAGTGGATCGATCAGGTCCCCTCGCTGCGGTGCCCCGTGGTGAAGGTTACGACGAGAACGAACGCGAAGGCACGAGCGCAGACGAGGTCGGCGATGCCGAGACCGACGTGCGCGACGTCGGCGCGCTTGGTGCCAAACATACCGACCGCGACGACGTAAAACCAGCGGGACATGTTCTGACTCGCCCGTCGGGTGAGTTGGCACGTGGGAGAGATCAACGAGACGAGTCCCGCGCCACCACACGGTGGGGAGAGAAGCGGTGAACGAACTAGTCCGAAGGGGCGTCACCCATGGCCCTCGTGAGGGGCTGGAGCGGCCAAAAGGTCGCGCCGGCGCCCTGAACCGTGGACGGGTCAAAATGACGCGTCCTGTGGAGTTTCGCCACGGGGCTCAACGTGGCGCGCGGGCCATTATCTCAGGGTGTGACTCAACCCTGGTAGTACCCGTCGATCGATTCCAGGGCGCGATCGAGGCGCGCTAGTCCCTCACGGGCCTCGTCGGGGGTGATGGTGCAAGGCGGGACGACGTGGATTCGATTGAAGTTGTTGAAGATCAGTAGTCTCTGCGCCCGACACGCGGCCACCAGTTCATTCATCGCGGGTGAACTCGAACCGTAGGGGGCGAGCGGCGCGCGGCTATCGCGATTGGTGACCAGCTCGAGGGCGAAGAACACGCCGGTCCCTCGCACGTCTCCGATGACCCCGTGGCGCTGCGCCAACGCCTCGAGGCCGGGGCGAAGGACGTCGTCGCCAATGCGTCGAGCATTGTCGATGATCCCTTCTGACTCCATCGTCTCGATTGAGGCCACCGCAGACGCGCACGCGAGTGGATGACCAGAGTACGTGAGGCCACCCGGATAGACCCGATCGGCGAAGGTCTCACAGATCGCGGCGTTGATCACTACACCACCCAAGGGGAGATAGCCAGAATTCACGCCCTTGGCGAAGACGACGAGATCGGGGGTGACGCCGTGTTGTTGGTAGGCGAACCACTCACCCGTACGTCCGAATCCGCACATCACCTCGTCGGCGATGTAGACGATCCCGTAGCGGTCACACAGGTCGCGAACCCCTTGGAGGTAGCCCGGTGGTGGCACCATGATGCCCGCGGTCCCCGGCACCGATTCGAGGATGATCGCCGCGATCGTTGTCGGGCCTTCGAATTCGATGGTGGCCTCGAGGTGTTCGAGCGCGCGGACGCACTCTTCGGCGTCGGTGGTGGAGTGGAACTGGCTCCGGTAGAGGAACGGTCCAAAGAAGTGCACCACGCCCGCGGTGCCCTGATCGTTCGCCCAGCGGCGCGGATCGCCCGTCAGGTTGATGGACGTGGCGGTCGCGCCGTGGTAACTGCGGTACTGGGCCATGACCTTGTGGCGTCCGGTGTGCAAACGTGCCATGCGAACCGCGTGCTCCACCGCTTCGGTGCCACCGTTGGTGAAGAAGACCTTCTGGGCGCCGTCGAAGGAGTGATCCAGCACCAGTTCCGCCGCCCGAAACCTTGCGACATTGCCGTGCTGGGGCGCGATGGTGCACAACAGTGCGGCCTGCTCCTGGATCGCCGCCACCACCGCTGGGTGCTGGTGCCCAATATTGACGTTGACCAATTGCGACGAGAAGTCCAAGTAGGTGGTGGCGTCCTCGTCGGTGACGTAGACGCCGGTCGCATCCTTCACCATGAGTGGAGCGATGGTGTTTTGCGCCGACCAGGAATGAAAGACGGAGGCGCGCTCACGTTCGAAGTTGCTGAGGGATGAGCGGTCGACGGCCATGTCACTTCCTTCGTTGAGTACGTCCACGCTAACCGACGCACCGGGTGGCTGTCAGCGCAACCGAGTTGCGGCGCACGGGCAGTGGGGGTCGTACATTGAATTGGATCGCGACCGCCACCGTCTCCTTGAGCGAGTCGGTCACCGCTACGGGAGTGCCCTAATTGAGGGCTGCGGCGCTACCTAGCTGAAGCCGTTTCATCGATGGGCAGGGGACGACGTGGACCTTCGCGGTGAGCTGAAAGCGCAACCCGGTCGCTGGTCCAGTTCTCTCTTCGAGTTTCGCGACCTCGCCCTTGCACGTTGAGGTCGTCATTGTCGTGTGCGCGATGGCCGCGTCGGTGACGTTCGGATTGAGTGTCGCCACCACTCGTGAATTCGTCGTGACGGCGGCCGGCGATTCCAGCGGCCGGTGCTGGGTTCGGCAACTCCACGGTGCGCGCGTCCACTTCATTCGTCTGACGCCCGGGAGAGCCGCGAGCGGTGTCCATTGAGCGGTCACAGCGTTGCGGGGGAGAGTGAACATGTTCGGCTACCGTCAAAGAAGTGGATGATCTAGAACTCCTCGAGAGTTTTCTCGCGGGCGATCGTGAGGCCTTCGCGGTGCTCGTCCGGCGCTATCAACCGGTGCTGGTCCAGATTGCGAAGTATTACGTCAATTCGACCCAGACCGCCGAGGACGTGACCCAGGACACCTGGATCGCCGTACTCAAGGGCGCGGAACGCTTCGAGGGCCGCGCCAGTTTCAAAACGTGGCTCTTTCGGATCGTGGCGAACCGGGCCCGTTCCACGGGTACGCGTGAGAAGCGCCAAATTCCCACCGACCCGACCGACCCTGTTGCGGGGGACCGTTTCAACTCCGAGGGAATGTGGAAGGAACCGCCCGTGTCCTTCGGCGACCTCCTCGCGGACGCGGAGGTGAACGCCACCCTGGCGACCACGGTGCGCGCCGCCATTGCGAAGCTTCCCGAACTGCAACGATCGGTCGTAACGCTGCGCGACGTTGAGGGACTATCAACGGGAGAGGTCGCCTCCGTGTTGGAGTTGTCCGAAGCGAATGTGCGAGTAATACTGCATCGCGCGAGGGCGCGCATCCGCGAGGTAGTGGAGCAGCTCGCGAAAGGAGGTCCCTCGTGGCACTAGTCATGAACATCAATTGCCGTGAAGCGGTCACCCTGATCGGGGGCTTCCTCGACGGTACGCTCGCGCGACGCGAACGCCGTCGTCTGGAGAAGCACGTGGCGGCCTGCGACGCGTGTCGCGAGTACCTCGAACAGATGCGGGCGATCATCGCGGTGACCGGTCGAGTCGGACCCGAGGATCTCAGTGACGACGCGCTCGAAGTACTGATGGACCTCTACGACACGTATCGTCGAGATCTCGATGAGTCCTCGTAGCCCATCGGTCGTTGACGAGCTGGGGAACGAAGAATTCCTCGGTGTGGCGCCAGACTTCACTCGCTAGGCGCCACGCACCCTCGAGTATCGCCGCCGCGCCGCGCGCGGTACGATCCCGAGCACCGTACGAACCGACGATGGGGCGGGCATCGGTGAAGGTTGCCTCGAGATTCTTGGGCAACTGTCCGGTGTGCACCGCGGCGATGTCGAACCCGCTCGCGGCGCGGGCCAGGGCGAGACCTCCCCCCATGCCAAAGCCCAGCGCGCCGACTCTCGAGGTGCCGTCTGAGCGTTAGCCAAGCACGTCGCGTCTCGATATCGCGAAAGGCCCGACCCATTGCACTAAAGCGAGGGCGCCGGGTGGACTTGACGCAACGCGCGGTTCCACCCGTGGCGTAGGGGTGGACGGCCAGGGAGGGCTAGTCCGTTCGGGCGAGACGTTCGGCGTGGCGGCGCATCGCGTCGTTGGGTCCGAAGATCTCGGGGATGAGGACGGTACCGGACCAGGGACCAGGTCCCTCGGGTCCTACCAGGTGGCCGCGCAGT
>JAJZEN010000138.1 GCA_021828545.1 Actinomycetes bacterium
ACCGCGGCTGATCACGTGACTCGCACCACTGAGACGTTCTACGGGGAGAATCGAGGTAATCCCTACGCGTTCGCCCACGCGGCCGTCAACGACGGCGCGGACCTGGTCATCGCCAGCGGTCCGCACGTGCTACGCGGGATGCAGTGGTACAAGGGTCGCCTCATCGCCTACAGCCTCGGGGACTTCACGAACTACGACGCCTTCGCGACCGTGGGCGACTTGTCGCTCTCGGCAATCCTGCACGTCACGATGAACGCGCGCGGCGTGCTCGAGGCGGCGTCGGTCACACCCATCACCCTCGAACCCGGTGGCCAGGCCGTACTCGATCCGACGCACGCGAGTTGGGCGTTCATGAATCGACTCTCGAGCGAGGACTTCGGCACCGCGGCCGCGCTCATTGACGCGCGCGGCCGCGTTCGTGTATTGCCGGGGGCCTAGCAACCGCCCGGTGGCCCCGCGCGACCCCGGCCGAGTGCGGGCGCGTCGAGCGTGCCCACGTTCAAGCGACGCGGATTGGGTCCGAGGTGGACCACGTACCACACGCCGCGCCACGAGATCAGCGAGTCAACGGCGACCGAGCGCACCACGCCCGCGACGCGATAGACGAGGCGCACTCCGGGCACGTGCCAGTACCCGATCGAATTCTCGCAGTCGCCCGGCGAGATCCATTGCGCCCGAGTGCCCGCCACGTTGACGCCGACGAAGGCGGCCGCGCCCTGGGCGACGATGACGTGGTGGTACCTCGCGAGGTCGAGTCGGTAGAGTGCGACGAGCCGCTCGCGGTAGTCGCTCGCGGGCGCGGGGATCTGACCGGTCTTCATCGAGACGTAGGCCGATTCGGGAAAAAAGAGCGGTGCGGCGATCGCCGTCGAATCCGTCGTGATCGCACGAAAGAGGGTGGACATCCGTTGGGTGAGCGGTAGTCCCCGCGAGGGTTCGACACGCTGAGTGGGGTTCACCGACGCCGTGGCGGCGCTCACCCACGTCGACGCCACGAGTCCCGCGACCACACCGAGGACGCCAAGATGGCCGAGGGAGGGACGTCGGCGTCGTGGGGACGTCATAGCCGTAGCCTACGCGCGCGAGCGAGGCGGGTCGGCTCGAGTCGACCACTCGAGGCGTTAGCTAGGGTGGTGATAACCAGGAGTCCATCACCATGTCGCTGTCCCTACGTCGTGTCACGGTCGTGACCTGTCTCGTCCTCGCGTCCCTGGGCCTCGTCCTCCCCGCCTCGGCCGCCGACGCGACCCCTTCACCCGGTGCGGTCGTGAGTATCTTGAACTCCACCGACGGGTATCTCGGCAACATTCGCCAATTCTTCCTGTGCGGGAGCGCGACGTGCAAGAAGGAGCGCGCGACGCTCACGAAAGTGGCCGCCCGGGCGATGAACTCACTCCTGGACCAGGCCAGGGGAGCGACGTCGTCGCACCTACAACGAAAGTACGTCGATACGATGCGCCAGTTCGCCCTCGACGTGCACTTACTCGACCAGTCCTACAGGGAATACTTCGTCACTCCGTCGAGCGTGACGTTGTCGGGATTGACGGGCAACGTGTTCTATCTGACGTCGGACCTCGCGTCCGACGTCAACGTGCTGCGCGCCAAGGAGCAGGGTCACCCGGTCAGTTTCAACCTCTGGGTGGAGGGAGAGGCGGCGACTCTGGTCGCGATGCAGACCGACGCGTCGGCGTTGCAGTCCTCCACCGCCACCGTGTCGATCGCGGTTTACGCCAATCAATTGCTCGAGAACTGTGCGAGCGAGATGCTAGCCCAGGCGAACGGTCCCGACCCGTCGTTCAACAATCTGCTCAAGAACTTCGCGCGCAATCAGCGACGAATCTCCCAGAGCGAGGTGCTCTTCCTAAAGAAGAAGAAGGCGCCCATGACCGAGGCCCAGGTCGCCACTCTCAATGTGACGGTGGCCGCGGAGTTCGCCAAATTGATCAAGACCGAATCCGCTCTCGTCAAGAAGAAGTAGCCCGGCGCGCGAAAGGAGTCTCGTGACCACCGCACTGGTAGTGATGGACCTGCAAAACGGCATCGTCGCCCGGATTCCCGATCAGTCCGCGGCGTTGCTCGGCACCATCGAGCGGGTTCTCACCACGGCGCGCGAGCGCCGAATGCCGGTGATCTTCGTACGCGTCGCGTTCCGTCCCGGGACGCCCGAGGTGAGCGCGCGTAACCAGAGCTTCTCCGCTCTGCGGGGGGATTCGCGAATGGACGAGACCTCCGACGCCACGAGTGTTCACCCTCGACTCGCACCACGCGACGGTGACCTGGTGGTCACCAAGCGCCGCGTGAGCGCCTTCGCCGGTTCCGACTTCGAGGTCGTCCTGCGCTCCCTCGCCGTCGACCACTTGGTACTCTGCGGTATCGCCACCAGCGGTGTCGTTTTGTCGACCGTCCGTCAAGCGGCCGACCTCGACTTCTCGCTGACGGTCCTGTCCGACGCGTGCGTGGATGCGGACCCCGAGGTCCACCGGGTGCTCATGGAGAAGGTGTTCCCCCGACAGGCGACGGTGATCTCGTCACGCGATTGGATCGCGACTAACTAGGTGAACAGTCGTCCCCGCGTCGTCTGCCTGGACACCGTCATGATCGATGTCGCGATGGTGATTGGGTCACTGCCCGTGCGCGGCGGTGACGCTCACGCCTCGCGACGTCTCGTGAGTGCCGGGGGCGGATTCAACGTGATGAGCGCGGTGCGCCGCCAGGGACTCGACACCGTCTACGCGGGCCAACTCGGCCGGGGTCCCTTCGCCGAGGTGGCCCGAGCGAGCCTCGACAGAGAGGGTATCGCCGTGGGCGTGCGCGCGCGCGGCGACGTCGACCTCGGGATCTGTGTCGTGCTCGTTGACGCGTCGGGTGAGCGAACCTTCGTCACGGCGTCCGGGGCGGAGCTGACGTTGGGTGCGCGCGACCTGGTCGACGTGGGGGTGAGGGCCCCCGACGTGGTGTATCTCTCGGGGTACAACGTGGTCTACCCCGAAGTGTCGCGCAGCGTCGTTCCGTGGGTGAGTGAATTGGCGCTCCCCATTCGAGTGGCCTTCGACCCGGGTCCGCGCGTGCGTGACATCGACCCCGACGTGTTGGGGGCACTACTGGCGCGCGTCGACTGGCTGTTGTGTAACGCGGAGGAGGCGCGAGTCCTGAGTGGTGAAGAGGACGTAGCGCGCGGGGCGCGCGCGCTCCAGGCGCGCTGGGGTTGTGAGCACGTGGTCGTGCGTGACGGTGCGCGCGGATGCTTCAGCGCGCACGGTGCCGCGTTGCGCCGCGCCGAGGGATTCGACACCGTGGTGGTGGACACCAATGGCGCCGGGGACGTCCACAACGGCGTTCTCATGGCCGAACTGTTGCGCTCGACGCCGCTCGAGGAAGCGTTGTTGCGCGCCAACGCCGCCGCCGCCATCGCCATCGCCACGTTGGGGCCCGCCACGTGCCCGCTGCGCGCCGATATCGACGAGATGTTGCGTCGACAACCCCGTTCGGTGGTGGGACTCGAGCGCGGCTAGAAGTAGTGCTCTCCGAGTTCCTCGCTCCACGTGGCCACCCGCAGGTCCCCGCGCGGCACGCTCCAGCGGAAGACCGGTTTGATGTCGAGTACGGGCGTGCCGTCGATGCCGTCGAGGCCGCGCACGCGCAAGGATCGCTCACCGACCTCTTCGAGCGCCACCGTGGTGAGCAGAATTCGGTTGGGGCGGTCCTTGTTGCGTTGGGCGAAGACGCCGACGTCGGGCCACTGCTCATTGCCCCGGGGTCGGCGGTGCCAGGGCGCGGGCGGAACGTCCTCGGCCCAGTCGGCGAAGAAGACGATCTCCACGTGGGAGAACTCCGCGATACCCGCGAGAGCGTCGCTGGGCACGTCGGAGGCTAACTCGACGGTCGAGACGACGTCATCCCAATTGTCGTCGAGCGCCTCACTGCGTTCGTTGCGGATATAGGCCACGGCTCGCACGCTGAGATTCATGGCACCAATCTAGTGAATCGCCATCCTCGCGGCCGTCGAGGCCGAGTAGGGTGGTGCGCGCATGGTGAGAGGCGAGATGGGCGAACTGACTTTTACCTACGGCACTATGGCGGCGGGGAAGTCGACGCTCGCCCTGCAACTCTGCTGGCAGTTGCGCGAGACGCGAACGGACGTGGCCCTGTGGACCTTCGGTGACCGCAGTGCGACGGGCATGGTCACCAGCCGGATCGGCATCGAGGCGCGCGCCGACGCCGTCGTGCCCGGTGAGGACTTGACGCCCCACGTCGCGCGGCTCCTCGCGCACCGCGACCAGATCGTGGTCATCGACGAGGCCCAGTTCGCCAGCCCCGCCCAGGTCGATCAGTTGGCCCAGGTGGTGGACGAGCACGGACTGAACGTCCACGCCTTCGGGCTCTCGGCCGACTTCATGCTCAACCTCTTTCCTGGTTCCGCGCGCCTCTTCGCCATCGCCGACCGGGCGCAGGAGTTGCCGTTGACCTCGACGTGCTGGTGCGGCGAGAAGGGGCGCTGCAACGCCCGCGTCGTCGATGGCGTGGTCGCGCGTGAGGGTTCGCAGTTCATGACCGGGGACGTGACCCACGGCACGATCCACTACCAGGTACTGTGCCGCGCGCACTACCGCTCGGGCGAACTCGGGCCGACGACGCCGGTGGGCGACTAGAAGAAGATCGAGCAGAGCTCGTAGATCTCGTGCGGGACGTGGCGCTGACCGTGCGCGACCGTCGTCAGTGGCGCGAGGACGACTTGGTTTCCCTGCACCACCGGTATGACCCCGAAGGTCCCCTGGGCGACGGCGTCGTACGCCGCCGCACCCACGCGAGTGGCCCAGATGCGGTCGTAGGCGCTGGGGCTGCCGCCGCGTTGGAGGTGCCCCAGGACGGTAGTGCGAACCTCGAAACCGCCGAAGGCGTCGATCTGCGACGCCAGGAACTGCCCGACACCGCGAGTGGCGAGTCGTACGCCCCCAATGCCCTCGGTGGAGACGCCATTGACCTCGGTACCACCCAAGGTCTCGAGATTTATCCCTTCGGCGACGACGACGATGGAGAATCCGTACCCCTTGGAGCGGCGTGACACCAGGTGTTCGACGATCTGATCCATCGTCAAGGGGAATTCGGGAATCACGATCAAGTCCGCGCCGCCGGCGAGTCCGCCCATGGCCGCGACCCACCCCGTGGCCCGACCCATTGTCTCGACCACCATGACGCGATGGTGCGAGGCGGCCGTGGTGTAAAGGCGGTCCAGCGATTCGCACACGATGGAGACCGCGGTGTCAAAACCGATGCAGTATTCAGTGCCCAGGAGGTCGTTGTCCAGCGTCTTGGGTACGCCGACCACGGGTGCGCCGTGGTCGGCCAACCAGTTCGAGATGCGTTGCGTACCGTCCCCACCGATGGCCACGAGGGCGTCGAGGTGGTCGTCCATCGCGGTCAAGATGCGTTCTCGTCCGCCCTCGGGCTGATCGAGGTTATAGCGGGCGGTGCCCAAGAGGGTGCCGCCCTGGCCCAGGATCCCTTCGAAATCACGGATCTCTAGGCGGCGTCCCGCGTATTCGTCGGCGAGTCCGGCCCAGCCATTGGCGACGCCGATGATCTCGTGACCGTCGCGCAACGCCATTTGGCCGATGGCCCGAATTGCCGCATTGAGCCCCGGGGCGTCACCACCCGCCGTCAGAACGCCAATACGCATGTACATTCACCTTGCCTGTCGTTTCGCTCGTCATTACCTTACGACAATTCGACTTTCGTCCCCCCTCGTCGTTGAACGCTGTTCAAGATGGTGCGTATCTCTCGCGCCACTCGGACGCCCACGTCCGCGCGAGCGATCGTCGCGACGACGTTCGTCACCGGTTGGGCTAGCGTCGCGGGCGTGGACGTCGTTCTCCGGGGTATTAGGCGTGACGAGGTCGCGCCCGCCGTGGCGCTGATCGCCGAGGGAACGCTCAGTCCGGGCGTGGAGGACGCGCGTCGACTCGAGGAGTACTGGGACGCGGTGCTCGAGACGCGCTCGCACGGCGGCGACGTGGTGGTGGCGCTGGACGACGACGAGGTCATCGGGGTGTGTCAGTTAGTGGTCTTTCGTCACTTTCAGCGCACCGCGGGGTGGTGCGCCGAGGTCGAAAGCGTCTACGTCCGCTCTGATCAGCGCGGACGTGGCGTGGGGTCTGCGCTGATGGGGTTCGTGGAGGAGATCGCGCGAGTCCGAGGATGCTACCGACTGCAATTGACCAGTCGAAATGAGCGCGTCGACGCCCATCGATTTTATCTCTCCCTCGGCTACGACCAGATGTCCCAGGGCTTCAAAAAATCTTTAGTCGAGTGATATCTCACGCAAGGCCCCGTCATCGACGTTGAAGACGAAACCGCGCACGTCGCTGGTGTCGACGAAGGGGCTCGTACGTAGGGTGCGCACGGTCTCGCGCACGTCAGCGTCAACGTCGCGGTACGCCCCGAGGCGAAAGGGTGCCCGTGAGCCGAAGGAACGTTCGAGGTCCGCTTGGAGCTGCTCTTCGTCGAAGGTCTCGAGCCCACAGCGCGAGTGGTGGATGACCATAATCGAGCGGGTCCCCAAGAGGCGTTGACTGAGCAGGAGCGAGCGTACCGCGTCGTCGGTGGCGACGCCGCCGGCATTTCTGATCAGGTGCACCTCTCCGAGGTCGAGGCCGAGAGCGCCGAAGAGATCGAGCCGCGAGTCCATGCAGGTCAGAACCGCCAAGCGGCGCCGCGGGTTGGTGGGTAGTTCACGGCGATCGTGCCCGGACACGTACTCGCGATTGTGGGCCAGGAGTTCGTCGATGTCGCTCATACACCACATTCTACGAGTTCGACGTTTCGACGTCACCACCAGGCTCGAATGGATGTGGCCGCTCGCGCCGCGCGCGACTAAGTTCGAGGGCACCGGGTGGTGGTACGACTCGACGTGCTGCGACCGCCGAAGGAGAGGAGGACCGATGGATCACTCCCACGAAGTCCGCGAGGAACTCAGCACACCCGCCATCGCCCTACGCGGTCTGATCCCTGAGGTGATGCGTAGTTACGGGGAGTTGTCGCGCGCCGCGATGACGCCCGGGGAACTCTCGAGTGCGACCAAGGAACTGCTCGCCATCGTCATCGCGATCACGCGCGAGTGCGACGGCTGCATCGTGTCCCATACGCGCTCGGCGGTACGCGTGGGCGTGACCCGTCAAGCGATCGCCGAAGCGGTGGGCGTCGCGATCCTGATGAACGGCGGGCCGGGCACCGTGTGGGGTCCGCGCGCCCTGCGTAGCTACGACGAAGCGGTGAGCGACATCATGCGTGACGCGCCGCCGGGGTGAAAAGGCACGCCCCCGCATTTTCCCGGCAGACTGGGGGAGTGAGTCAACTCTCGGACCTTGAACGTGCTTCGCGCTTGACCGCATTGAGGTCGCTGCTCGAGCTCATGCGACCCGCCGTCCAGGCCGACGGCGGTGATCTCGTGCTGATCCGCGCCGACGTCGACACGGGCGTCGTCGAGGTGCAACTCCAGGGCGCGTGCTCGAGTTGCGCCATTTCCTCCGACACTCTCCAGGGGGGCGTCACCAGGATCCTCAAGGACCGTCTGTCCTGGGTCACCGAGGTCCTCGGCGGCGTCGACGACACGCTGGATCTCGAGGAGTCCGCGTCCCTGGGCGTGGGCGGGTACGTCCCGCGCTACCGCGAGAATTAGTTAGCGCCTCCCGCGACGGCGGTGATCTAGCGAAGGGGCTGCAGCGTCTAGGTTCTCTAGGTATGCCTGCGGTCTTGTTGTCGCGTTGCGCGTCGCGCGGTCGACGGTGCGCTCGTTTGGCCCGCCGGACGAGCGGGGATTCCCGCCACGCTCGTCTCGGTCGGGGTGCGCACCGATGAGCCATGACCGTTCCCTCACCAACGCAGCGACACGCGTCGTCGACGAGATGGTCGTGATGCTCGGGGAGATGGAGATCCACGAGATTCGAGTGGGGGAGGTCGCGCGCCGCGCCGGCGTGGCGATTCCGACGGTGTATTACAACTTTCGCTCTTTGACCGACATCATCGCGGAAGCCACGGTGGTGCTACTGCACCAATTCTTGGTGCCCTTCGCCCAGTCGCTCGAGGGGATGGAGCGGGCGATCGCCGAGGACGACGTGGTCGCGTTTCGCACCGCGGCGCGAGCGTTCATGGAGCACTCGTGGTCGTCCGACGCCAATCAGGGCGCGCATCGTCTCGCTCCCCTGATCTCGTACTTTCGCCAGGTCGCGCCCGCGGACGTGCGCCTGCGCACGGTGCAGGCGCACGAGGTGGCGGGACTCACCGGTGCGGTGGGCGCCGCCCAGGTCAAGGGATGGATCGACGACCGCGACGACGCGGCCGCTTTCGTCATCGTGCATTGGACGTGCGTCTTGGGTCAGGCGGTGTTCTTTCACCCGGCGTTCGGTCCACTCACCGACATCGACTTCAGCGACGGTCCGGGGCGTCTTCGCTACCAGACTTCCCTCCAGAGCGATATCCGACAGATGAGCGTGAGGTCCCCCGCCATCGATTGAGGCCCGGGCCCGCCGGGACCCCAGCGAGTCCGCGCGCGTTGTTTCAGGGGGATACCTCACCCGAGGAGTGGTCGTGACTCTCGCGTGGCGCTTGACCGCGGAGAAGTTCTCACGGCGTGGTGGACCACCCGCGCGCGGTCCGCCGGCCCGTTGGGCCGCGGGCCACCGGTAGCGTCGGTCTTGTGCCGAGGTCCCCCATCGGCGAGAATGAACACTCACGTTCCCCCCGAAAGTTGGACAGTGCCCCAGACCCTTCGTCAGACCATCGCCGCGACGAGGGAGTCGTGGGCCCGCTCCGCCGCCCTCGAGGTTCCCGAACGGGTGGTGGCGCGTACGGCCCAACCCGGCGGACTTCGCATCGCGTTTCTGGTCTACCGAGGTAATCCCCAGTGCGGGGGCCAGGGCGTCTACACCCGACACCTGACGCGTGAACTGGTGCGGTTGGGCCACTGCGTCGAGGTATTCTCGGGCCCACCGTGGCCCGAACTCGACGAGGGAGTGGGCTTCACCCCGGTACCGGGCCTCGACCTCTATCGCCAGCCCGACCCGTTTCGTTGGCCGGCCCGACGCGAATTCACCTCACTGGCCGACGTGGGCGAGTTCCTCATCATGCTCAGTGGAGGCTTTGGTGAACCCTGGGCCTTCGCCCGTCGAGTCCGGCGCCTCCTCGGCACTCGTCGCGGGGACTTTGACATCGTCCACGACAACCAGTGCCTCGGGAGTGACGTCGGGCGGCTGGCCCGCGACGGCTGGCCCCTGCTCGAGACGCTCCATCACCCCATCACCGTCGACCGGCGCATCGCCGTGGCGCACGCCACGTCACCGTGGCAGCGCTACACGACGCGACGCTGGTTCGGTTTCTTGAGGATGCAGGTGCGCGTGGTGCGTCGCCTGGGTGCAGTGTTGACCGTCTCGCACAATTCCAAGGCCGACATCCACGCCCAGATGGGCGTGGATTTGCGCCGTATGACGGTGGTGCCGGTGGGCGTCGATCACGACGTGTTTCGCCCCTACGACGACGTCGAAGCGACCCCCGGTCGCCTCATGGTCACCACCAGCTCCGACGTGCCGATGAAGGGTCTGGTCCCACTACTCGAGGCGCTGGCCAAACTGCGCGCCGAGCGCGACATCGAACTCGTCGTGATTGGACGCCCCCGACCCGAGGGCCGGGTGGCGGCGACGATCGAACGCCTCGGTCTGGCCGACATCGTGACCACCGTGTCCGGGGTCAGTGACGAGGAACTGGCGCGGCTCTACGGACGCGCGCAAGTGGCCATCGTTCCGAGTCTCTACGAAGGGTTTTCCCTCCCGGCCATTGAAGCGATGAGTTGTGGCGTGCCGGTCGTCGCGACCACGGGCGGCGCCCTGCCCGAAGTGGTGGGGACCAGTGGCGACACGGGTCTGCTCGTGGAACCCAACAACCCCGACGCCCTGGTGGCGGCGATCCGCACCCTGCTCGACGATCCCGCGCTACGCGCGCGACTCGGTGCCCAGGGTCGCGCGCGGGTGATGGAGCGGTTCACCTGGGAGGTGACCGCGCGCGGCACCGCGGCCTGTTACGACGCCGTGCTCGCCGGACGGTCTCTGCCCGACGCGGTGGACTTCGCGTAGTGCTCACCGCACGTTACGACCGACTCGGTGTCGTCCCGGGGGAGAAGATGTTGGACTTGGGTTGTGGCTTTGGACGCCACGCCTTCGAGGCGGCGCGCCGCGGCGCGACCGTGGTCGCGCTCGACGCGGGACGCGACGAGGTGGTGGGCGTGCGAGCCACGTTCGCGGCGATGCTCGACGCCGGTGAGCTCCAAGGCGACACCCTCGCCGTGGCCGTGCAGGGCGACGCGCTGGCGCTGCCCTTCGCCGACGCGACCTTCGACCGAGTGATTTGCTCCGAGGTCCTCGAGCACATCCCCGACGACCTCGGCGCCATGACCGAACTGGCGCGCGTGCTACGGCCCGGCGGCACGATGGCGATCACCGTGCCGCGACGCGGGCCGGAACGAATCAACTGGGCGCTGTCCGAGGAGTACCACAACGTGCCCGGCGGTCACATCCGCATCTACTCACGGCGCGTTCTCGAAGGTCGCCTCGCGCACGTGGGACTGCGCGTGAGCGGACACCACTACGCCCACGCGCTGCACAGTCCGTACTGGTGGTTGAAGTGCTGGGTGGGCACGACCAACGAGACCAACTGGTTCGTACGCCAGTACCACCGGGTACTGGTCTGGGACATCATGAAACGCCCAGCACTGACGCGCCGACTCGAGGCGGCGCTCAATCCGCTCATGGGCAAGTCACTGGTGGTGTACCTGGTGAAGCCGCAGTGAACCAGACCAACGTTCTGCGCGGCGTGCCGGGGATCCTGACCGAGGATGAAGTGGCCCAGAGCGCGCAGTATCTGGCGCACCTGCAAGGGGCGTCGGGCCAGATCCCTTGGTTCATCGGTGGTCACTGCGATCCGTGGAACCACGTCGAGTGCGCGATGGCCCTCACGGTGTCGGGGCACGTCGAGGCCGCGCTCGCGGCCTACGACTGGCTCGCTCGTCACCAACTCGGGGACGGGAGTTGGTTCAACTATTACGTGGGCGAGCGCGTGAAGGACGCACGACTCGACACGAACGTGTGCGCCTACGTCGCCACGGGGGTGTACCACTTCCTCGTCGCCACCGACGACGTCGACGCGACGCGTCGCCACTGGCCCATGGTCGAGCGAGCGATGGACTTCGTGGTGCGCTGGCAACGCGGCGACGGCGCGATCACCTGGTCGCTCGACGCGCGCGGACGACCCGAGCCCGACGCCCTGCTCACGGGGTCCTCGTCGATCTACCACTCACTGCGTTGCGCGGTGGCGCTCGCCGAACGACTCGACGTCCACCGCCCGGCGTGGGAACTGGCGGCGGGATGCCTGGGACACTCGCTGGCGCACCACTCGAGCGCCTTCGCCCCCAAGGACGAATTCGCGATGGATTGGTACTACCCCGTGTTGGCGGGCGCGCTGTCGGGCGAGGACGCACGCGCGCGACTCGCGGACGGTTGGGACCAGTTCGTGCTCGAGGGCCACGGAGTGCGCTGCGTGTCGAGCAATGACTGGGTCACCGCCGCCGAGACCGCCGAGGCGGTCCTGACCCTCGACGCCGTCGGTCAGGGCGCGCGCGCCCTCGAGCTGTTCGCGCACACCTCGCGCCACCGCCTCGCGGACGGCTCGTACTTCACCGGCATCGCCTACCCCGAACGATTGACGTTCCCCGGCGGTGAGACCACGTCCTACACCGCGGCCGCAGTGTTGTTGGCCGTGGACGCACTGAGTCAATCATCGCCGGCGGCGGGACTGTTTCGTCACGGCGCGCTGAGCGACACGCTGGACTGGCCCGAGCCCGGCTGCGCCCTGGAACGGACCCCCTAGCCGCGTTGGGGGCGTGACGTGGTGCGTCGCAATACCCGGAGCGAGCCTTCGTGCGCCACCTCGGTGAAGTCATCGCTGGCCAGTGCCGCGAGGTAGATCTCGTAAGGAGGTCGACCACCCTTGGCGGGGTCGGGGAAGACGTCGTGAATCGCCAGGAGGCCACCGGCGACGACCTTGGGGGCCCAGGCGTGGAAGTCGGCCCACGCGACGTCGTGGGCGTGACCGCCATCGATGAAGACCAGGTCCAGGGGTTGGGCGAAGTGTGCGGCCACGACCACCGAAGGACCGATCAGTCCAATCACCACCTCCTCGAGTCGCGCGTCGGCGATCGTGCGCTGCCAGGTGGGCAGGGTGTTGAGCCGACCGTCGTGCGCGTCCACCAGGTCGTCGTCGAAGTGCTCCCAGCCCCGCTGATTCTCCTCGGACCCGTGATGGTGGTCGAGCGAGTACACGACGGCGCCACGCTCCAGGGCGGCGGCCCCGAGGTAGACCGCGGACTTGCCGCACCAGGCACCGACCTCGAGCCACGTGCCACCGGGCCCCATCGCGCGGGCGTTGTTGTAGAGGGCGCGCCCCTCGCGCGTCGGCATGAAACCCTTGACGCCGTCGGCGAAGGCGAGCAAGTCGTGCGCGCGACTCACGACGTCGCCAGGTTGATGAAGGTGTACAGCGCCAAGCCGAGGAAGATCACTCCGCCGCCGAGGCGGATCTTGGCCAGCGGCACGACGCGCTCCAGGGCGCGCCCCGCGAAGGCGCCCAGGAAAGCGACGCAGATGAGCGCGAGCGAGCAGGCGGCGAAGACCTCGACGGGCTGGTGGAACTTGGCGGAGAAATTCGCGGCCTGGATCTGCGTGAGGTCGCCGAATTCCCCGAGGAAGATCACGCCGAAGGCGGTGAGGGCTTCACGGCGCCACGACGCGCCCGATGCGACCTCG
>JAJZEN010000104.1:0-302 GCA_021828545.1 Actinomycetes bacterium
CTTCGCGGTGCGAAGTCACGCCGGCGGGGGCTCTCTGACGCGGCCCTGGGAGAAATACGTCGTCAGCTCCGCTACAAGTGCCCCTGGTACGGGTCACGGTTGATCGAAGCCGATCGTTTCTTTCCGTCGTCCAAGACGTGCCACACATGTGGTCACGTCCAGGACATTGGCTGGTTCGAGCACTGGAACTGTGAAGAGTGCAACTCTTCACACCAGCGCGACGACAATGCCGCCATCAATCTCGCCCGTTGGGCGAGCCTGGGTTCAGTTGGAGCCCCGGTGAAGCGTGGAGCCGAGCATCA
>JAJZEN010000104.1:312-45846 GCA_021828545.1 Actinomycetes bacterium
GGCCCGACACCTGTCGGGCCGAACAACTCCGTGAGGAGTGCAGCATGAGTGGACTCACTAGAACTCACGCGGTTGCAACGGTATTGATTGACGAGGTCCGAGCCGACCCGCGCCTATCAACCAAAGGATAATGAATTTGGGTGCCAATCAATGCCGGTTCGGCCGTTCACGATGTGGCGACAGATTTTGCTCAGTGGGCCGTACAGGACTTGAACCTGTGACCCCTTCCATGTCAAGGAAGTGCGCTACCAGACTGCGCCAACGGCCCCTAAGGTCTCAACCCTACCACTTGAGCCGATTTTCAAAGTCCGCGTGTGGGCGAGACCGGAGGCTCAAACCTGAGTGGCAGTGAAATCTGCGGTGAGGACGCACGACGCTCTTCGTCGTTACGCGCCACTTGGGCCAAGAACACTTCCACCGACGCACGTGCGTCGCTCAGTGCATTGTGTCCCCCTGGTTCTACGCCGTAGTATTCGCACAGATGCGTCAGACTCCGCCGTCGACGAGTCACGGAACGAGACTCGATCGCTTCATCGTGTTGAATGACGTCGATCACGGGTAGTCGTTCCACGTGGAGGTCTTCGAACAAGTTCTTCGAGAGCACCGAAGCGTAACTACGCCGCAACATTTCGACGTCGAAAAACCTCACGTTCGCCCCCACGATTGTGGCGCCGCGTCCGAGGTACTCACGAATGATCCCCACCGCACGAATAAGTCCCATCGGCACCGACAGGGCGTCTCGCGACAGGTACTTGCGTTCGAGTTCGTCCATCGAGACCCCGTGGACGCGTTGTGCTCCGGGAGAGATCATTCGGTCGGGCCGTACGTAAAAGTGTTCGCTCCAGACGAATCGCCCGTGGACGTAGGCGCAGAATCCGTAGGAGATGGCTCTCTCGCAATGGACGTCCAATCCCGTGGTCTCCGTGTCGAAGCCCAACAACAAATCGGGAACACTGAAGTATCGCTTGTGCACGTCCCCACCTTTGTCGATTGATGTTACATCGACCCTGATTCTCGAGCGCCGCCTACCTTAGGACGAGGCGTGATGGGCCTCGAGTTCGCTGGCCAAGACGTCAACGGAACTCACGATCCGAGATGGTCGATAGGGGAAACGCTGGGCGTCGTCTTCGCCCGACACGCCGGACAAAACGAGCACGGTGTGCAGGCCCGCTTCGAGCCCCGCGACCATGTCCGTGTCCATGCGGTCACCCACCATCGCGGTACTCTCAGAGTGAGCGGACAACTCGCGTAAGGCTGAGCGGATCATCAGCGGATTGGGCTTACCGACGAAGTAGGGCTCCTTGCCCGTCGCTCGACTGATTAACGCAGTGAGAGCTCCGGTTGCGGGAAGCGATCCGTCGAGACTCGGTCCAGTCGGGTCAGGATTCGTCGCAATGAATCTCGTTCCGCTCTCGACCAGCCGCACCGCCTTGGTGATGCGCTCGAAACTGTAGTTGCGCGTCTCGCCGATGACCACGTAGTCGGGATCGTTCTCGGACTGCGTATAGCCCACCTCGTGCAGGGCTGTCGTAAGTCCCACCTCGCCGATCACGAACGCCGAACCACCCGGGCGTTGCGCCGCGAGGAATCCCGCCGTGGCCAACGCCGAAGTCCAGATGTGATCTTCGGGCACGTTGAGTCCGCCAAAATTCAGTCGAGCGCTGAGGTCGCGACGGGTGTACATGGAGTTGTTCGTCAGGACCAGGAACGGAGTGTCAGAATTTCGTAATACGTCAAGGAATCGATTCGCTCCCTCAATTGGGTGTTCCTCACGAACCAATACCCCGTCCATATCGATGAGCCACGAGCCGATTTCCGACGCGTTGCGGACGTTGGGCCACGTTGCCGAACTCTTTTGGGCCATAGTGCGCTACTCCTTCAACGATTCACTCTCGCGGGCGCAGCGATACCGCACGCGGTCGAGACGGCGTGGTCGCCACGATTCCGGACCCATTGTAGGCGAGGACCCGACGACGCCCGTGGTCCGGGAAGAAGCGGCGGCACGCGTGTACCGCGAACCGGCGGCGCGCCTCGCTCTCCCTAGGTCGCCACCCCAGAGAACTGACTGTTGTAGAGGGCGAAGTACACGCCCTGAGCCACCATGAGTTCGTCGTGCGCGCCCTGCTCCACGATACGACCGTGGTCCATGACGATGATGGTGTCGGCGTCGCGAATGGTCGAGAGGCGGTGCGCAATCACGAAACTCGTTCGTCCGTGACGTAGTTTTGCCATCGCCTCTTGAATCAGGACCTCGGTGCGAGTATCCACGTTGCTGGTGGCTTCGTCCAGGATCAGGATGCTCTGATCGGCGAGAAACGCTCGCGCAATGGTCAAAAGTTGCTTCTGGCCCGCCGACAGGTTCGACGCGTCTTGATCCAGCACGGTGTCGTAGCCGTCGGGCAACGTGCGCACGAAAGAGTCCACGTGAGCCTCCAGAGCGGCCACGATCACCTCCTCGTCACTCGCCGCCGGACGACCGTAGCGAATATTGTCGCGGATCGAACCCGAGAACATCCACGTCTCCTGCAGCACCATTCCGTACTGACCGCGAACTTGGTCGCGGGTGAGATCGCGATAATCGACACCGTTAAGAATGATGCGCCCCGCCTCGATCTCGTAGAACCGTACCAAGAGGTTCACCAACGTGGTCTTACCCGCGCCGGTAGGACCGACAATGGCCACCGTGGCGCCGGGGGCGACGTCGAGTGAAAAGTCCTCGATCAGTGGCTCGTCGCTCTCGTAGCGAAATCTCACGTCCTCGAGGCGCACGCTCGCGCCTCGTACGTCCAGTTCACCCACAGCGCTCTCGGTGGTGACCTCGGGTGACTCTTCGTCCGCGTCGAGAAATTCAAAGACCCGCTCGGCCGAGGCCACTCCGGACTGGAGCATATTCATCTGACTGGCGATCTGGGTAATGGGCATCGTGAACTGACGCGAATACTGGATGAAGGCCGTGACCGCGCCGAGCGATAAGAGCCCCGACGCCACCCGGTAGCCACCGAGCACCGCGATGGCCACGTAGTTGATGTTGGAGATAAACTGCATCGACGGCTGAATAATGCCCGAGAGGAATTGCGCGCGGAAACTGGCGCGAAAGAGCGAGTGATTATGACTCTTAAACTCGTCGACCACCGCGCGCCCACGGCCGAAGACCTGCACGAGTTCGTGTCCGGTATGGGTCTCCTCCACCAGACCGTTGAGCGATCCAGTACTTCTCCACTGCTCGGTGAAATGACGCTGCGACCGCTTAGCGATCACGGTCGTGACCACCAGGGCCAGGGGTATCGTCACGAGACTGACCAGGGCCAGAAGTGGCGAGATCCACAGCATCACGCCTAAGACACCCACAATCGTGAGTGCCGAGGTGATCAATTGGCTCAGTCCCTGTTGAATCGTGGTCGTGATGTTGTCGATGTCATTGGTCACGCGGCTAAGGACGTCACCGTGGGGGTGCGAATCAAAGTACCGTAACGGCAGGCGGCCCATCTTGGCCTCGACGTCTTGGCGCATCCTAAAGACGACACGCTGCGTCACACCCGCCATAGTGAAACCCTGGAGGTAGTTAAAAGCTGATCCCACCACGTAGACCAGGGCAGCGATCCCCAAGATCTGGCCCATCTTCGTGATATCCACGCCCGCACCGGGCGTCAGACGCATGCCCGAAATCATGCTGGCCAACTGACCGCGGCCGTGCGAGCGCAGCGTCGCAATGGCCTGGGCCTTCGTGGTGCCCGCCGGTATCGTCTTTGAGATCAATCCGTCGAAGAGAACGTTGGTCGCGCTGCCCAGAATTTGCGGCCCCGAGACCACGAAACCCACCGACGCCACGCCCAGGATCAGGGCCAAGACGAGCTTGGGTCGTTCTGGGGCCAAGCGCGCCAGTAGTCGCCGCGTCGATCCACGCACGTCCTTACTCTTTCGCGTCGGTCCGATCGGACCGCGCATCGGACCCAGGCCCATGCTCATTTTGTCGCGGCCTCCCCGAGTTGGGACACGACAATCTCACGGTAGGTAGTGGAGGTCGCCACCAATTGCGAGTGCGTACCAGTTCCTACGATACGCCCCTCGTCGAGCACGATGATTTGGTCCGCGTCGATGATGGTCGAGACGCGCTGGGCCACAATGACCACGGCGGCGGCGCCGACACCGGTGGCGAGTGCCCGGCGCAAGCGCGCGTCCGTCGCCGCGTCGAGGGCCGAAAAACAGTCGTCGAATAGATACGCGTCCGCTCGTTTCACCAACGCTCGGGCGATACACAGACGCTGTCGTTGCCCCCCCGACACATTGGTCCCCCCCTGGTCGATGGGCGCCTCCAGTCCCCCGGGCATCGCGAGAACGAAGTCCGACGCCTGCGCAATCTCGAGGGCCCGCCAGAGTTCCTCGTCCGTCGCGTCCTCGCGCGCGAAACGCAGGTTTGACGCGACCGTTCCGGAGAACAAGTACGCCGACTGCGGCACAATGCCCAGGGAGCCCCAAAGATCCTCGAGCCGTTGTTGACGAACGTCAACACCGTTGACCACGACGCGTCCGTGCGTGGCTTCGAAGAAGCGTGGAATCAAATTGACGAGCGTGGTCTTGCCACTGCCGGTGCCACCAATGATGGCGCTCGTCGTCCCCGGCGACAAGGTTAGTGAAATCCCATCGAGTACCGCCCGTTGAGAGCCCGGATACGAGAACGACACCCCCTCGAGTCGAATCTCCCCGTCGCGCACCACGATGGGTTCAGGATCGAGGGGATTGCTGATCGCCGGGAGAGTGTTGAGTACCTGGTTCACGCGTTCCGCGCTGGCGGCGGCGCGCGGCAACAGAATCGCCACCATGACCGCCATCATCACCGAGAGCAGAATCTGCATAATGTACGTCAAGAATGCGGTCAGATTGCCAATTGGCATCGAACCCTCGCTGACCAGACGGCCGCCGAACCAGACGACCGCGACGGACGAGAGATTCAGAATGATCATCATCGCTGGCAGCATGACGGCAAAGGTTCGATTCACGCTCAGCGCGGTCGACGTAAGCGCACCGTTCGCGTCGGTGAACCGCTCGCCTTCAAAATCGTTACGCACGAAAGCTCGAATCACTCTCACCCCAGTGATTTGTTCCCGCAACACCTGATTGAGTCGGTCAATCTTGCTCTGCATCGACCGGAATCTCGGTATCACTCTGACCATAATGACGCTGACGAACACTCCCATCACTGGCATCGCCACGAGAAGTAGCGTCGAAAGTTGAGCGCCCTCGTGCAGGGCCATGGCGATACCACCGAAACACATGATCGGCGCGATGACCATCATGGTGAGCGCCATCTGAAGGAAGATCTGAATCTGCTGGACGTCATTGGTGTTGCGGGTGATGAGCGACGCCGTTCCGAAACCATTCATGTCGCGCGACGAGAAAGCCTGGACCCGTTCAAAGACGTCGGCGCGGATGTCGGCACCCGCTCCCATAGCCACTCGCGAGGCCCAATAGATTCCCGCGACGGAGCACAGTCCGATGAGGAGCGTCAAGAGCAACATCCATTCGCCCGTGTGAACGATATAACTCAGGTGGCCCGTCACGACACCATTGTTGATGATGTCCCCGTTAAGGTTAGGAAGATAGAGGTTTCCCGCAGTTTGGGCGACCAGTAGGACCACCAAGACCGTGATCAGGCGCAGATATGGCCGCAAGAATCGACGGAGAAGGCGCGTGAGTACCATGCCGCTACAAACTACCTCTCCCCCAACCTCCGCTGAGAGGCCGAATTGAATCGGCGCCTTCGCGCCGCACCCTTTGCGTGACGCCAGCGCCGGGAACCGTAACGCCCCTAGAGATCGAAAGACAGTAAAGATCGAAAGACAGTAGATCAACGCAAGGAGAGTAGGCCAGATGTCCCTCGAACCCAATACCCTCACTGTCATTGGCGCGAGTTGGTGCCCGGACTGTCGGCGAACCAAGTCGTTCCTCGCAGATCAACGCATAAAGTATGACTGGATCGACCTCGACACGACGCCCGAGGCCATCGAGTTGGTGGAGGGACTCAATGGCGGAAGCCGCATCATTCCGACCGTCGTCTTCCCCGACGGTACCCACTTAGCCGAACCCGACAACGATGAACTCGCCGACAAGCTGGGTCTGGCGCGCGTGGCGTCGGCGCGCGTCTATGACCTCATAGTTATCGGCGGCGGTCCGACCGGCTTGACGACATCGATCTACGCGGCGCGGGAAAATTCATCGGTCTTGGTTATCGAGAAATCGTCTCTCGGTGGCCAGGCGGGCATTACCGAACGACTCGATAATTACCCCGGCTTCCCCGACGGCGTCGCGGGACACGATCTCGCCGAGCGAATGACACGGCAAGCTCAGCGATACGGCGTCGAAATGCTCCAAGCGGTCGCCGTGACCGATGTCCACCGAGACGACACTGCCAATGGCCTCGTCGTCGAGACGTCCACGGGCGACTCGTATTCTGCGCACGCAGTTCTCGTGGCCACCGGCTCAACCTACCGGCGCACCGGCGCCGACGGTGAGGCCGACCTCATCGGGGCCGGCGTTCATTTCTGCGCCACGTGCGACGGCCCCTTCTATCGCGACGCGGCGGAGGTCGTGGTCGTCGGAGGAGGAAATAGCGGTCTCGAAGAGGGGCTATTTCTCACCCAGTTCGCCCATCACGTCACCATTATTGAGCGCTCAGGAGGATTAGTGGGAAGTCGTTTACTCCACGACAAGGTCCTGGCGCACCCCAAAATGAGTGTCCGACTCAACACCCAGGTCAGTTCCTTTGAGGCACACGACAACGGAAAGCTCTCCGCGCTGATTCTCGAGGACCGCACGACACGATCGCGGGAGCGTCACGAGGCCTCGGGTGCGTTCATCTTCATCGGTCAAGATCCCAATTCGCTTTTTCTGGCCACGGCCCTCCGACGTGACGCTCGTGGCTTCATCAGCAGTGATCAACAATTCCGCACCAATGTCGAGGGACTCTTCGTCGCCGGTGACGTGCGCAGCGGATCTACCAAACAACTCGCCAGCGCGGTGGGTGAGGGCGCGGCCGCGGCTATTCAGATCCGCTACCATCTCGACTCGCTGGCGAACCCCGCGCCCCACGAGGGACGTTGAGCCGGGTGATCGCGACAATATTCCCTTCAGGCCCGCTGTCCCTAAGTCGACCGAGCGGCAGGTTCCGCCACGCAGTGCGACAGTGGCGGAATTCGTCGAAGCCCTGACGCGTTGACTTCACCGATCGTTTCACGTCCCGACAAATGGGATTTGGCCCAATGGAGGACGGTGACGACTGCGACCAACGTCCATCAAGTCAATTGCACCGACGGTACCTTCTTGTCGCGTACGGGGGCATCGCTTCACTGACGAAAACCAATGTCACGGGCGATCCGCGGCAACGTCGCGATAATCAATGGCGCGTTGCTTTACTTGGGTGATGGACGATCCTCTACGTAGTCTAAGAGTGGATTTCCAGGGGCGAGGGCTGGGACAGAAATCCTAAACTTCCATCTGCACGAGGCTTCTCACTCTTTGGTACGGGCCCGCAGGTCTCCTGACTAATTCGCCAATCGAAAGTCACGCGTCGATCGCCGCCGAGATCGGGTTGGACGGACCGCAAACTGAATTAGAACGCGACCGCCAGAAGGCAATGATTCAGTGGCTTCTGCCCCTCAGAATTTCAGGGGCAGAAGCTGGGGCAACAAATCCCCGTTTCTCGAGGCGGCGTCCGGATTCGAACCGGAGTACGGGGCTTTGCAGGCCCCTGCCTAACCGCTCGGCCACGCCGCCAGAAGGACCATCCTACTCGCCGTCGCTCCTCTTTTTTCTCATCAACACCCGGGCGATCAAATAGATGGCCCCGACGACGATGGCAATTTCAATGATGGTGCGGATGACACTGGTCAATAAGGTGACAAGGACCAGCGCCACCACCGCAGCGACGATCACCCCTACGACGGTTCCTTTGGTTTTATCCATGATTCACCTCGTTCTGATAGTTCACTCAATCGTAAGAGTTCGCGGTACCCTACGACCATTAGGCTACGTCTCATGAGAAAGTTCGTAGCGCGCACCGTAGCTTTAACTTCCCTGGTCGTTCTGACCTGCGTGCCCGTTGCCTCCCTCGCCCAGGCCGAAACGCCCACCCTGGTGAATGCCAGTGGCCAGGTCACCTCGACCGTAACGACCTCGATGCCCCTCCTACGACTGCATCTCACGAGCGCGGTGAACGCCGGTCGCCTGCCCCCACTCAAGGTGACACCGACGTTGGTGACCAGATGGCAACAGATCAGCCCCTTCGAAGTACAAGCGGTGGCGGTGGGGTCGGCGACTTCGACGCTGGCCTACTCCATCTCCCTCCCAACGTCGTTTCATTGTGCGAGCACCTGCACGGTCGCGACATCGCACATCGTCCAAACAGTCGTTGACGTGAATACGACGTGGGAAGAACAGCTCCTCGCTGAACTGAACTACCTCCCGGTGTCCTTCACCAGTCTGGTGGCCGATTCGTCGCCATCCTCACAGGTGCCCGGAGTCTTTTCGTGGCGCTTCCCCTCCTTGCCCGCCTCGTTTATCTCACAGTGGACGCCGGGGGTTCCTAACGTCATCCTGACGGGGGCGATCATGAACTTCCAGAACGTGCACGGCCTCGCGACGACGGGTGTCGTCGACGCGACCACCTGGAACGCCTTGGTGGCGGCAGCGAACACGCACCAAATGGACCCGGCGAGTTACAACTACGTGGACGTGACCGAGACGTCACCCGAGGTCCTCACGCTCTACGAAAATGGTGTCGGGAAATTCCGTACGTTGGTCAACACGGGGATCGCGGTGTCGACAACTCAAATCGGTACGTACCCGGTCTACCTTCGCTACACCACCCAGACGATGTCGGGTACGAATCCGAATGGCTCGCACTACTCCGACCCCGGGATCCCTTGGGTCTCGTATTTCTACGGTGGCGATGCGCTACACGGCTTCATCCGCGCGTCTTATGGATTCCCACAAAGCCTGGGTTGTGTGGAGATGCCATTTGCCTCCGCCGCCACGGTCTGGCCCCACACGCCCATTGGAACCCTCGTCACGGTGCGGGCGTAGTCGGACTCTCTGGTCCGAAGGCGTGACTGCCACGTTGTCGTTCGATGCGTAGACCATCCCCGTAGAGGTCAGACGCTACGCCCACCGAGTTCGCTCCGTAGCGTTGTCGGATGTCGTCGAGAGCGTCGCGCAGGGCCGCCGAGGACATTTGACGTTCTCGTGAGTGCTCCACCGCCTCGTCGCGCACGTCGCTGCTGACACTCACCCCAAAGCTGAGTTGCACCGGGTTGTTTTCGCGTGCGAGAAAAGATGAGGCGTACAGACCCAGCAACCGCACGGGACGCGAGAGGTCGACACTGCCCGCCAGGGCTTGCGCCAGTGAGCATATGGCGGCTTCGTCATCGACCCCGAAGGGTAACGTCTGCGAACGCGACAAGGACGTGAGGTCGTCGAATCGAAGAACCACCGAGAGGGTCCGCGCCACGCGGCCTTGCGCACGTAGGGCTCGGGCGACTACTCCCGCGTGATGACGACATTGGGCGAACACCTCTCCGGGTCCGACCAGGGACGTGGCGAAGGTTTGGTCGTGGCCCAGGGACTTGAGTTCGCGACGGGAGTCGACGGGCCGGTCGTCCTCCCCGCGAGCGTACGAGGCGAGCGTGGCGGCCATGGCCGATCCCACGTGACGCGCGAGTGACGCCTGGTCAACACCGCGTAGATCGCGGACCCAATACAATCCGAGTTGCTGAAGCTTCTTGGCGGTGGCTGGGCCCACTCCCCAGAGCGCACGCACCGGCATCTCTTCGAGCCAGTTACGTTCCATCTCTCGACTGACCCACACGACGCCGGGACCCTCGAGGAGTTGATGATCCACGATACGGGGCTTAGATCTCTTGGAGGCGAGTTTGGCGAACAACTTGTTACGCCCGAGTCCGACGCCGCATTCGAGGAACAATTCCTCACGAATCCGTCTCCTCAGTTGTTGCGCGGCCTCCACGGGTCGAATACGCAAGCGTCGCAAACTGCGCAAATCAGCGAAGACCTCGTCCAGACCGAGGGGCTCGTACTCGGGAGTCAAATCGTTGACCAATGAGTGAAATCGATGCGAATACTGCTCGTAGCGCTCGAATCGACCGGGAAGAATGATGAGCTCTGGACAAAGGCGGCGCGCAACCACTGACGGCATCGCACTGGTGACGCCCTGGCGCCGCGCCTCGTAACTCGCGCTCGCAATCACCCCACGCGCGGCGGACCCCCCGACGCAAACAGGACGACCGACGAGGGATGGGTCATCGAGAATCTCCACCGAAGCGAAGAACGCGTCGAGATCTACGTGCAAGATGGGCACTTCGTGGAGCGAGGGCGAACTATTCGGCGAGTTCGACACTGCGAAAAGCCTCGGCGAAAGGGATCCCGAGTGGCCGGCCCGCCTGCGACGCGCGTCCTCGGACGACGTCGCTCACGGCTCCGACGTCATCGCCCGTCTGGGAGTGGTGTGCCAACACAGCCTTGACCTTGACGTCGATGGTCGACGTGACGTCAATGGCGACGTCGGGTTCGTGCGTACCGCTGAGCAGTAGCCACGATACTTGGTGTGCCACCCCCTGGTCCGGGTAGTACAGGGGCATTGCCGCAGCGGGCGCGGCAGCGTCCAGCAATGCCCATCCCGCCTCACGGTGGTCACGATGATTGACGTAGACCCCGCCGAAGAATGTTGCAGTCGGATCGGGGCCCAGGATGACTTCGGGCCGCACACTACGAATGAGCCCGACGAGCGTACTGCGAAGATGGTCGGAATTGGTGACCTCACCGTCAGGTACCTCAAGACTACGTACCCGAGAAACACCCAGCATGTCCGCGGCGAGTTGTGATTCGGACCGACGAACGTCGCGAAGACTTTCGGGCCTCGTTTGTGATCCGTGCGCGCCCTTGGAGCCATCGCAAATGACCACCAGGTGAACCGCGCACCCCAGTGCAGCCCACAACGCCATGACGCCACCCGCGGCCACATCGGCGTCGTCGGGATGCGCGTAGATTGCCATCGCCGTGCGCGGCCGCAAATCAAGACTTCTCATCTTCTAACTCCGAAGTTTTGGTGCGGTGGTCTTCACCAACATACCGACCTCGCGTGCGAAGTCGTCGGCGTCCTCGAAACCCTTATACACCGATGCGAAACGCACGTACGCCACGTCATCGACGTCGCGCAGGGCCTCCAAGGTGGCCACTCCCACCTCTTCACTCGTGACATCACGATTAAGCAACCGCATCGTCTCCTCCACTGACTCGGCGATCTCATCGAGACGCGAACCCTCGATCGGGCGATTCTTGAAGGCCGAACGAATGCCCGAGAGGATTTTCCCGCGATCGAACGGTTCGCGGTCTCCTGAACGCTTCGTCACGTAGAGTCCAACTTCTTCAAGGCGTTCGAAGGTGGTGTAGCGATGTCCGCACGCTGAACATTCCCGTCGCCGGCGAATCGCCACTCCGTCTTCCGCGAGTCGAGAATCGACAACGCGGTCGTCGTCAGCGGAACAAAAAGGACAACGCACGTCTTTACGATACACCGAAAAGCCTGAAATATTAGGGAATTAGGACGTGTTCACCAGCGATGACCACGCTCGAATGGAGTTCGGCGACCAGGGCCGCGCGAGCTATACCGGGACGCACCGGATTGACTTCGGCGGCGATCGTCGAGAGAGTGTCACCCGGTTGGACGACGTAGACCATTCCTGAGGCCAAAGTGGTGCTTGACGCGAGATCGGTCGAAAGTCCAGCACCGTTCGTCCCGCCGAAAGCATGACCCGGCCACGCCAGTAGTACCAGAGTCGCCGCGAGTAAAGCGACCACGACACTACGCCGACGACGTTGCTTCATTCGCGCACGCGCGGCGCGCCGATTCGCGACCAGCGGACCGCGACGGTAATGAGGAAGATTGGTTTCCTCACGAACAACGCGAAGTAGGGGGCGGACGACTTCGACATCGTCGAGTTCATCGCGGAACATTTCCACTGCGGCCATGACGTTCTCCTCATTCTTATACTACGAACACGTGTTCGTAGTATAAGCGAACAGGTGTTCGTATGCAACCTAAATGTGACGGAGAACCTAGAGACGCAGCATTCGCAGCTCCCGTCCGACTCGACCGAACCCTTCACCGATTGAGGTGCGGCCCCGCAGGGTCGCCTGCACTTCACTCAACCCCCTCACGAGGCGTATTTGATGGCGTTGGACCAAGCGAGCACACTCTAGGGAGAGGCTGTGACAAGGATGATCGTGAGAATCCGTCACCTGACCATCGGTGACCCAGATCACCGCACCACTGGGGCGAGCATGGCGTAACGCCCAGTGCAGTACGGGTCCGTCGACGCCGTTGCCCACATTTCCTGCTCGCGCCCGGCTGGCCACGAGGCCCGCCTTGGCTAGGACCCAGACGTTCGGCGTTCCTCCCGTGTCACCAGGTCGGTGGCTATAACCAACGATCAACGCCTCCGGCGCGCTGGCGAGGAGCCCATCCAACTCCTCGACGGTGACATCCATTGAACCCGATTGGTCGATCACGATGACTCCTCCCGCACGCGTGGTCTTGTGCGAAAATGCTCTTTGCTGGGGGTCGGTCAAAAGTCGACTCGGGTGACGCATGACAGTTCCGCTCGTCGCCGGACGATGGCGGCGAGGGCCCCCATGGCGCGTCCGAGAGACATAGGACATCGAATCATCAAAGACCAGAGTCGCGAACTGCCCGCTTGGGGCCCGCCGAGCACCCGGTTCGAGGGAACGACGAAACCCTCGAAGGGCATCCCTTCCCTCGGGGACACGCGTGGAACCCGCTCGACTGATCAAACGGGCAATGGGGAGGGTCACGTTGGCATAGCCGCACGGAATACCTTCGTCATTGAGGGTGGTGTCACCGATGGAGGCGAGGTCGACATTCTGGATCATTGCGTCAATGCTCTTTTTGATGGTTCGAAAACCAGGGATCCACCCTGATCGAGCGGAGCGAATCCCACGAAGGAACTCGGCTTCCGCTCCGGTACCCGCGATGGCCACGAAGAAGCTCACGGCTTCGCTCCATTCGCCCATCTCGGCCAAGCGTTTACCCCCGGGACGCTCGGATCCGTCACAAAGAATCGAAACATCAAAGGCCAGTCTCGCGAGCAGAAGATTGACCCGGTATTCTTCGGCGCACTCCAAAGCGCGAACCGAAATCTCCGGGTCTGACGTCGTATGGTCGCGAAGATGGGGACTGACGCGAATATGCATGAGCTCGTGCGCGCGAACGATCCTCGACAGGCTGTCGCCACCGAGAGGAACCCTCAACACACGCTCGGTCAGATTGCAACTGGCTCCCCCGCGAAGAGCCGAACCCGCTTCAATGGTCCACGCGCCTTGCGCGAACCCATCATTTCGCCCCTGGACGAGTTCGGGAAAGACGCTCGACCTCAACCGAGTGATCCAATTGATAGCGCATCGATGATGGCTCGACCCGACTCGACGCCGAACAGAATTCGGGCCGCACGTTCCGCACCGAGTCGTGCCCTCAATTGGTCGAACGCGTAGAAACTGCGTAGCGAGACGCGCCGCGCCTCTTCGCCCATCGACCCGTTGAGCGCCGGACCCTTCAAGTCATCACTCAAAGAAGCGACCGCGAGGGGGTGCGGACGATCGATGAGAATGGCGACGGGGAAGCGATCACGCAAGGCTGGCGGAAGTACCTCAAGATCTTCGAGATTAGTGGTCATGACCACCGAGAAATCAGGTCCGGGTTTAACCCACTGGCCAGTCTCGGGGTTCCGCCAACGGGCTGATTCCACCGAATCGGTGATAGCGAGCAACGTGCTCAGGGCGTCTCCCGAGGCGCGATCGACCTCGTCCACCACCAATCGGCCGCCGCGTCCCGAATTGCTGCTCCACGCCCGAATCGCGGGGCCCTCGCGCCACTCCCATTTGCCGGCCCCCGTCGGCATCCACGTCCCAGTAATCTCACCCGTCGTCAGATCTTCGGTGCACACCAAACGCTCGGACACTCCCCTCGTGGTACCAAGTTTGAGCGCACCATAGGTCTTTCCGGTCCCGGGTGGTCCGTAGAGCAAGACTCTCGTGATCCCCGCACACAGTACATCGACGACATCATTCCAGCACTGACCAACTTCAAAATCCCCTACTTCCACGTCGCCTCCTCGAAGGACCCAACGGTCGCACCGAGGAGTCAGGCGCCGACGAAAGTACTCCGGAGTCAACTACGCCAACGACTATTCCACGGCCTCCCCGAGATACACCGCGCGCACACGGGGATCGTGCAAGAGTTTCTCCGACGTGTCGCTGAAGGCGATGACCCCGTTCTCCATCACGTAGCCCCGATCCGCCAAACGCAGCGCATGCGCAGCATTTTGCTCGACCACCAGGACCGTGGTGCCCCCGTCGCGGATCTCACCGATAATTCGAAAAATCTGATCGATAATCATGGGCGCCAGCCCCATGGAGGGTTCGTCCAGGAGCAGTAGACGAGGTTGCGACATCAGCGCCCGACCAATGGCGAGCATCTGCTGTTCACCGCCCGACAGATTGCCACCCAACTGCTTTCGGCGCTCCTTAAGGATAGGAAAGAGGGAATACATCCTCTCCATATCCCCAACGTAATTATCCTTACGCCCGTAGGCGCCCATTTCGAGGTTCTCCTGCACCGTCATCTCTGGAAAAATGCGTCGACCCTCGGGTACGTGGCTGATTCCCATCGAACTGAACATATGGGCCTTCACGTTGGTGATGTCGTCGCCGTCGAACGTGATGGTTCCCGATGTGGGCGCGTGGAGCCCCGACAGCATCCGCAGGGTGGTGGATTTACCAGCGCCGTTGGCCCCCAGGAGCGTTACCACCTCGCCCTGATTCACTTCGAAACTGACACCGTGGAGTGCGGTGATCGCCCCGTAGCGCACGACCGCATCTTTAACGCTAAGCATCTCTTGCCTCCTGCGCCACACCAGTGTCAACAGAGCCCAAGTACGCCTCGATGACGGAGGGATTGCTTCTGATTTCGGCGGGCGTCCCTTCAGCGATGACCGATCCGAAATTCAGCACGTAGAGACGTTCGGCGAGCGACATGACCAATTTCATGTCGTGCTCAATGAGCAAAATTGATACGCCCATCTCGTCACGTACCTTACGAATCAATTCCACCAACTCCAACTTCTCGGTCGGGTTCGTACCGGCAGCCGGCTCGTCGAGCAACAGAACGTCGGGAGCGGTCGCGAGCCCGCGAGCAATCTCCAGACGTCGTCGAGCACCGTAGTTAAGTGTCGACGCGATCGCATTCGCCTGTTGAGTGAGACCCACGAATTCCAAGAGTTCCTTGGTGCGTATGTCCGAGCGGTGCTCATCACGACGAGTACCCGGTCCCTTGAACATCGCCCCCACCACACCCAAACCACGATGTGACTCGGCGCCAATCTTCACGTTCTCGAACGTCGTCATGGCGTTGAACATTCGCGAAGCCTGAAAGGTCCTCGCCACCCCCGCCGCACTCACGCGAAACGGCTTCTTTCCAATAATTGATATCGCCTTGCCCCGAGAGTTGGTAAAAACGATTGCTCCTTCCTGGGGAGCGTAGACACCGGTCAGGGAGTTGAACAGCGAAGTCTTTCCCGCCCCGTTCGGACCGATAATCGCCAGAATCTCCCCTCGACTTTGGTGCAGGTTGACTTTGTTCAGCGACACGACCCCACCGAATCGCAGCGTCACGTCCCTGACGTCGAAGAGGGGCGAGATCACGACATCTCCTCCTGCACTCGGTTGTGAGGTCCCACGTCAGTGAGCACCGCATCAGGGGCCGTTCCGGCCTCGATCTGATCGATCTCGCGTCGACGTCGGCGCGATGGAAAGAGTCCCGCGGGTCGAAAAATCATCATGACCACCAGCAAGGCGCCGAGATACATGTACAGGTCCTGGCTGTTGTACCCCGAGGGTGGAGAATGCTCGAGGTACACCACGAATATCTGAATGAACAATCCACCCAGGACGACGCCGATAATTGATCCCATGCCGCCAAAAATCACGAGAACCAGGATGTTGATCGAGAACTGAAGGGTGAACGTCGGAGGGGTCACGAACAGGGTCTGAGACGCGGTGATAACGCCAGCGAAGCCTGCGCTCGCCGCGCCGATCGCGAACGCCATGACCTTATATTTCAGCGGGTTGATGCCCAGCGACTCTGCGGCGATCTCGTCCTCACGGATGGCGACCCACGCGCGACCCACGCGCGAATGCTCCAGACTCGAAAAGATGATGAGGAATAGGACGACGAAACCCAGAGTCAGATAGTAATACGGCACCGGATTCAGTCCCCAGAGGTACTTCAAAGACCCCAAGTGAATAGACAGAAACGGGATCTCGCGCGTTCCCGTCGCTCCCCCCGTGATGCCAAAAAGGTTATTGGCAAACAGATAAATGATCTCCCCGAAGCCCAACGTGACGATTGCCAGATAGTCACCACGTAGTCGTAGCGTCGGAAGTCCGATGAGCACACCACACAGCATCGCCAGAGCGATCGCGAAAGGAATGGCGAAGAATGTGTTGAATTGCATGTGAAAGGGAGGTGGCGTCGGGAGCGCCCCCGTGACCCACGCCGTGGTGTACGCACCAATGGCGTAGAACGCGACGAAGCCGAGGTCGAGGAGACCGGCGAAACCGGTGACGACGTTGAGCCCAATCGCCAAGAGAATGTAGACCAGGATTTGCTGGACAATCTGGGTTTGCCACGAATTGTCCGTGATCACGTGGGGCAAAAATATGGCGAGCACCAGCACGATGACGTAGAACACGTAGCGGCTTGACTTCATGTCGAGTCGCCGCCGTAAGGGAGTCCTGGTCGACATCGCGGACGCGTCACTCCCTCCACGATGCGCACGATCGTTCCAGGATCGATGGACAAACTTGGCCAAAGCGATGGCGCCCACCACGATGAGGGTGAGCAATGAGAAGACGATCCATCGTTGCACGGTGAAGATACCGAAAAATGACGCTTGCGCGGCGAAGGATCCCGTGAATCCCGCCGTAGGCTCTGCGCCGTTACCCTCGGGGCCGGTCATTACTGTTACGAGCACCGCAATCAGCATGATCGCGCCAATTCGCTTGACGCGAGGATTCTGCCAGAGATCCTTCATCAGGCGGACCTCCCCAGACGTTCACCCAGGATGCCAGTTGGGCGGAACATCAAAACGAGCACCAGCACAGCGAAGGCCACGACGTCGATGTAGGCCCCATTCACGAAGGCGACGGAGAAACTCTCGACGATCCCGAGCAGTAGCCCTCCGAGCACCGCACCGCGAAGGTTACCGATGCCGCCGAGAACCGCGGCCGAGAAGGCCTTCAGCGCCGGAGTGAAACCCATCGTGTACACCACACCGATCGGGATTGAGTACAAGAAACCCGCGACGCCGCCGAGGAAACCCCCGAGCATGAATGTCACCGCAATGGTGCGGTCGATGTTCACACCCATCAGTGACGCGGTCTCGGCATCCTGCGCGACGGCGCGAATACCTCGTCCGAGTTTGCTGGTCGCGACCAACCGCTCCAAGGACACCAGCATGATGAGTCCCACCACGAAAATCACGATGTAGTAGGTCTGGACCGCTGCTCCGAAGATCGTGAACACCGTGTTGTTGATAAAAGGAGAGTCGATCGAGAGGTTGATTCGGCCAAATTCTTTTCCGACGAAGTTGTAGATAAAGTACGACGCACCGATCGCACTGATGAGATACGCCAATTTCGGCGCGTGACGTCGACGAAGAGGGCGATACGCGACACGTTCGAGACCGACGGCCATCACGGCGCCCACGATTCCGCCCGCCAATATACCGACGATCAGGTAGACCACGGACTCGAACGCGTTCGGGGTCGAATTCCCTACCAGTACCTTCATGAGGAAAAAACTCGCGAAGGCGCCACTCATGAAGATTTCCGAGTGCGCGAAATTTATGAGACGCAGCACTCCGTACACCATTGTGTAGCCGATGGCCACCATCGCGTAGATAATTCCATTGGCGATCCCACCAACCAGGAGCCCCCAAAACTCGTGACCCAAGGTAGTGAAGTGTGAGGAGAAATATGACACCAACGTCCTCGCCCCTACCTTTCATTATCCAGCGACAGGGAAG
The DNA here is from genome assembly GCA_021828545.1 of Actinomycetes bacterium. Classification (GTDB taxonomy): domain Bacteria; phylum Actinomycetota; class Acidimicrobiia; order Acidimicrobiales; family RAAP-2; genus RAAP-2. The sequence continues at coordinate 18,480 of JAJZEN010000104.1, forward strand.
TCTAAACCAACGACTCTGCCGGGGGCATGATGCCCCCGGCAGAGTCGTTGGTCAATGACCGTTACTTGTTAGTTGTGACCGAACTGAATAATCTTCCCGCCCTGAACCTGGTAGTAGTCAATCTGGCCCGCTCCGGAGCCCTTGAGGTTTCCGTCGGACTGGAACGCGATCATTCCGGTGATTCCCTTGAGAGAAATCTTGTGCAATTCGGGGATGAGGCTCGCGCGAATCTTGTTCACCGGCATCTTCGTGTTGACACGGGCCAACGCGTCGATAATGATGCTCGTGGCGTCGAAGGCCTGAGGAGCATAGAGCGCCTTGGCCGACGTGACACCGCCCGAAATCTTCAAGAACTGCTTCTCGAGGGCTCCGGTGAAGTTGCCGCCTGAACTACCACCCGCGGCGCTCAAGAACACACCGTTGGCCGCGCTCGACGGCGACGTGCCACTGATCAAGGACGACGACTCCGAGCCGTCACCCGACATGATCGCACCCTTGTAACCGGCGCTCCGTAAAGCACCCACGATGAGGCCGAAGTCACAGTAGTAACCGCCGTAGAACACGGCTCCGGGGTTCGAGGTCTTGATCTGCGTAGCCAACGCCGTGTACTGCGACGTGGGAGCGGTCCCCGGGGGGCACGACGACGACTGCGGGTAGGAGGCGGTGGTCACTTTGGCACCTAGCGACTTGGCGTCTTGGGCGACAACTTGAGCCAAACCGGCTCCGTAGAACGAGCCGTCGTTGAGCACCTCGACCGACTTCGCCAGTTTCTTCTTCACGAGGAACGTGGCATCAGCCTGACCTTGGACGTTGTCACCGTAGACCACGCGCATGAAGTTGTTGTTGGTCTTCCCGTTGGTCAATCCGGCTGCGGTCGCGGACGGGCTAACCGTCGCGATCTTCGCATTGATGTAGAAGGGCTCCGCCGTCTCCGTCGCGCCCGAGAACGCCGGTCCGACGACAGCCACGAGGCTCTTGTTCGCAATGGCCTGTTGAGCCGCCGCGGGTGCCAACGTCGACGAACCCTGGTCGTCGTAGAAGGCCGCCTGCAACTTGAACGGCAACCTGCCCGAGGCGTTAGCGTCCTGGATCGCGAGCTCGACTCCCCACTTCATGTTGATACCCAGTACCGCATTTCCACCCGACAACGGTCCCTGGTACCCGATAGTGAAAGTCGGCTTCGACGCCGCGCTCGATGATGACGCGATGCCAATTACCGGCACCGCCATCAGCACCAGGGCGCTCGACGAGACCGCAGCCACCGTCTTATTCAAACGAAACTTCATCAGTTCGTCTCCCTTATTTGATTTCAATCTGCATTTCTATGCGCCCATCCGAAGCTCCCCGAAGGGCAGCAATGCCGGTGCATTTCATACACGGACCATTTTGGTCACGTAGGCACAGTAGCAGCGGTTTTCGAGAATATATGGTTCCCTCGTGTTAACAGTTATGACAATTTCGACGTCGAACAGGTGTTTGATTCCTTTAATCCCACGACGTAGAATACGAACAACTGTTCGTGAGTGGAGGAACCCGATGGCCGATGTCTTGACACCGATGAGACGAAAGATCCTGGAGTACATCGTCACGTGCCAACGAGAACGCAACTTCCCGCCGACTATCCGCGAAATCGCCGCGCACGTCGGATTAAACGCACCCGCGACGGTCGCCAACCACATCGAAGTACTGAAGAAGGCGGGATACATCGAGAAGAACCCCAAACAGCCCCGGACCCTCACCGTGCGACTGGACGCGGAATCGGTACCCCCGGCCCCGGTCATTCGACAGATCCCCTTCGTCGGCGACGTCGCCGCCGGTACCGGGGTGTTGGCTACGCAACAAGATCAGGAGGTCATGTCGTTGCCCGAGCAGTTCACGGGACGTGCTGAGTGCTTCGTCTTGCGAGTCCGTGGCGACTCCATGATTGACGCGGGGATACTTTCCGGGGACTTCATCGTGGTGCAGCGTCAAAATGTCGCCAATACCGGTGAAATCATCGTCGCGGGAATCCCCGGCGACGAGGCCACGGTGAAGCGGTATTTTCCCCAGGGCGCGCACGTGGTTCTCAAACCAGAAAACTCGACGATGGAGCCCATGGAGTTTGACACGAACGACGTCGTCATCTTCGGTCGGGTGATATCAGTTCTGCGTCGTTACTAGTCGTCGCGCTCGCGCGGCGACGTCCCGCCCAACCAGTCACCAATGACCCGGACGAAATGCTTCACTTCCGACAAGGTCACACTCTCATCACTTCGATGCGCCAGCAACGGGTCGCCGGCACCGAAGTTGGTCGCGGGCACCGCCAGTTCGTGGAATGTCGCGACGTCCGTCCAACCGACCTTCGCACGGGGCGTCGCCCCCGAGAGTTCCACGAGACGATGCAACTCCGCGTTGTCCAGGCTGGGCCGCGCCGAAGGAGCCCACTCGAGAATCTCGACCTCGTCACCCTCCGACACGCACTCGTGCAGATAATGTCGAAGCCATTCGACTGCCTCATCGCGCGTTCGATCAGGTGCAACACGATGGTTGAGCACACATATGGCCGCGTCGGGCACCACGTTGTTCGCGACGCCACCTTCGACACGCACTGCTTGGAGTTGCTCAGTAAAGCTCACGCCATCGATCTCCACGGTGCGGGGCGCGTAGCGCGCAACGCGCGTCAGCAGATCCCCCATTCGATGGAGCGCGTTACGCCCCGTGAACGGACGCGACGTGTGGGCGCGACTCCCCCGCAATACCACCCTCACGTGGAGCGATCCCTGACATCCCGCTTCGACGCGACCCCCCGTTGGTTCGGCGAGCACCGCGGCGTCGGCGACCAGCAACTCGGGCCGAAGTTCGGCGATCTCCCGCAGTCCCGACTCAGAACGCGCGATCTCCTCTCGCGCGTAGAAAACCCACGTCACCTCGACCGGTCGCGGTGTGGCGTCGCGGGCGAGCTCCAACATGCCCGCCACGGAAGCCTTCATATCGCACGCGCCAAGTCCGCGCAACACGTCACCCTCAATTCGCGAGTTCCTCACGTCGCCGGGGACCGTGTCGAGATGTCCCGCGACCATGAGTCGTTTGGGGTGCGGTCCGGTGGTTCGCGCGACGACGTTGTCGCCGATACGTTCCACGTCGAGCGCCGGATTCGCCACGAGTTCGTCGTAAACCCGCGCGGCCAGCATCGCTTCATTTCCGCTCACCGAATCAACGCGAACGAGCTCAAGGACGTCATCGAGGTTGATCACATCGCTACGCCGTTCTCTCGCAGGACTTCGTTGAGCGCCACTTTGGAGTGTCGTTCGTTCTCGTCGAGACGCTTAATAATCAAGACGCAGGGTAGAAAAAACTCCCCACCTGGATACTCCCGACGTCGTTGGGCCGACACCGCGACGCAGTAATCCGGCACGTAGCCCCTCGATACCTCGGCGCCCGATTGGGCGTCGATGACCGGAATCGAAGGATTGAGGATAGTCCCGGCGCCCAGCACCGACCCCTTGCCCACCCTCGCCCCCTCGACGACCATGCAGCGGCTACCGATGAAGGCTCCGTCTTCGATCACGACCGGAACGGCGTTGGCAGGCTCGAGAACCCCGCCGATGCCGACGCCGCCCGCGAGGTGCACGTTCGCGCCGATCTGTGCACAGCTCCCCACCGTGGCCCAGGTATCCACCATTGTGCCCGGCCCCACCCACGCACCAATGTTCACGTAGCTCGGCATCATAATGACGCCAGGGCTCAAGTAACTACCGCGGCGGGCCGAGGCGCCGGGCACAACGCGCACACCGTGGGCGGCATAATTTGATTTGAGATCGAGTTTGTCATGAAATTCAAAGGGCCCGGACTCGGTCGTCGTCATGGCGCGCAAACGAAACAAGAGCAAAATGGCCTGCTTGATCCAGTCGTGAACGACCACGCCGTTGTCCACATTGATCTCGGCGACGCGCAACTGGCCCTCGTCCAACTTTGTGATGACCAGTTCGACGTCGCGACGCGCCTCGACATTCGTCGGCGTCATCTCCCCGATCAGGTCGTACCAGCGTCGAATTCTTGTCTCGAGGTCACTCATGGACCAATCGTAGTGTGGGCGCGCTAGATCGCTTCTCGAAGTCGCGAGACGGCCAATTCCAGTCGTTCGTCGGGCTGCACCATCGCGATTCGAACGAATCCTGCGCCCGCGGGGCCGTAAAGATCACCCGGGCTCACGATGAGCCCCGACGCCGAAGCGAGCCACGCGGCTAACTCCCATCCATCCATTCCGTCACGTGAACACCATAGGTAAAATGCTCCTTCAGGTCCGGGGCAGTCCAGGCCCGCCGCGCGCAGGGCGTCGCCGACGAGACTGAGCCGACGACGGTACGTGTTGCGCTGGACCTCGACGTGCGCATCGTCGCCGTACGCGAGGGCCACGGCCGATTGCACGGGCGCGGGCACCATCAAGCCCGCGTGTTGACGAATGAGGCGCAAGTACGCCACCAGCTCTGGGTCACCCGCGTAGAAGCCCGCCCGGACGCCCGCCAGATTTGAGCGTTTGGAGATTGAGTGCAGAACGATCACGTTGTCGACGCCGTGGGTCAACATCGTTCGGGGTCGGTCGCTCCAAGTGAACTCGGCGTAACACTCATCACTTGCGACCAGCACGTCGTGTTCACGCCCCCAGTCGGCGGCTCGACCGAGATCGTCCAAATGTCCCGTCGGATTGGAGGGGGAATTTGACCATAGGACGAGCGCGCGGCCCACGTCGCCGGGATCGAGGGAGTCCAAGTCGAGGACTCCGTCGACCAGGGGGACCTCGACCGCGCGCAATCCCGCCAGCGTGGCGCCCATTGCGTACGTGGGGTAGGAAATAGCGGGGTACAAGACGGTGTCGCGCTCGGGCCGGCGCAGGTGCAGGTACGTCGCCAGAGACGCGACGAACTCCTTCGTACCGATGCACGCCGCCACTTGGGCCTCGGGAACTTCGACGTCGAAGCGGCGAGCCAGCCAGCGCGCGGCGCCCTCACGGAACTGTCGCGTTCCCGCCGAGGGCGGATACCCGCGCGCACCCGTAGCACGCGCCAGTTCGGCGACGACGAAGTCCGGTGGCGCGTCGACCGGCGTTCCGATGGAGCAATCGACTGCTCCGCCGTCGTGCTGGGCGGCCGCGACTTTGAGTCCCTCGAGACGCTCGTAGGGGTAGGGCGGCGGCGTGAAACTCACGCGATGTACCTCCACTGCGCGAATCGCGCGACGCCCACGTCGTCAAGAACCACCCGAACGGTCACGTACTCATCATTCACCGACGTCGCCACGACGTCACCCTCGCGATGGGCCGCGGCCACGAGATCTCCTCGGTCAATAGGAAGTCGAAGCGTCATCACCCGGTCCTTCGTGCGCAGCCGATCACCCACGGTGCCAATCACGTCGTCCAAATTATCTTGGGTCAGTGCCGAGACCCACACGCTGCCTTCGTAGACCTTGGCCAGATCACGCGAGCGTGAGCCGGGAACGTCAGCCTTGTTGAAGACGAGCAACTCAGGAACGTGGTCGGCGTGAATTTCACGAAGCACATCGCGCACCGCCGCGATCTGCGACTCGGCGTCGTCACTAGCGCCGTCGACGACGTGGACCAGAAGGTCGGCGAGCTGGACCGACTTGAGCGTGCTCATGAACGCCTCGACCAGTTCGTGGGGCAGATTCGATATGAACCCCACGGTGTCAGTGACCAGGATGGTCTCACCACCGGGCAATTGACGTTGACGCGTACGCGGGTCCAGCGTGACGAAGAGTCGGTTCTCCGCCGCCACGCCGGCGTCGGTGAGGGCGTTGAGCAGCGAGGACTTGCCCGCGTTGGTGTAGCCCACCAACGTCACTTCTCGGTGGCGCCCCCGGTCGCGTCCTTGGCGCTGCACCTCGCGCGTCCGGTCGATCTGCTTGAGTTCTTCACGAATGCGATGAATCCGGTGGACGAGACGGCGTCGATCCACCTCGAGCTGGGTTTCACCGGGTCCGCGCGTGCCGATGCCCCCGGCCTGCTGGGACAGAGAACCGCCGGCCCGTCGAAGGCGAGGTAGGCGATACTGCAGTAACGCCAACTCCACTTGGGCTTTGCCTTCGGGAGTGCGTGCGTTCTGCGCGAAGATATCCAAAATCACCGCGGTTCGATCAATCGCCGTGCGTCCGAGGATCTTCTCGAGGTTCCGTTGTTGGGCCGGTGAGAGGTTCTGTTCGAACACCACGGTGTCCGAGTCCATCGCGAGGCATATCTCACGGAGTTCAATGACCTTACCCGAGCCCAGAAAAGTCGCCGGATCCGGAGCATCCCGGCGCTGCACCACGCGCGCCACCACGTCGGCGCCGGCGGTGTCGACGAGCAGGGCCAACTCATCGAGCTGATGATCAAGCTCCTCGACGGTCACACCGGGGAACTGGACGCCCACCAACACGATCTTTTCGCGAAACGAGCGGTCGATCAGCGTGGTGGGGACGTACGTCACCCCCCGAGCCACTCCACGTTCGCCACGAACTTCACGGGACCCTCGAGTCGGGCACTGCCCTCGCCCAAGGTGACGCGCAGCGAACCACCAGGGTTATCGACCGTCACGTCCGATCCGGTCAGACCACGTTGGTGACACACCGCCGCGGTCGCCACCGAGCCGGTCCCGCACGCCAACGTCCAGCCAACGCCCCGCTCGATGACCCGAATCACCACGTGCGCCTCATCAATGATCTCGACGAATTCAACGTTCGCGCCCCCGAGTTGGAAAGCAAGCTTCGCGGCCATCTCCTCACGATTGATATCGTCCCAGTCGGGATTGTTGACCACCACCACGTGAGGATTGCCCACGTGCGCCACGCCCAACGCCCCCTCGAGGGTGCGACCCAGGGTGACGGGACCCATATCGACACTACCCACTCCACAATCCTCGCGCAGGTCCAGCGTGACGAGTCGAACACCAGCCAGGGTGTTCACACGCATCTCACGGTCACTTCGTCCCGTTGCGCGACGCACCGCGGCGACGAGGCAGCGAATCCCATTGCCGGACATTTCAGCGATGGTTCCGTCCGCGTTGTAGAGCGTCATCGAGATCGTCGGCGCCACGGTCGCCACCAACAATCCATCCGCGCCCACCCCCAAGTGACGGTCGCACGCGGCGCGCGCGCGATGCGCGTTCCACCACGGATCGGCACCCTGCTCGACGACGTCGACCAGGAAGTCGTTTCCCGCGCCCTGCCACTTTTGTAATGAACGAAGTGCCATAGTCTTTAGTCTCGCACGAACCCATCGGGACTTCCCAGAACCTCCTCGAGTCGTTTCGCCGCGTCGTAGGGGTCGTCAAACCACTCCACGCGCGGATCACGCTGGAACCAAGAACGCTGGCGCCGAGCGAGACGACGACTCTGTTGGATCGCGTCTTCTACGCAACGATCCAGGTCGGCACCCTCGTCCAAGTGACGAAGCAATTCTCGATATCCCACGGCCTGACGGGCCGTGCGACTCATCCCGTGTTCCCTCAGGTGTGCGACCTCCTCTACTAGTCCTCGTTCAATCCAAGCCTCGAAACGTCTCCGAATTCGCACATCTAAAACATCAAATTCACAATTAAGTCCAACTTGCACGACTCTCGACGGTCCATACTGGCGAAGACCCGCCCCGAAGGACGAAAACGGCCGGCCGCTGCCCAGCGTGACCTCGAGCGCGCGTATGACGCGGCGCAGGTTGGTGGGCTCAATTTTCTCCGCCGCCGCCGAATCGAGAAGTCGCAACTGCTCGTAGAGTCCGACGCCGTCGTCCGCGCGGGCGTCGAGCTCGGCGCGAACCTCCGGAAATCTTCCGGGGATGTCAAGATCGTCCAACACCGCCCGTCCGTAGAGGCCGGTCCCCCCGACGTAGAGTATCGATCCACCCCGTGCCCATACCTCGCTCGCGGCGGCTCGCGCGGCACCTTGGAACTCGCTCACCGTGTATTCGTCCGAGGGGTCCACGAGGTCAAGTAGGTGGTAGTTGACCTCACGGCGTTCGCTCAGCGTCGCCTTCGCCGTCCCGATATCCATTCCGCGATAGACGCACATCGAATCGACGCTGAGGATTTCCACGTCACCGTTGGCGAGCGCGAGCTCGTGGGCCAACGCAGATTTGCCTGACGCGGTCGCGCCGACCAGGGCGACCGCCATTCCACCGTGGTTCCTCACGAGTTCAGCAAAGGGATACGCACCTTGTGTCGCGGGCCCCGAACGTAGGACTCGAGTTCGCCGAGTAAGTGGTAGGGCGCACCGTGGGTGACCTTGACCCGTACCAGTGATCCGCCGCGCAATGGTTGATCGCTCGCGGCGAAGTGGATCAACTTGCCCTGGCGCGTCCGACCCGAGATCATCTGATCATTGCGCCGCGAGGGACCTTCGACCAACACCTCCTCGACCCGACCTTCGCGGCGGGCGTGGTGACGAAGCGCGGAACGGTCCAGCACCTCCTTGAGGCGGGTGAAACGCTCGGCGATCACGTCGGCGTCGACAAAATCCGCGCGCAACTCCGCCGCGCGAGTTCCTTCGCGCGGCGAGAAAATGAAGGTGTACGCCGAATCGAAATCAGCCTCGGCCACCACCGCCAACGTCTCGTCGAAATCGGCGTCGCTCTCGCCGGGGAATCCCACGATCAAGTCCGTCGTCACCGCCAAGTCGTCGACGCCCGCGCGCGCGTCGGCGAGGCGACGTAAGTAACGTTCGGCGCTGTAGCCCCGCCGCATCGCCTTTAACACCCTGTCCGATCCCGACTGCATCGGTAGGTGTAACTGCGGACACACGGCGGGCGTCTCGGCCATCGCCCGAATGGTCTCGGGTCGAAGATCCTTGGGGTGGGGGCTCGTGAAACGGATCCGTTCGAGCCCCTCGATTTCGCCCAACGCGCGTAACAAGTCCGCGAAAAGCGGCCGACGCCGAGTGATGTCGCGTCCGTACGAATTGACGTTCTGGCCCAGGACGGTAATCTCGGTCACCCCTGAACGCGCGAGCATCTCGCCCTCGCGCACCAGGTCGTCGAAGGGGCGACTGATCTCGCCACCGCGTACCGCCGGCACGATGCAGTAGGCGCAGGTATTGTCACAGCCCGTTTGTATCGTCATCCACGCCGCCCACGGCAACTCGCGAACCGCGTAGAGTGCGGGCGCCATGTCGCGCGCGGCGTCGGGGTCGGGAGCGTCCCACACTTGCACTACCGGACCCTCGAGCGCGGCGCGGCGCAGTAGTTCGGGGGCGTCAGCCAAATTGTGCGTACCAAAGACGACGTCGACCCATCCCGCACGTTCCACGATGCGCCCGCGGTCCTTTTGCGCCATGCAGCCGCCCACGGCGATCTGCATCTCCGGACGCCGTTGCTTCTCGGCCTTGAGATGACCGAGGGCGCTGTAGAGCTTGAGATCAGCGTTCTCGCGGATGGTGCAGGTATTAAAGATCACCACGTCAGCGTCGCCGTGAGGGTCGGCGGCCACCATTCCTTCCTTGACGAGCAGCCCCGCCAGTCTCTCGGAGTCGTGTTCGTTCATCTGACACCCAAAGGTCCGAATGGTGAAGGTTTTGGGACGCGGCACCGCCCCAGCCTAATGTTCGTGACCGGATCGGCCCCCCCGGGTTCACTGGGGCACCACCTCCTCGGGCGTCCGGGACCGCACCATCACCCCGGCGCCGGCCGCCACCACGCAGCCCAGGCCTACCAGTACCCACGGCGTCACGGATTCTCCCAACACGATGAATCCAATGGCGAAGGCGATGGCGGGGTCGAGGCTCATCAATACCCCCGCCGCCGCGGGTCGGAGACGACGAAGGGCTTGGAGTTCCGCGGCGAAACCCACCACGATCGACATGAGGGCCACCAGTGCCACCCTCACCCCGAGCGTGGGATGGTCGAGTACCTTGGGGGCCGACGATATAACCCAGGGCGACGTCACCAGAGCGCTCACGCTCATCGAGACCGCGAGTCCACCGAATCCGCGAGTCGCGCCGCCCACTCGCGATGCGGCCAGGATGTAGCCACCCCACCCGAGACCACTGCCCAGCCCGAAGATGATCCCCGCCCAAGTGGTACCGCCGCCCGGGTGCGACAGCAGGACGACGCCCACCGCGGCGAGGAGCGCGTATCCGAAGTGTCGCCACGAGCGATGCGCGACGACGGCCACACAGAGAGGTCCGAGGAACTCAATGGTTACGGCGTTGCCCAAGGGAATCCGCGCGATGCACTGATAGAAGCACACGTTCATGAAGGCCACCGTCAGCCCCAAAATAATCGCCGCACGCCACTGGGGTCGCCGCCACGACTTCAGTGACGGACGTGTCGCACCCCACAAGATCAGCGCCCCGAACGCGAAGCGCCATCCGCTCGTCGCGACGGGGCCCAACTCCGCGAACGCCGGTCGCACCATCGCCGCCGACCACTGAATCAACGCGGCTCCCAGGATGAGGAAACCAGCCCCCGCCAACGACACCCGCGTGGGTGAAGCGCTCACGGACTAGGTGAGCTGCAGGCCACGGCGGTCAGCTTCGAGCCGCCAGACGACGCCCGCCATCGACTGCTCTGTGAGGAAGGACTCGGCCGCCGTCGCGACCCCGTCACGGGTATCGACGTCACAGAGTGCGAGCATCGTCGAACCCGCGCCCGACCAGCACGATCCGACCGCCCCGGCGTCACGCAGTCTCGCGAGGAGGGGTTGGGCGAAGGGTAGCAGGGACATCCGGTAGGGCTGGTGAAGATGGTCCCTCATCGATCCCGGCGTGAAATGGTCGCGATTCGCCAATCCGGCGATCAAGAGACCCAAATTACTCAGATTATGTACCGCATCCTCGAAGGGCACTCGTGACGGCAGCACCCGGCGCGCGTCGGCCGTCGCGAGTTCCTCGTCGGGGACCACCGCGACGAAACACCAGGCGGGGTCCAGCGTCAGGGAACGAGCGACGACGTTGGCGCGGTCGTCCGTGCCCGCCACAATCAGACCACCCATCATCGAAGCCGCCGCGTTCTCCGCGTGACCGTCGATATCGGCCGCCACCCGAAGTGCGTCGTCGGAACCCGCGGCGGCGGCGGCGGCGAGTGCGAGGGCCGCTGACGAACCCAGACCCCGCGACATCGGGATTCGTGAGTTGACGTGGAGGGAGAAGTTCTGGTGACCCAGGACGCGCGCGGCCACTTGTGCACCGAGATGACGCTCATCGTCGTAGAGACCCGCGCCGAATCCCTCGCTCGAGATCGAGAAGGTATCGGCGAGTTCGACCCGGACCTCGACATAAGATGTCAGCGCCAGCGCCAGGGTGTCGAAGCCAGGACCCAGGTTGGCGGAACTAGCGGGAACGCGCGCGAGCATCCCGGTCAGCGTAGACGCTGCGCCAACGTCAGCGGCGAGAGGGCGTGTTCCACGGTGAGTGGGACGTCGTAGACGCTTCCCTCTTGGACCTGTAACGTGCCCACCACCTCACCCGGCGTGAGCGGCTGGGATTCGGTATCGACGTGCATCGTCACGTTCGCCGACTGCAGGGCGGCGAACCAGTCAAGTCGAAGATGCTTCTTGACCACGACGTTGACGCGATCACCACCCCAGCCGATCGTTCCCACCACCGTTCCCGCTGGGATCCACAGGCTCGTGCGACTCGCCAGGATCGAGCGTTCGAGAGCGAGGGCCTCGTCCCCCGCGGGACCGAGAAGGTCACCCCCGCGCGCGCCCATCACCACGGCGTACGCGATATGGGTACGCCCGGCGAACGTGAAGGTCATCGCCATCGCGTCGCAGCCGCCCGCGGCCTCGGTGCGACCCGATTTGACGCCCACCACGTTGTTGGATCCGACGAAGGGCGTGTACGAACCCAGCGTTCCCGCGACCGGCAACGTCACCGTCGCCTGGTCGGCGATGGTGCGGATCACTGGTGACTCCATTAAGAGGGCGGACAATTTCGCCACGTCCAGGGCGGTGGAGACCGAGGCCGAATCGATGCCGGCGACGTCGGCGTAGTGGGTGTCCGACAGTCCCAAGACGCGCGCTTCCTCGTTCATACGGGCCACGAACGTCGTGGTGTTGCCCCACGCCAGATTGGCGAGCAGCGTCGCGTAGTTGCCCGCGGAGTGCACCATGAGCCCGGCCAACAGTTGATTCTCACACAGCGTCTCGCCCAGCGCCACGGCGGCGTTGGACTGGCCCTCTTGCACCACAACGTCGTAATTGGCGACGTCACCCGCATTAATCGTGATGCACGGCCCCGTCTCCCCCGGTGCGAGCGGGAGTTTCTTCAAGGTGACGTAGGCGGTCATCAACTTCGTCAAACTGGCCATGGGTACGACCTGATCGTGATGAGTCTCCTCAAAACCGAGTGCGGGGATCACCACCGCCGCGCTACCGACGCTGGGCCAAGCGATGGCGCTGTGCGCGGGGATTTTCAAGCCCGACAGGAGCGACGTCGACGTGGAAGCCTGGTGCAGGAGTGGTAACTGCATCATAAAGATCATCCCCGAAGCCATCGTCGCGCCCAGGGTCATCGAAGCCACGCGAGTCGCTAGTCCGCGCAAGGCGGGCGAGTGAGACGACGAACGAGGCACTCGAAAACGTTACAGGTTTTCGTCGTAGTCCTCCGGTGCGATGAGCACCTTGCGGGCCTTGGAACCATCACCGGGTCCCACAACTCCCTCGATTTCGAGTTGATCCATGAGGCGCCCGGCGCGGGCGAAGCCGACGCGCAACTTGCGCTGGAGCATCGAGGTCGAGCCTGATTGATTACGAATCACGATCTCGCGCGCCTGGCGCAGAATTTCATCGTCGTCATCACCGCCGGTACCCGACGAGCCGTCCGATCGGCCCACGGGCACGTCCAGGGCCACCACCGTCTCGCGCTGCCCTCCTTGGGCCCGCCAGAATTCCACCACACGCCGCACCTCTTCCTCGGACACCCACGGCGACTGCAGGCGTCGAGCGATGTTGCTCGACGCGGTCACCAAGAGCATGTCCCCCTTGCCAATAAGGCGCTCGGCTCCCGCCTGGTCAAGAATCACCCGACTATCGGCCAACGACGAGACGGCGAAGGCCATTCGAGAGGGGACGTTCGCCTTGATTACACCCGTGATGACGTCGACGCTGGGCCGTTGGGTGGCGAGAACCAAGTGAATTCCCACCGCGCGCGCCATCTGGGCGATACGTACGACGGATTCTTCCACGTCGCGCGCGGCCACCATCATCAGGTCGTTGAGCTCGTCGACCACAATGACCACGTAGGGAAGCACCTCGGGCTGTCGACGAACGACGCCCGACGCCAGGGACGTCGAGTGCTCGAAGACGTCACCCACCATCTCTTCGGCACTCTCCTCGAGGGCCACGTCGCCCCGCGCCAGCATCTGTTGGTAACTCGTAATGTCGCGGGCCCCACTCTCGGCCAGGATGTCGTAGCGCCGCTCCATTTCCTTCACGGCCCACGCCAGGGCCCCCGCCGCCTTCTTCGGGTCCACCACCACCGGGGCGAGCAGGTGGGGCAAGTCGTTGTACTGACCCATCTCCACGCGTTTCGGGTCGACGAGGAGCAACTTCAGCTGTTCGGGCGTCGCGCGCATGACCAGCGACGTGATGAGGGAGTTAATGCACGAACTCTTTCCGGCCCCCGTCGCGCCCGAGATGAGCACGTGGGGCATCTCACCCAGATTCACCACCACTGTCTTGCCCGAGATGTCGCGTCCGATGGGCACGTCCAGGGGGTGCGTCGCCGCCACCGCCTCATCCGAGGCCAAAAGATCGCCCAGCGCCACCAGGGCCCGCTGTCGATTCGGCACCTCCACCCCAATGGCCGAACGGCCGGGAATCGGCGCGAGAATACGCACATCGGGACTCGCCATGGCGTAGGCGATGTCCTTGTTCAGCGAGGTGACGCGCGACACTTTCACGCCGGGACCGAGTTCGAGCTCGAAACGCGTCACGGTCGGTCCCATCGTGAAACCGACCAACGTCGTCTCCACGCCGTGGGCCGCCAGCGCGTCGACCAACTCCGCGCCGGCGGCGGCAATTGCGTCGCGATCTTGTCGCTGTTCGCGCGTGCGACCGAGCAACGACATGGGAGGGAGATCCCAGTGCGAATCACCGATCGCTAGGGGTGGCGACGCCACCGTCGGAGCAGTCGGCGCGAGCATCTCACCGTCGGACGCGGACGTCTCCTCGTCGGAGTCGACGTACTCCTCGGCGTACTCATCGAAGCCCACCGCGACTGGCGCAGCGGCACCGGACTCGAGCGGCTCAGGGCGGCCATCGCTCTTTCGACGTTGTCGCGGCGCAGGTACGATCTCCTCCCCCGATTCCCCGTCCTCGTACCGCGCCTCGGTAGCCTCATGGTCGAACGACGTGGAGGGCCGCGCGCCCCACCACGAAACCAGGTGGCGAGCGAGATAGGCGAGTAGTGATCCCGCGGCGCGCACCAACGTCACCAAACCCACCGACGTGCCGATCATCAGGGCGATGATGAGAATCGCCAGGAGCGCCGCGACCGTGCCGCCTTCACCGATCACTTTCGCGAGTTCCCCACCTGTCACGACACCCAGCCAGCCACCGGCGCGACCTAACTGCGCCGACGTGTCGTGAATACTCGGTCGACCGCCAGCGATGTCTCCTAATCCCGAAACGCTGATCAGAGCGAGGGACATACCCCACACGAATCGAACACGCTCGACGTCGACGCGGCCCATCACGAGAATCAGACCCAGCCCAATGAGAAGCGCGGGGATGGCGATGCGCCCCACGCCCACCCCCACCTTCAGCCCCGTGGACACCGCTCGGCCGACGGGCCCGAGTGCATCGATCTCGGCCAGGAGGATCAAGAGACCGGCGAGGATCATCAGTACGATCCAGATATCGCGTTGGTGGCGCGCCCAAATCGTCTGGCGAGCCTCGCGGGCGCGCGACGCCGCGGGTCCCCGCGCGGCACCCTTCGCCGACCCGCGTGCGGACCGTTTGGCGGGCGTGGAACTGCGACGAGACGAAGCCATTACCACCCAAGTTACCGAACCAGCATTCGCGGGGGTGCCACCTACGCATAATGTGGGGCAATGCAACTCGCTCAAAACCCCAACTCCCTCGACCTCGCCGCGAGATTGGGAGTCCTGGCCCGTAGCTGTTCAGTCGTAACGCAACGTCGTGTGTCCCCTTCGCTCATCGAGGTGGTCCTGGGAGGGGACGCCGTCGCTCTCGCGGGCGTGCCCGGCAACGACGTCATGGTTCTCGTCGAGGGTGCGCGCGGTGAGCGGCTGCGCCGACGCTACAGCGTTCGCGACGTGGACGTCGACAACGACACGCTGACCCTGTGGATTTCCACCACCCACGACGGACCGGCCGCACGTTTCCTCACGGCCCTCGCCGCGGACGACGTCCTTGACGTTGTGGGGCCCCGCGGCAAGATTCCCCTCGACCCCGTTGCGGACTGGCATCTCTTCGTGGGTGACGTGTCGGCCCTCGGCGCCTTCTACCGGATGGCCGAGGCCATCGAGACTCCCGGACGCGCCATCTTTATCGTGGAGATCGACGATGGCGCTGACGCACTCACCACGCCCTTCGACGACGCCCTGGGCGTCACGGCGATCTTCGTCGACCGCCACGGGCGTGCTCACGACGATCCCGCCGGTCTCCTCAGCGGCCTCGCGGCGTTCACGCTCCCGCCCGACGAAGGACACGCGTACCTCTTCGGTGAGTTTCACGTGAGCCGTGCCGTTCGACTCGCGCTCCAGGATCGGGGGCTCCGGACCGATCAGATCAGTCTCAAGGCCTTCTACCGACTCGGTCGGGCTAACGGCGCCAACGGGGAGCCGGAGAAGGAGTCCTAGGCCACGACGATCGCGACGAGCAGCACCGGCTGACGACGATACTTCTGACCGAGGAGCCGTCCAGCGGCGCGTTGCGCCACCTTCGTCAACGACTCGTCGTCGCGATTGCCATCGGCGAGCGCCGTCGTGATCGCATCGCGCACGGTAGCGGTCACCGCGTCCACCACGCCGCGATCTTGTTCACCTTCGAACCACCCTCGCGTCACCGCCCGCACGGGTTGAGAGATCACGCCCCGCGTCACGTCCACGCCGGCCGTGATCTGGACGACGCCATATTCCGCCAACATCCGACGCTCTTCGAGCGGCCGCTCATCGAGATCGCCCGCGGTGCCGTCGATGTAGTGGAAACCCGCCGGCACCTGACCCGCTCGCTTGATGCCGTCGCGAGTTACGTCGATCTGATCCCCGTCCTCGCAAATCAAGATGCGTTCGTCACCGAGGCCCATACTGGCCGCCAGGTCAGCGTGGTGGCGCAGGTGGCGATATTCACCGTGGACCGGCACGAAATTCTTCGGGCGCAGTAACTGATGAAACGTGCGCAATTCACCCTGACGAGCGTGGCCCGATGCGTGCACTGGTTCGTGTTCCGAATGAATCACTTCGGTACCGGCGCGGTGTAAGTCGTCAATGACCCGACCCACGGACCATTCGTTCCCGGGTATCGGGTGCGAGGAGAGAATGATGGTGTCGTCTTGCCCCACCGAGAAGTTACGGGCGTCACCACGCGAGAGCTTGGACAGCGCGGCGAGGGGCTCGCCCTGGCTCCCGGTGCAGATCACGCAGATCTCCCCGGGCTCGTAACGGTCCACGTTCTCGATATCCACGAAGTCCGCCGCGTCGACGTGCAGGAGATTGAGTTTGCGCGCCAACTTGACGTTGGACTCCATCGACCGTCCCATCAGGGCGATCTTACGATTCTGTTCGAGGGCCACGTCGATAATCTGCTGCACGCGATGTATGTGGCTGGCGAAGCACGCCACCACCAGGCGACGATGAGGGCGTTCTAAGAAGAGACGGCGCAGGGCGCCACCCACCGAGCGCTCCGAGGCCGTGAACCCCGGTTCCTCGGCGTTGGTCGAGTCGCACAACAACAGAGTCACGCCTTCGTCGCCCAGTGCCGCGAGACGCGCGATATCCGTGCGGCGATTATCGATCGGCGTGAGGTCGAGCTTGAAGTCACCCGAGTGCACGACAAGACCCACCTTCGTCGTGAACGCGAGGGCGTGGGCACTGGGAACCGAGTGGGTCACCGGAATGAATTCGACCTCGAATGGCCCGATGCGTCGACGTTCTCCGTCGGACACCTCGATGAACGTCAGGTCGTGGGCCACCTTGGCCTCGGTGAGGCGATGGCGCGCGAAACCCAGGGTCAACGCCGAACCGTAGATCGGGACGTTAACGTCCTTCACGAGGTAGCGCAACGCTCCGGTGTGATCCTCGTGCCCGTGAGTCAAGACGATGGCGTCCACGCGGTCGCGTCGTTCGATCAACCATCGAAAGTCGGGCAGGATCAGGTCCACGCCGTACATGGTGGGCTCGGGGAACATCAGTCCCGCGTCGACCACCACGATGCGCCCGTCTTGTTCGAGCGCCGCACAGTTTCGACCAATTTCTCCCAGACCCCCGAGAAAGGTGATCCGCACGTTGTCCTTAGCCACGGGTCGCCACCAGAGCTGAGACGACCTCGTGCGCCGACTGGTCGAGGACATCGTCACTCAGGCCCAGGGGTAGTCGGCACTGGCCGACCGCGAAACCCAGTGACCGCATGGCGGCCTTGGCGGGCAGGGGGTTAGGGTACATGTCACTCGTTTCGAACATACAACTCGGCGCGACGCGCGCGTTCAGTGCTCTCGCCGCGGTCCAGTCACCCGCGTGAGCGCTGCGGATCAATGCCGCAAACTCCGGTGCGGCCCAGTGAGCGGCCACCGACACCAAGCCCACCGCTCCAACCGCGAGAAAAGCTAGGATGAGCGCGTCATCGCCACTGTACAGGTCGAGGGACTCACCCAGTGCCGACTTGGTCGCCGCGGCCGCGACGATGTCGGCCGACGCGTCCTTGAGCGCGACGATATTTCCGTGGGCGCGCACCAGGTCGATGGTGGTCGACGAGGCTATCTTTCGCCCGGTCCGCACTGGAATGTCGTACAACATCACCGGTAGACGAGTCGACTCGGCGACGGCGCTGAAGTGAGCCGCGATACCACGTTGACTGGGTCGCGCGTACGCCGGCGTGGTCGCCAGGACTCCGGCCACGCCGGTCGCGGCCACTCGCGACGTCAGCGCCACCGAGCGCGCCGTGTCCGACGACGTTGTTCCGGCTAGGACGGGAACGCTCACCGCGTCGGCGACCGCTGCGAACAACGTCATCCTCTCTTCGTCGCTGAGCGACGACCCTTCGCCGGTGGATCCGCCCACCACGAGAGCATCGCTCCCCTGGTCGACGAGGAAGCGTGCCAGATCGCCGGCCACGTCAAGATCGAGAGCGCCCGCCGCGTCAAATGGTGTGACCATTGCGGTGAGTAATTGTCCAAAACGCGGCGCGACCATCTAACGAAGTTACCAGTGGGGCCGCGACCCCCGAAGCGCCTCAGGCGATGAGGTCGTCGATTCCCCAAGTGAAACCCGGCGTTGAATCCGCGTGACGCACCGCGATCGCCACGCCCTGGACGAAACTCACTCGGTCGTAGGAGTCGTGGCGAATGGTGAGACCTTCCCCCGGTCCCCCGAAAAGGATCTCCTGATGCGCGACGAGCCCCGGGAGTCGCACGGAGTGGATACGTACTCCGCCGCCGGCGTCAGCGCCGCGCGCACCCGCCAGAGTGTCACGCCGGGTTGGTTCCACGGGCGGGGTTCGACCGGCCCGCGCGCGAGCCTCGACGATCGCCTCGGCCGCGCTGAGTGATGTCCCCGACGGCGCGTCGACTTTACGATCGTGGTGTAGTTCGATGATCTCCACGCGATCGAAGTAGGGCGCGGCCATGGCGGCGAAACGCTCACTTAAGACGGCGCCCAGAGAAAAGTTTGAGGCCATGACGATTCCCGTGGACATCGCGGCGTCGTCCACGATGGCGCGCTGGGACTCGCTCAGACCCGTGGTCCCGATCACCAGACCACGACGGTGCTCCGCGCACCACTGCGCACTCTGCGCGACCGAACTGGGTTGAGAGAAATCGACCACGACGTCGATGTCCGTCGGATCAGCCATCGCGAGACCGACCACGTAGTTCGCGCCGAACAAGTACTGCGGCTCGTGGACGTCCACGAGAGTGCTGACGACCAAACCATCGATCGAATTAAGATTCTCAGCCAACGCCTGGCCCATGCGGCCCGCGCCACCGACGATGGCGATTCTTTTCATCATGTCACCCTACCGAAACTCTCGGAGGGTTTCGACGACGAGAACGAGAACGAGGTCCCGCTCCGGCGTCGCGGGGACGGCGGAGCGGGACCTCGTCGCGGTCCTTAGCGGCGACGAGGACGAGGTCCGCGACGGTTCCCACCGTCGCCGTCGGAGAATGACGGACCACCGGGACCGAGGTCGCCGATCTCGTCGGTCAGTTCAGCCTCGAAGGCTGCTTCAAAACTCGACGTCGGTGACGTCGGTGACGTCGGGCGCGCACTGCGCTCGCCCCGGTCCGGACGATCGCGACGCTCCGAGCGTTCGCCACGCTCACGTCCACCGCGCTCTCCGCGCTCTCCGCGGTCGAAGCGCTCTCGCGGCGCATCATCTGCGACCATGTCGGCGTACTCTCCGGCCAAGGACAGCGAGACTTTCCCCTGCGGATCGATGTCGTCGACCTTGACCTCAATCGACTGTCCCAGTTCGACGACGTCTTCCACCTGGCCGATGCGCTTGCCACCATTAAGTGGCGACATCTTGGAGATATGTAGCAATCCGTCGCGACCCGGCAGGATGCTGACGAAGGCGCCGAATTTCGCGATGTTCACGACACGACCCTGATAAACCGCCCCGACATCAGCGGTCGGCGGGTCGAGAATGAGCGAGATGCGACGTTTGGCTTCCTCGACCGCTCGGCCGTCTTTGGCCCCGATGGTGACCGTGCCCACGACCCCGTCGTCGTCGACGGTGATGTCTGCGCCCGTCTCTTGCTGGAGAGTGTTGATGACCTTGCCCTTGGGCCCGATGACCTCACCGATCTTGTCGATGGGAATCTCGAGCGAGACAATCTTGGGAGCGACCGCCGCCACTTCGGGACGCGGTTCGGCGATCGTTGACGTGATGACGTCGAGAATCTGCAAACGCGCTTCCTTCGCCTGGTGCAAGGCCTTAGCCAAGACGTCGGCGGGGAGACCATCTATTTTAGTGTCGAGTTGAAGTGCGGTCACGGCGTCGGCGGTTCCGGCCACTTTGAAGTCCATATCGCCGAAGGCGTCCTCCGCCCCCAGGATGTCGGTCAGCGTCGAATACACACCGTCCTCGTAGACCAATCCCATCGCGATGCCCGCGACGGGCGCTTTGATCGGCACACCCGCGGCCATTAACGACAACGTCGAGCCACAAACCGACGCCATCGACGTCGAACCGTTGGACTGCAGTACGTCGGAAACGACGCGCAAAGTGTAGGAGAACTCCTGCTCACTCGGTAAGACCGGGACGAGCGCGCGCTCGGCGAGCATGCCGTGACCGACTTCGCGGCGCTTAGGTGCCCCGACACGGCCGGTTTCGCCGACGGAGTAGGGAGGGAAGTTGTAGTGGTGCATGTAGCGACGGAACTCGTCGGGGGTGATCGAGTCGATCTGCTGCTTCATGCGCGGCATCCCCAACGTGGTGACATTGACGACCTGAGTCTCGCCGCGCTGGAAGAGCGCCGACCCGTGGGTCATGGGAAAGAGGTCCACCTGAGCGCTCAGGGGGCGAATTTCCGACGACGAGCGTCCGTCGATTCGGATGCCCTCGGCAGTGATGCGCTTACGCACGATCTTCTTAGTGAGCGACTTCACCGCCGCCTTGACCTCGCTAAGTCGATCGGCGAATTCCGGCAACTGTTCGATGATGGTCTTGGTGGCCTGGTCCAACGCCGCATTACGGGCGGTCTTGGTGGTGAGCTTGTTGGCGTCGTTCAGCGACGCTTCGCCCACTTCACTCACTCGCGCCAACACGTCGTCTTGGTAGTCGAGGTAAGTCTTGTACTCAATGGTGGCGATGGGGCCGCGCGCCGCGACGAAGTCGCGCACCAGTTGACGCTGCAGGTTGATTGACTCACGAATCCACAACTTGGACGCTTCGAGTCCCGCCGCGAGCACTTCCTCAGATACCTTGGGTGCTCCGTCGGCGTACTTTACGAAGGAACCCTCGGTGCCCCCGGCTTCGACCATCATGATGGCGATGTCAGATTCGACCGATTCCTCGAGCGCGCGGCCCGCGACGACGAGTTCGAAGGTGGCTTGGTCGCCTTCGGCGAAGGTGGGGTGCGGAACCCACTCGCCGTCGGTGGTGAAGGCCATGCGCACCGCACCGATGGGCCCGTCGAAGGGAATACCCGAAATCATCAGCGCAGCCGAAGCGGCGTTGATGGCCAGAATGTCATGGGGATTCTCCTGGTCGGCACTAAAGACGGTGCCAACAACTTGGACCTCGTTACGAAAACCCTTGGGGAACGACGGACGCAGAGGTCGGTCGATGAGGCGGCAAATCAGTACCGCCTGGTCCGAGATCTTCCCCTCACGGCGGAAGAACGAGCCGGGGATTTTGCCCGCTGCGTAGGCCCGCTCCTCGATGTCGACCGTCAGGGGGAAGAAGTCGATACCCTCGCGCGCGGTACGGGCGGCGGCGACGGTGGCGAGCAGAATCGTGTCACCGATTTGGGCGACGACCGCGCCGTCGGCGAGTTGGGCGAGACGACCGGCTTCAAAACTCATGGTTTTGTCCGTGCCCGTGATGGGACCACTTACGCGAATTGCGTCAGTCATGGATGTGCTCCTTATGCGGTTGACAGCACTCCGCCCGGATCCCAGTGAGCAACCGTCGTCGTGGGCGACTGTTCTCCACTGGCCTCCGAGGACTCGGATGTGCTGGACACGTCGACGGCGCCGACGTGGACCGGTTAGCGACGAATGCCGAGACGACCGATCAACTCGCGATAACGCTCGACGTTGCCGCGCTGCACGTAATCGAGCAGTCGGCGACGCTGACCAATGAGCTTCATGAGTCCGCGTCGGGTGTGGTGATCACCCTTGTGAACCTTGAGGTGCTCGGTGAGATGCGAGATCCGGTCCGTCAGAATCGCGATTTGGACTTCGGGCGAACCCGTGTCCGTTGCGTGAGCCTGATAGTCCTTAATAATCTGCTGCTTCTCAGCCATAACGTTTATGCCTTATGAGTCGGGGGTCCCGTTGCGAGCCGTCAACGTGACGACCCACACGATCAGCGTCGCTGACCGAAGTCCTATCCTAGCAGGACAGACGACGAGGGGGTAAATGTTTGGAAGATATCCCGACTCCGGTCCACGTCACGGTCCATCTGAGCGAGCAGGTCCTCCAGGGACGCGAATCTCTGCTCGCCGCGTAGCCGCTCGAGGAAGGCCACGTCGAGGACGCGGCCGTAGAGATCACCTGCGAAGTCCGGCAGGTGCACCTCGACCAATACCTCGGCCTCGTCGTAGAACTGCGGTCGGGTCCCCACCGACACCGCCCCCGCGCGCCACGAACCGTCATCGAGCTGGACGCCGGCGGCGTAGATACCCTGTCCCGGCAGAAGTTGGTGGTCACCGAGGGACAGATTCGCGGTAGGAAAACCGATCTCGCCTCCCCGACCATCGCCGTGCACCACGTGGCCCCGCAACACGAAGGGGCGCCCCAATACCGCTGCCGCGCGCGTCACGTCTCCGTCGCGTACCGCGTGGCGCACGGCGGTCGAGCTAAAACGCACCTCGCCCCCGTAGGTGGGCGAGGTGTGAACGCGAAAGCCCCATCGTTCGCCCTCGCGCCGTAACAAGGCGGCGTCGCCCTGGCGATCACGTCCGAAATGGACGTCGTCGCCGATGACCAGATCGGCCACACCGAGTCGCCCAACGAGTACTCGTTCCACGAACGCCTCCGCACTCTCGCGCGCGGACGCCTCATCGAATTCCAGAACGCCCACTTGATCGATGCCCAAACGGGCCAAACCTTCAAGGCGCTGATCAAGCGTCGCGATGAGGGGCGGGGCACTCTCCGATGAGAGGACCAGCGCCGGATGCGGATCGAAGGTCACGATGCTGGCGGCCGCGTCGTGGCGCTGAGCGAGGTCCGTCACGTGAGCGATCAGAGCTTGATGTCCGAGGTGGAGTCCGTCGAAGACTCCGAACGCGACGACGCTCGGTCGTTCGAACGTCGCGTCAACCTGACTCACTCGCACGAGGTCCCTCCCGCGCCCGTGAGGACGATCTCGGGCTTCCACAAGTCACCTCGACGAGTCAGGACGCCGACGAGGGCGCCGCGCGCGTCGAGGGCGGCAACCTCGCCACCGCTGAAGTGCTGGTCCAGGGCCACGCGTTGACCCCAGCGCATCCTGGCCAGATCATCGTCGCCGAGCGCCACCGATTCCAGACTCTCGACCATTCGCACCGGGTCCAGCAACACACTCGTGACATCATCACGGCCGGCGAGGCCCTCGAGCGTGTACGCGTCACGCACGTGATGGTGCCCGCTCGAGACCCGCCGCAGCGCCGTGAGGTGACCGACGGTCCCCACCTTTTGAGCCAAATCGCTCAGCAACACGCGAATGTAGGTTCCCACCGAGCACGTGACCTCAAAATTCCATTGGTTCGGAGAGGCGCCCGACGAGAGTTGGAATCGGTCAATCACGATTTCACGCGAAGCCCGTTCGACCTCCACACCGGCGCGCGCTAGTTCGTGTAGGCGCCGCCCCCCGACCTTGATCGCTGACACCATGGGGGGGGTTTGGCGTTGAGCGCCGGACATGGTCTGTGCGATGGCGTTGAGGTCCTCGAGCGACACGGCGGGCACGGGAGCGCGCTGGGTGACGACCCCGTCGGCGTCGAGAGAATCCGTCGCCACGCCCCACAGGACCGTGCCGACGTAGACCTTGGTCTCCGCCTGGGCGAAGCGCAACAGTCGAGTGGCGTTGCCAACGGCGAGCACGAGGAGACCCGTCGCCATTGGATCGAGGGTGCCCGCGTGCCCGATACGTCGCTCCCCGAAAAGTTGCCGTAGTCGTCCGACCACGTCGTGGCTGGTGAGCCCCGCGGGTTTATCAATCAGTAACAGACCGCTAGTCGTCGTCATGGTGCAGTCGACGCAAGACGTCCTCGACCGCGTTGCCACTCGCGATCGCCGGGTCCGCCATGAACGACAATTTCGGAGTCCGCTTGAGACGGGTCTGGGCGTTGACCGAACCCTGGATATGCGCCCGACGTTCCTCGAGCGCCTCGGCGGCGCCAGTCTCGAGGGAATCGAAGTACACCATCGCCTGACGCATGTCCGGCGTCGTCTCCACCCCGGTCACCGTCAAGAACCCCAGACGTTCGTCAACGTCACTCAGGCGCAACAATTCGTCGGAGATCACCTCGCGCAGGATTTGGTTGACGCGCGCTGAGCGCGGGTAGGGGTGATGACTCGAGGAATGGGCCATGAACTAGGCCGTTCGCGGAATCTCGCGCTCTTCGAAGGTCTCGATGATGTCGCCCTCCTTGAGATCTTGGTAGTCCGACAGTCCAATGCCACACTCAAAGCCCGACTGCACCTCACGGGCGTCGTCCTTGAATCGACGCAGCGACGTGATCGAACCCTTCCAGATAATGGTGCCCTCGCGCAAGAATCGTACCTTCGAGCCTCGAGTGATGACTCCCTCTCGCACCAAACAACCGGCGATCGCGCCAATACGCGGCACTCGAAAGACTTCACGCACCTCCGCCTCGCCCGTGACCACCTCTTCGTAGACCGGCGACAACAGGCCCAGCATGGCGGCCTCGATCTCTTCGATCAATTTGTAGATGATCTCGTAGGTGCGAATCTCCACGCCCTCGGATTCCGCCAGGTCACGACTTCGGCGATCTGGTCGGACGTTGAATCCGATGATCGTCGCGGTCGACGCCTTCGCCAATTGCACGTCGTTCTCGGTGATACCACCCACGCCACGATGCACAATGACCAACTTGACGTCGTCACGTTCGAGTTTGCGCAACGATTCTGTACAGGCCTCGAGCGACCCCTGGACGTCGGCCTTGAGCACGATGTTGAGCGTCGCGGTCTCGCCACGCTGGATCTGCTCGAAGAGGTCCTCGAGTCGAGCACCCGACGCCGAGGCAACTGGCTGGTGGCCGACCAAGCGCACTCGCTGGGCACGCGCCTCGGCGAGCGAACGAGCATTGCCCAGGTCCTGGGCGACGCGCACCTCGTCGCCCGCGAAGGGCGGCTCGGAGAAACCCAGAATCTGCACTGGCGTGGACGGCCCAGCTGATTTGATCTGCTTCCCCTGGTCGTTGATAAGCGCCTTCACCTTACCGAAGGCGGCTCCGGCGACCACCGGATCACCCACCTGCAGTAGGCCCGACTGCACCATGACCGTGGCCACGGGGCCGCGTCCCACCTCAAGGTTCGCCTCGAGCACCGTGCCCGTCGCGCGTCCACTGGGACGCGCTGAGAGTTCGGCGAGTTCCGCCACGAGGAGCACCTGTTCCAAAAGGTCCTCAATCCCCAGGCCCTGCAGCGCGGAGATCTCCACGGTGATCGTGTCGCCCCCCCACTTTTCGGGGACCAGTCCATGATCACTCAATTGCTGCAGGACCCGATCAGGGTTCGCGTCCGCCTTGTCGATCTTGTTCACCGCGACGATGATGGGAACCTCGGCGGCCTTGGCGTGATTGATCGCCTCCACCGTTTGTGGCATCACGCCGTCGTCGGCGGCCACCACCAAGATCACCACGTCGGTCACCTTCGCTCCGCGCGCGCGCATCGCGGTGAAGGCTTCGTGTCCCGGGGTGTCGAGGAAGGCGATGGGCTTGGCGTGCCACTGCACCTGGTAGGCACCGATGTGCTGGGTGATGCCGCCCGCTTCGCCGGCGACCACGTTAGTTTTGCGGATCCGATCGAGCAACTTCGTCTTGCCGTGGTCCACGTGACCCATCACCGTCACAACCGGTGGGCGCGGCGCGGCTTCGATCTCTTCGTCCATCTCCTCTTCGTCGAAGAAGCGCGCCAGCAACGCGGCCTCTTGTTGCTCGCCCGGGTCGACCATCTTGACCGACGCTCCCACTTCGGCGGCGTAGAGCTCGATCATGTCATCGGTGAGCCCCTGGACCGCGGTGACGATCTCACCCTGCAAGAAGAGGAATCGGATGATGTCCGCGGCGGAACGATTGAGCTTGGGGCCCACGTCCTTGGCCGTCGATCCTCGTTCGATGATGATGTCGCCGTCGGGCACGGGCGCCGAACTCGGCTGCCAGGTGGTCATCTGGGTCGGCTCGAGCTCTTCGACGTTGCGACGACGCCGACGCGTGGTCTTTCGTTGGGAGCCTCGGGGGCCACCCGATCCACGATTTGCCGGACCGCCACGACCGGGACCAGCGGCGGCACCGCCCGCGGGAGCGCCGGGACGCGCACCCCCAAATCCCGCTCCGCCACCCGGGCGCGAAGGGGCACCGGGACGAGCGGGACCACCGGTCGAGGGGCGCGCACTCATGGGTCGCGCACCCGGACTCGACGGACGACCAGTGAGACCACCCGGGCCGGACGGACGACGAACGCCCGGCGGCGGCGGGATCGGTCGGCCCGAGGCGCTCATTGGTCGCCCCGGCGGCGGCGGAATCGGTCGGCCCGAGGCACTCATCGGCGGGCGCGTCGCTCCCGGGGGAGATTCTCCCGTGTCCGCACTCGAGGGCCGTTGAGTGGGCCGAATGGTCGTGGGGCCTTCACTGGGCGCTACTCGCGGTGCCACGGGTTTGGGTGGGGCCACCACGCGACTGCGGACCACTCGCGGTGCCTCCGCTGGAGGTTCCGCGACAATAGCGGATACCGACGCCGGTGCCGGTGCCGGCGCCTCGGTAACTGGTGGGGCCGCGTCGACGGATGCCGGTGCGGGCACGTCACTCGCCGTGCCTCGAATGGAACGTCCCACCTTGCCCTTGGTCGGCTCCTCGGGCGCGACGGCTCGCCGTAGGCCTTCGACATCCGCCTTACGACGGATGCGGTCGGCCTGGGCGTCCTCGATCGAAGCGGAAGGACTCGATGCGCCGATGCCCAATGTCTGGGCCAGTGCGAGCAACTCTTTGCTCGTTAAACCGAGCTCCTTAGAGAGCTCGTGTACCCGGATCTTCTTCTGCGCCAAAACATTCCCTTGAATCGTGTGCTCGCGGTTCGCAAGCACAGTTCTCTATTCTTCCACAACTACAACCATTTTCGAGCGCTGCGCGACCTCACGCAACGCTACGACGTCCTCGGCACCCAGCGAACGGCGCAGGGCGCGCGACGCGTGTGCCAGGGTGACGCCCGAGCCACACTCCCCCGCGCGACACCACCAGAGCCCCCGACCAGTGCCGCGACCGACATACCAGACCCCGTCGAGGCTCCTACCCACCCGCTGGAGGTACTCGTCCCCTCGGCGTTGGCGGCACACGACAC
>JAJZEN010000089.1 GCA_021828545.1 Actinomycetes bacterium
CAGGATCTCCCTGGGATTCTCGAAGCGTGGTTGGATCGATGAGGTGCCAAGAGCCATAGGTAAAGTCTTGATCATCACCTTCTCGCGACGGTGGATTTCGACTGATTATTTCAGCAGCGTCCTAGGAGTCGTTCGGTAACCTCTTACTATGACGCGCCACATTGACCTCCGCTCCGATACCCTCACTCAACCGACGCCCGCGATGCGCGAGGCGATGGCGATGGCGGTCGTGGGCGACGATGGCTACGGGGAGGACCCGACGGTGACGCGATTAGAAGAGACCTTTGCGACGCTGGTGGGCAAGGAGAGCGCGCTCTTCGTCCCCTCGGGCGTCATGGCGAATCAAATCGCCGTGCGCGTGTTGACGCGACCGGGCGACGTCGTTATCGCCGGAGCAAACCAACACCTCGTCAGTTTCGAGATGGGTGCCTCGGCGCGCAACTCGTCAGTGCAGTTCGCGCTGGTGGACGACTCCGCGGGGCAACTCCGTGTCGACGACGTGCTGGACATCATCGACGCGGAGAACGACCACCAGGCGCACGTCGCGATGGTGGCGGTGGAGAATACTCACATGTTCTGGGGCGGAACGCCCTGGGACGTCGGGCGACTGTCGTTATTAGCCCGCGCCGTTGGCGAGCGACCGATCCACCTCGACGGGGCTCGCCTATTCAACGCCGCCGTCGCCACGGGCGAGTCGCTCCGGGACCTCGCGGCTCCCGCGACCACGTTGATGGCGTGCCTCTCCAAGGGTCTGTGCGCGCCCGTGGGTTCGTTGTTCGCGGGTCCCGCGTCGCTCGTGCACGCGGCGCGAGTGGAGCGAAAGCGTTTGGGGGGAGCAATGCGTCAGGCCGGTATCCTCGCCGCGGCCGGACTGGTGGCGCTCGAGACCATGGTCCAGCGCCTCGAGGAAGATCACGTCCGCGCGCGCGCCTTGGCCGAGATGTTCGCGCTCGCCTTCCCCGAATCCGGGTACGACCCGTCGTCGTGTCGTACTAATGTCGTCAGTTTCGTCCATCCCCAGGCTCGCCAGATCGTGTACGAGCTAACCGAACGCGGAATCTGGGGCCAGACGGTGGCACCACGTCGTGTTCGCTTCGTCACGCACGCGGGCGTCACCGACGACGATCTCGAGTTCGCCAACGGCGTGCTGGAGTCCTTCATGTCCCTTCGCTAGGCCAACGTCACGCGCGGCACCGCCGCTGTTCGCCAGAAGTTCATCCCTCCTCACTGGTCGCTTTCGCGAGTCACGGGGTAGCCTTATGGAGCCTTTGGGTGCAACGTGACTGACATTCTTCACCTCTCGACGTTCCTGCGCCGTCCGATCTTCGATCAAGACGGTGACCGGATTGGCCGCGTCCAAGACCTGGTCGCGCGCTTAGGCGACGACGCGCACCCCCCGATCGTTGGCGCGGTCATTCGCATCGAGGGGCGTAATCTCTTCGTCCCCGTAAGAAAAATCGGTGGACTGGCCGAGGGGCGCGTCACGTTCCGGGGTCGACGCGTCGACCTACGTCGCTTCGAACGACGGCCGGGCGAATTACTGCTAGCCGAGGATTTGTTGGCGCGCCACCTCATCAACCTGGTGCGAGGGCGACTCATCACCGCCAAGGAGATCGAGATTGCGGAGATCGAGGGTCGCTGGGAAGTCGTCGGCGTCGATCCGGGACGCCGCCCCTTCTTTCGGCGCATGTTGGGTCAGCGTATGGGTCAGCACCTCCAGGCCGAGGCGATCGTCGACTTCGCGTCGATCGAGCCCTTCGTCTCGCACGTGCCGTCGGCGCGACTACGCATTCCCTATCGCAAACTCTCGAAATTGCACCCGGCCCAAATCGCCGACCTCGTCGAACAAGCGAGCCACGAAGAGGGCGAGGAGATCATCGAAGCGGTTGGTCTGGACCGAGAGTTCGAAGCGGATGTCTTTGAGGAGCTCGACACCGAGCACCAATTGGAGTTCCTCCAGTCGCGCAGCGACGTCGAGGCGGCGCGTCTCCTCACGCGGATGGAGCCCGATAACGCCGCGGATCTGATCAATGAGATCGATCAGGAACGGCGTCTGCCGATCCTCGAGAACCTGCCGTCGACGCAGCAGGTCAAGGTGCGTCAGCTCCTGTCGTACAACTCGGACACTGCGGGAGGGCTCATGAACACCGATTTCGTGTCGGTTCCCGAGGCCGCGACCGTCGCCGAAGCGCTCGAGGCCATCCGCGTCTCCAACGTACCCGCGGAGTCGTTGCACGCCGTGTTCATCACGGACGCCGAGGGCACCACGGTGGGGTCGGCGTCACTGGGTTCTCTGGTCAAGGCCCGCGCAGCGGAACTAGCGATCAGCGTGGCCCGGACTCACCTCAGCCACGTGCACCCGCACTGGGATTTGCACCGTGTGGCGCGCAAGATGAGTGATTTCAATCTGACGGTGGTGCCCGTGCTCGACGAGGAGCACAGCGTCATGATCGGCGTGATCACGGTGGACGACCTGCTCGAGGAATTATTGCCGCAAGGTTGGCGCAAGGAGTTCGGGATGACGGCGGTGGAGGAATGAACTTCGCGCTCATCGGTGGCCCCGTTCTAAGGGGGCGTGTCTGAAACCCCCTAGTACCAGTTTGAGTGCTGTACAGCACACGACTCAATCGTTCGTGAGAGACGCGACGCGCTCCTAGCGCTTTCATTCCCACGCGGTTGTGTCGCCCACGACCACGAGAGAACGAAAGGAGGTGGAGTGTGAGCGAGAAGTTGAACGATAGTCAAATCACCGGTGCCTTCGGCACCATCGCGTCGCACGACGCGGGCAGTCGCCGGGGCGCCCGGGCGCGCCTGCTGACGTTGCTAGCCATCATCGGTCCGGGTCTCATCGTGATGGTGGGCGACAACGACGCGGGCGGTGTCTCGACCTACGCTCAAGCCGGCCAGAATTACGGCTACACCCTACTGTGGACCCTTCCCCTCCTTATTCCAGTTCTCATCATCGTGCAAGAGATGGTCGCGCGCCTCGGTGCGGTCACTGGCGTCGGACACGGTCGATTGATCCGCGAGCGCTTCGGGCGCTACTGGGGCAACTTGTCGATCTTCTCGATCCTCTTTCTCAACTTCCTCATTATCGTCACCGAATTCATCGGGATATCACTGTCGATGGAGTATTTTGGCGTCTCCCCCTTCTGGTCGGTGCCCGTCGCGGTGGGTCTCTTGTTCGCCGTGACCGCGACCGGTTCGTTTCGACGCTGGGAACGGTTCATGATGCTCTTCGTCGCGATAAACCTCTTCGTCATCCCGCTCATCATCGTCACTAAGCCGCAGTGGCACGCCGTCGTCGTTCACGCGGTGAGTCCCGCAATACGCGGCGGCGCGAATTCGAGTGCGGTGCTCTTGATCATCTCCATCATCGGGACCACGGTGGCGCCGTGGCAACTCTTCTTTCAAGAGTCCAATATCGTGGATAAGAAGATCACGCCGCGGTGGCTGAACTACGAGCGCGTCGACACCATCATCGGTTCGTTCATCGTCGTCATCGGCGCGTCGGCGTTGTTGGCGGCGTCGGCCGCCGGACTTTCGCGACACGGTGGCACCAACGCGTTCACTTCGGCCTTGGACGTGGCCCGCGGACTCAATCACTACGTCGGTCACGGGGCGGGCGGGATTTTCGCGATCCTCTTACTCAACGCCTCGGTGATCGGCGCGGCCGCAGTGACCTTGGCGAGTTCCTACGCGATCGGCGACCTCTCGAGCAGTCATCAGGGTCTGAACGCTCGATTCTCCGAGGCCCGAGGCTTCTACGGGGCATTCGCCGGGCTCCTGGCGCTCGCGGGTGCGGTGGCCATCGTTCCTCACGCCCCGCTCGGACTCATCACTCTGGCGGTGCAGGCGATCTGTGGACTGATGCTGCCCTCCACCACGATCATCGTGCTCTTGTTGTGCAACGATCGCGCCGTGATGGGCCCCTGGGTGAATCCTAAGTGGCTCAACGCCATCGCGATCACCATCATCACGGTGCTGGTCGTCCTCTCCATCGGATTGATGATCTCGACCCTGTTCACCTCGGTCAACGTGATTGCGCTTCTCGAGTGGCTCGCCGGATTCGCCGCCGCGGGACTCGTCGTGGGTCTTCCGATTGGCCTGCGCAAAATGGAACCACCACCCACGACGAGTATCGATCGGCGGGACTGGCGTACCCCGCGTCTCACCCTGTTGACGCCGCTGCCGAGTTCGCGCGCGCGCCGATGGTTGATGCGTGGCCAGAGCGCGTATCTCTTCGTCGCGGGTGCGCTCCTCGTCGTGCGCATCATCCAGATCTCCACCTCGTAGGCTTTTTGCATGGCCTCTCGTTCGTTGTTGTGTGTCCACGCTCACCCCGATGACGAAGCGCTCTTCACGGCGGGCACCACCCTGCATTACTCGCGCCGAGGTGTGCGCACGATTCTCATCACGTGCACCCTGGGCCAACTGGGTATCGATGGTCACGGTCTCGCGGGGGCCGTACCGGGTCACGACGCTCTCGCCACTCGAGTCACGCGGGCGGGGGAATTACAGCGCGCGGGAGTACTCGTGGGGTACGATCGCCTGATTTCTCTGGGGCACCTCGATTCGGGTATGAGTGGGTGGGCGACGAATGAGGACCCTGATGCCTTCATCAACGCCGACGTTGACGCGACCGCCCGCGTGGTGGCCGACATCATTGATCAAGAGGACGCCGCCGTGGTCGTGACCTACGACGAGGGTGGCTTCTACGGTCACCCCGACCACGTGATGGCCAACGTCATCACTCGGCGCGCGGTGGCAATGAGCGCTCGCGCCCGGCGGCTGTTCTACCCGGTCATCCCGCGCAGCGTGCTCGGTACCTTTCTCGAGCGTGCGCGTGCGCGTGACGTCTTCTTGCCGGCGTGGGTGGAGAACGCCGTCGCCGACATTCCCGACGACGCGGTGGACTGCGTGATGGACGTCGCCCATTTCAGCGCGCTCAAGCAGGAAGCCATAGCGACGCACGCGTCCCAGGTCGACAACGCGGACTTCGTGACGATGGATCCAGAGATGTTCAACCTACTCTTGGGGACCGAGTACTACCAGGTCGGTTGGCAACGTGACGGGGTCTCGCTAGCCTGTGGCGATGATTTGTTTGGAGGCCTGTAGTGAGTGACTTGACTTTCTTAGCGGTGCACGCGCACCCCGACGATGAGGCCAGTTCGACGGGGGGTATATATCGTCTACTAGCTGACCAGGGTGTGCGCACCGTCCTGGTGACGTGCACCAACGGAGAATGCGGCGACGATCCCGACGGCGCCAAGCCGGACGTCGATCACCACGACGCGGACCTAGTGGCGGCGGTACGAGCGAAGGAGCTCGACGCCGCGGTAGAGGTATTGGGAATCTCGCGCCTCGTTCGCCTGGGGTACCGCGACTCGGGAATGATGGGGTGGCCCCAGAACAAGGACCCCGAATCATTTTGGGCCACGCCCGTGGCCGACGCCGCGACGAGGTTGGCCGAGGTCTTGACGGCGGAGCGACCCCAGGTCATCGTGACCTATAACGAGGTCGGCTTCTATGGACACCCTGACCACATTCAGGCCAACCGCATCACGCGGGCCGCCCTGGACCTAATTGACTACGAGCCAACGCTGTACTACAACGCCGTTCCCGATTCGGTGATGGCCCTCATGCGCGTTCGCTGGGAGGAGGAGGACCGACGGCGCGCCGAGCAGGACACGGGCAAGGGTGTGGTGCGCGAGCCCGATGGTCCGCCCACGCTCGACGGTGAGCCGATCAACATGGGAACACCGGACGACCTCATCGGCGCGGCCGTGGACGTCAGTCGCGTGACCGACGCCAAGTACGATGCGTTGGCGGCACACGCCTCGCAGATGAGTGACTCTTTCTGGTTGAAGATGTCCAAGGAGGAGTTTCGACTCGCGATGGGGACCGAGTGGTTCTTTCGCGTCACTAATCCGCAGGGCCTGAGCGGCGTGGTCACCGACATCTTCGCGGGGTATCGCACCTAGCGGCGCGACGCGCGATTCACGAGGGGAGACCGGCGAGTTCGTCGATGGTGACGGCGCGAACGTCGGGAGTGAAGTACTCGCTCAGGTACTTCTCACCCTCGTCGCACATGATGGTGACGATCACGGCGTCGGGGCGTTCGTCACGAAGTCGACGCGCCGCGACCCAGTTGGCCCCGGAGCTAGGACCGACCAACATCCCGTGTTCGCGAGCCAGCCAGCGCATGGCGTCAATCGCGTCGTCGCTGTGGACGTCGACCACGCGGTCCACCAAGTCGCGGTGTCGCTGGTAGATGTCGGGAACGAAACCGTCGGCGATGCCCTCGATCTTGTGCAGACCGGTATCACCACAGAGGATGGTGCACGATTCACTCGGTTCGAGGCCGATGATTTGCGTGCGCGCGTTGACGTCACGAAAGGCTTGACCAACGCCGATCAGCGTCCCGCCGGTCCCGACACCCATGATGAACGCGTCGGGTGTCGTGCCCTCGGGCAATTGGCTGAGTATCTCGGGGCCGAGCCACGTTCGATTCTCCTCCACGTTCCACTCGGATTCGAACTGTCGTGGGGAAAAGTGGCCGGGGCGTTGGCCGAGTTCACGCGCGACCCCCAGCGCGTCGGTCACGTGAAAGTCGCCCACCGAGACCAGTTGTGCGCCAAAGGCGCTCGAGATCGCGGACCGCTCAGGGCTGAGACCTTGGGGCATGACCACGATCATTCGATAACCCTTGACCGCGGCGACCATGCTCATCGCGTTGCCCGTATTCCCACTCGACGCCTCGACGATGGTGTCGCCCGGCGAGAGGAGTCCCTCGCGCTCGGCGCGTTCGATGATGTAACGCGCCATACGCGCCTTGATCGACCCCGAGGGATTGAGGTACTCGAGTTTGAGCCAGATACCCTCCACTCGCACCAGCGGCGTCGCGCCGATGGCGTCGAGTACGGTCCCACCGCTCGGGCCTGACGTCACCACACCTCCTCGCGTCGGTCGTCACGTGAGGGCGACCTCCCTTCGAGACTACTTCGGGGGCTGAGCCCTAGTAGCGGTAACTGTCGGGCTTATAGGGGCCCTCGACGGCCACGCCGATGTAGTCGGCCTGTTGCTTGGACAGCGTGGTCAACTTCACGCCTAGGGCGTCGAGGTGCAGGCGAGCGACTTTCTCGTCGAGGTGCTTGGGTAAGACGTACACCTTCTTCTCGTAGCGCGCGTTATTGGCAAAAAGCTCCATCTGAGCCATGGTCTGATTGGTGAAGGAGTTGCTCATAACGAAACTGGGGTGACCCGTGGCGTTGCCGAGGTTCAGCAGGCGTCCCTCGGAGAGCAAGATCAGCGCGCGACCATTCGGCAGTATCCACTTGTCGACTTGGGGTTTGATGTTCTCGCGTCGTACCCCCTCGAGATTCGCCAGTCCGGCGATGTCGATCTCATTGTCGAAGTGGCCGATGTTGCCCAGGATGGCCTGGTGCTTCATCGTGAGCATGTGCTCGACGGTGATGATGTCGCGGTTGCCCGTGGCGGTGATGATGATGTCGGCGTAGGGGAGAGCCTCCTCAAGCGTCGTGACCTGGAAACCGTCCATCGCCGCCTGGAGCGCGCAGATCGGATCGATCTCGGTCACGATGACGCGAGCACCCTGGCCACGTAGTGATTCCGCCGAACCCTTGCCGACGTCGCCGTAGCCGCACACGATTGCCACCTTGCCGCCGATGAGCGTGTCGGTGGCGCGATTGATGCCGTCGATGAGGGAGTGACGGCATCCGTACTTGTTGTCAAACTTGGACTTGGTGACCGCGTCATTGACGTTGATGGCCGGGAACAACAAGGTGCCGTCGCGCTCCATCTCGTAGAGGCGGTGCACGCCGGTGGTGGTCTCCTCGGACACGCCGATGATGCCCGCGGCCATGGGCGCGAATATGCCCTCGCCGCTCGAGACGATGCGGTCCAGTAGTTGCAGGATAATGGCGTACTCCTCGGACTCCGCGGTGTCGGGAGCGGGAACGAAACCGGCGCGTTCGAATTCGAGGCCCTTGTGCACGAGCAGCGTCGCGTCGCCGCCATCGTCGAGGATCATCGTCGGACCGTCAAAGCCCGGCCAGCGCAGCAGTTGTTCGGTGCACCACCAATACTCCTCCAGCGACTCGCCCTTCCAAGCGAAGACGGGGACGCCCTGGGGGACCTCGGCGGTGCCGAGAGGCCCCACGACTGCCGCCGCGGCCGCGTGGTCCTGGGTAGAGAAGATGTTGCAACTGACCCAGCGCACGTCCGCGCCGAGGGCGACGAGGGTCTCGATCAGCACTGCGGTCTGGATGGTCATGTGGAGGGATCCCGCGATGCGCGCCCCCGCGAGAGGCTGGCTGGCGCCGAACTCCGCGCGCATGGCCATGAGGCCGGGCATCTCGTGCTCGGCCAGTGTGATCTCGGCGCGCCCGAAGGGAGCCAGCGAGAGG
Organism: Actinomycetes bacterium; assembly: GCA_021828545.1. GTDB lineage: Bacteria > Actinomycetota > Acidimicrobiia > Acidimicrobiales > RAAP-2 > RAAP-2. Next base: position 8,430 of record JAJZEN010000089.1, read on the forward strand.
TCGGCGACTTTGAAGTCGAAGGATGACGAGGTCATGATGCTCCTAGTAGATGTTGTCGATTCCGCCAGGCGCCGACCTCTGTCGCGTACGCCTTTCGCCCCCTAGGTTACGCGCTCACCCGGAACTCGACCACATCGCCGTCGCGCATGACGTAGTCCTTACCCTCGATGCGCGCCTTACCGGCCGCACGCACCGCCACCATGGTGCCCGCCGCCATCAGGTCCTCGAAGGCGACCACTTCGGCCTTGATGAAGTGCTTTTGAAAGTCGGTGTGGATCTCTCCGGCGGCCTCGGGGGCCGTGGCTCCACGGCGGATCGTCCACGCGCGAGTTTCCTTGGGGCCGGCGGTGAGGAAAGTCTGCAACCCCAGCGTCGCGAAACCCACGCGTGAGAGCTGGGCGAGCCCCGACTGTTCCTGGCCAAAGGATTGGAGGAGTTCTAGCGCTTCGGCGGGGTCGAGTCCGGCGAGTTCGGCCTCGACCTTGGCGCACAGGATCACGCACGCCGCGGGCGCTACCGAATCTCGAAGCTGATGCTGTCGAGCGTCATCGGCGAGTGTTGCCTCATCGACGTTGAAGACGTAGATGAAGGGCTTATCGGTTAACAGGTGCAGGTCGGCAATCGCGTCGTGGTCGAGGCCCGTTACTTTGGAGATGACCATCCCGTCGTTGAGGGCGCGACGCGCCTTAGTGATTTCGGCGAGTTTGGCGGCGGCCTCGGGTAATCGCTTCGCCTCGCGCTCGAGGCGAACCGTGACCTTGTCCAGGGTTTGGAGGTCCGCCAAGATCAGTTCGGTCTCGATGGTCGCGACATCGCTCGCTGGATCGATGCGTCCGTCGACGTGGATGACGTCGTCGTCCTCGAAGACCCGCACGACCTCGCAGATGGCGTTGGACTCGCGAATGGCGGCCAAGAACTGGTTGCCGAGTCCTTCACCCTCGGAGGCGCCGCGCACGATGCCGGCGATGTCGACAAAGGTGACCGACGCGGGCATGATGCGCTCGGAGTCGAAGACGTTCGCGAGTTGGGCCAGCCGTTCGTCGGGCACCGCGACCACGCCGACGTTGGGCTCGATCGTGGCGAAGGGATAGTTCGCCGCGAGGACGTGGTTGTTGGTGAGAGCGTTAAAGAGGGTGGATTTGCCGACGTTGGGAAGTCCGACAATGCCGATCGAGAGAGCCATACGGCCACTGAGGCTACCGCACCGTCCTCGCGTCCAAACTCGGTCGTCGTGTGCTGAGGGGGATTGGGCGAGATCGGTCAGCGCGCCGTCTTTGATCCCGTGACGGCGATCGACCTGTTGGGCGACCTTTTCGTCGCGGTCGAGCACGAGAACTGCGGTCACTTGGGCTGTCGTTGAGCGGCGCAGTGACTGCGCAATCTTTTGATCACGGACGTGGCCCAGGCTCCCGGCGGGTTCGTTGATGAGGAACTCGTCGATGAGGATCAGAGGGGGTGGGACCGAGAAATTGCGCCCCGTGACCTCAGGGCGGGTGAGAGCCTGGTGGTGATGGCCATCGCGGCGGCGACGTAAGCGTTGTTCTCCCTCATTGTGGCACCGGTGGTCTGCGTGGTGGCATCGGCGAGTTTACGCACGGCGGTGAGCGTTATCACGACGCGGGCCGGGTGAAGGTAGAACCCGCGCCCGGCGGCCGCGACGCTCACGGTCGTACCCCAGTGACTCTGAGGGCGAGACCAGGTTGGTTCATGACGTCGTGAGGCGAGGGATGAATTGCGCCGGAACGACGATTGCTTCGGGGAGGCGTTAACGTCGGTGACCCGCATGGTGGTGAGCGTCGGACCCCGCCGCTGAAACCCCAGTACCTCGAAGGTTCGACCGACATGGCGCCGCCCGCGAACGCGTGAACCCAGTAGATCCTGGTGCTTTGCGCGTCGTGCGCGATCCACGTCGGGATTGATCACGCGATCGCGACCACCAAGATCACGACCACAGCGACCAATCACGTGGTGTGTCGTGGAAGGTTGCGTAGGCCTCGACGTGGAGGATTCGTGAAGGGTCTCGCTCGTCATTTCGGAACTCGATTGTCAGCTTGTCGATCGATTCACGAGTGGACCGAACGTCGTCGTGGGACGTCGCCAAGGACGACATTGGGTCGCGTCGCGTCGTCGAGGGGCGCGTCTTGCGACGCCCAGGGCTACATTGAGGGGGTGCCTGCGACGGTCCTCCTCGATCTTTCAGCCGTCACGAAGACCTTTGGCGATCAGATCGTCCTCGCGGCGACCGACCTGACCATCGACGAGGGTTCGTTCGTCTCGATCGTCGGTCCGTCGGGGTGCGGCAAGTCGACCCTCTTCAACATCATCGCAGGACTCCTCGCCCCGGACGCGGGTGAGGTGACTCTCGAGGGTCGTAACGTGCGCGGGGCGACTGGCCAGGTGGGCTACATGCTCCAAAAGGACCTTCTCGTGCCCTGGCGCAGCGTCGAGGACAACATCACCATGGCCGCTCGCCTCACCCGTCGCGTCTCCGCCGCGGATCGTGACGAAGCGCGCCAGATCGCCCAACGCTACGGACTCGGTGACTACCTCGATCACTATCCCCGAGCGCTATCGGGTGGTATGCGTCAGCGCGTGGCGTTCATGCGCACCCTAGTCGCGCACCGTCCGCTCCTCTTGCTCGATGAACCCTTTGGAGCCCTGGACGCCCAGACTCGCCTGGACATGCAACTCTGGCTCCTCGAGGTGTGGCGCGAGTCGGGCCGCACGGTGCTCTTCATCACTCACGACGTGGATGAGGCAATCTTCCTGTCCGACCGCATCATCGTGATGTCACCGCGACCGGGACGCATCGTGGCTGATATCCCTAATCCGATCGCGCGCCCGCGCGACGTCGACGTCTTGACTGATACGGCCTTCGTGGCGATCAAGGCTCAAGTACTGCGACTCTTGCACGCGAGGCAGCGATGAGGGTAAAGACCCTGGTCTGGGTGCTCGTGCCGCTGACGTCCATTGGCGTACTCCTCCTGGGGTGGGAAATCATCGTCGTCGCCTTTCACGTCCAGCCCTACATCGCGCCGCGGCCACTGGCCGCGATCCAAGCGATCTTTGACAAGTGGGGCGTCTTGTGGCCACTGGTCTTGGGGATCTTGCGTGAGACGTTCTACGGTTTCCTCGGGGGAGCGCTACTGGGCTTCCTCTTCGCGGTCGCGATGTCCAAGGTACGCGTGGTGCGTCGCCTGCTCTACCCGCAACTCATCGTGTCCCAGGCCGTGCCCGTCATCGCCATCGCCTTTCCCCTGACGGCCATCTTGGGCTTTGACACCGTGAGGCCGATCATCGCCATCGTCATCTGGATCGTCTTCTTCCCGGTGACTGTCAACGTGCTTGACGGACTGACCCACGTGGACCAGGACCTACTTAATCTGGCCAAGGTCTACGGCGCCACGCGGTGGCGAACCTTCTGGCAGATCGAGGTACCCGCCACCGTCTCCCCCCTCTTCACTGGCCTCAAGATCGGGGCCACGTACGCCATCACTGGCGCATTCATCGGCGAATCGGTGTCGGCCAGCTCGGGGGGATCGATCGCCCTGACGATCTCTCAGGCCAACGGGAACAACAACGGCGCCCTCGTCTACGGACTGACGATGTTGCTGGCGGTGATCGGCGTCACCTTTTTCCTCGTGGTCACCGGACTCGAGGCGCTCTCGACGCCGTGGCTACGACGCCCGACCTCACGACGATCGCGCCGACGGCGCGTTGCGGCACCCCAGGGCGCCCAGTAATCTTTCATCACAAGGTTCATAAAGAGCACAAGGGAGAAGGAATGAAAATCCGTCGAGTAGGGATATTGACCCTAACCGCGTCATTATTGTTGCTCGGCGTGACCGCGGCGCAGGGTTCGTCGGGAGCGACGCCGCTCAAGGCCGTCACCTTCGCCTACGACTTCCCCGGTCCGGACTTCGAAGTCATCCCCATCGTCGTCGCCCAGAGGGAGGGCTTCTTCGCGGCCGCGGGGCTCAACGTGAAGATGGTCTTCCCGCCCAACACGTCCTCGACGTCGGTGATGCTCGCGACCGGGGCGGCGGACGTGGGTATGGTCACCACCACCGACATGGGTATTTCGGTCGATAAGAAACTCCCAATTCTCTCGATCGCCAACTATTCGATGACCAACAACTGGGGACTCTTCGCCAAGCCCGGTGTCGCGCTGACGGCGAAGAACCTGCACGCCGAACTTCGTGGTAAGCGCATCTTCTCCTATGGCGATACGTGGACCCAGGCAATGATCCCCTTCGTCTTAAGGAGGGCTGGACTCAGCGCCTCCCAGGTGACCATCATCACGAATCC
>JAJZEN010000152.1 GCA_021828545.1 Actinomycetes bacterium
AGTGACGAGGTCACGCTGGTTTCCGGCAGCGTTGAATCACGACGGTGGCTCGCCATCTACCACCACGACGACATCGTCTCCGGAGTCGTCGCGCTCAGTAGTCCGCGGGCCCTGATGCTCGCCAAGGCGCTTCTCGATACGCCGACCACCGTCGATCAGGCGATCGCACACTCGCCGTGGACGTCGTAGCCTCGCCCGGCGTGCTGTCGGTCGCTTCGTGACCGTGCACAGTGCGACTCTCGCCCGGTGCGTTGACCCGTGGTCTCGTCAGCGGCGCCGGGAGTCGCTGCTGACCCCGGCGCCGTTCTCGGCGACGAGCGCACAGCTCCGCAGCCGTAGCGGCGTGCCGGCGAGTCGCGGTTGTTGAGCGACGGATCGATTCGACGACGTCGGGTTAGCTCCAAGCGAATTAGTTCACGTCGCGGCGCCGGAGCAGCGCGACCCCGATACCGGCGATGAGGACGCACCACCCAACCAAGACGACGCTTCCTAGGTTTCCGGGGAGCAGCTGGGGCTCGATATGCCCCATCATGGAATCCGCCACGTGCACGGGCAGGAACCGTCCGATCTTGGGCAGAAAGCCAAAAACGAGATTCTCCACGACGAAGCCCCAGGCGAGTAACGAGATAACCGCGGCAACCTGGTTAGGGACCACAGCGCCGACGCCCACGCCGATCGCGCCCCACAGTGCGGTGCCAACAACCGCGCCCACCAGGAGTTCGGTGGTGTTACTCCCCGTCATGACGAAGGGAACACCCCGGAATTTCAGGATTGCCAATCCGATTGCGAAGACGAGTCCTTCGCCGATGACGCCGAAGACCAACCCCGACAGTGCCCCCGCGATGACCTTCGTCACCATCAGGCGCTCGCGGCTCGGGTTGAACAAGAACGTCGGACGAATCGTCCCGAAACGATATTCGCTCGTGAACAACATGATGCCCGCGAGTGCGGCGAAAACCCCCGCGATGCTGCCAAAACTCAGCAGAGTCAATTGATCGTGCGCCGTGAGGAGTTGGACCCTCGGCGAGAGCGTGGAGGTCAAGACAGTAAACAAGAGCGCGAGGGCGACCAGCCCGATGAGTAGACCTATCGAGGTTCGCGTTGAGCGGATCTTGAGTAGTTCGGCGCCCAACTGTTGCCTCATAGTGCCGCCTCCGACGTCAGGTCGAGGAAGATCTCCTCCAGGGACGAACCTTCCGTCACGAGTTCGTGGAGGGGTACGCCGGCGGCAAACGCAAGGTCGCCGATCCGTTCAGTGGTCGTTCCTTCGACCACGATGGCGTGGTCACTACTGCGCGTCGTCACCAAACCCTCTCGCCTCAACGCCTCATCGAGTCGGCTGATCTCAGGGCTGCGTACCCGCACCACCCCACTCACACGAGCCGTCAGGGAATCGAGCGTCGATTCGGTGATGAGCCTGCCGCGACTGTTGATGAGGACGCGGTCGACTGTCTGTGCGACCTCGGCGAGAACGTGGCTGGAGATCAGTACGGTGTGACCGTCCGACGCGAAACTGCGCAAGAAGTCTCGCAGCCATCGAACGCCTTCGGGATCGAGACCGTTGGCCGGTTCATCGAGCACCAACAAATCCGGATCGCCGAGGAGTGCGGCTGCGAGACCAAGACGTTGCCGCATGCCAAGTGAGTAACCCTTCACGCGCCGAGTGGCGGCTCCGTCGAGCTCTACCAGCGCGAGGACCTCATCGACTCGGCTGTCGGGTAAACCGACGGCCCGACTCAACATTCGAAGATGGTCGCGGCCGGAACGACCGGGATGGAAGTCCGTGGCTTCGAGCACCGCCCCCACCCGCCGCGCGGGCCCGTCCAGGTCCCCGTAGCGTTGGCCGAAGATTGTGGCGTGCCCACTCGTTGGTCGAGCGAGTCCCAACAGCATTCGCAGGGTCGTCGACTTACCCGCGCCGTTGGGCCCGAGGAAGCCGGTAATCGTCCCAGCCTCAATGTTGAACGAGAGGTCGTCGACGGCTACGACGTCGCCGTAGCGCTTTGTGAGCGAGGTACTCTGCACGACCAGGGTCATCGTCACACTTTCGCGGCCAGATACGAAGCGAGTGTATCCCAGAAGCATTCTCGTCGCGGCGACGTTGGGGTGGGTCAATCCTGATCGGGCCACTCGCTGGGCTCAACGATGGGTATCACGGTGCGAGTGATGAAGTTTTCGTTCTCACCGGCGTCGCGTCAAGCGATCACGGTGACCGCACGCCGCGGGCCGGGTCGATACGGCACGCACCGGGCGGGTCCGCTCTTGCTTCGCCCTCGTCGCTACGGGCCCCCGGGCGTCTTGCTAAAACGACACCGCGCTCAGCTCGGGAATCGTCCGCGCGGCTCGTTCCACTATTGAACGCCACTGGTGTCTGACCGCGGTGCGCTCTGACTCGGCGAACTGCGGATCAACGGTGGTAGTCGGGAGCCAGAGGGACTCGACGTCTTGCACCGAGAGGAATCCGGCGCCGACGAGGGCCATGAGGCCCGCGCCGCGGGTGGTTGCCTCGCGTTCGGACGATACGGCGACCGGCCGGCCAGTGACGTCGGCCAGGTGCTGGACCAGGAAAGCGTTCGCGGACATCCCCCCGTCGACGCGGATCTCCGAAATGGTCGACCGGGTCTCAATTTCGGCCGCGTCGACGAGGTCGGCGCCACGGTGCGCGATACCTTCGAGAATCGCTCGGATCAGATGGGCTCGAGAGCTTCCGCGGGTGAGGCCAAAGAAACCGCCGCGCGCGCCGAAGTCCCAGTACGGGGTGCCGAGCCCGGAGAGGGCTGGCACGAACCAGACTCCCTCAGCGCTCGGAATCGATCGGGCGATTGACTCGCTTGACGCGACGTCGTCGAGGAGACCCACCTCGTCGCGCGCCCAGTCGAGCGCCGAGCCGGCCGACAGGACAATCCCCTCGAGCCCCCACGTCACGACGCCGTGTTGACTGCGCGCCACGATCGGGAAGCACCCGGAGTCGTAGGGAGTCATCGTG
>JAJZEN010000078.1 GCA_021828545.1 Actinomycetes bacterium
GTCAATCTGGGAAAACCAACTCTTCACGACCGCATCGATCAAGGATTCTCGAGTCGGGAAATGACGATAGAGGGTTCCGGGGCCCACTCCGGCGCGCGTGGCGATGTCGTCGAGCGGGGCGTCCACGCCGCGCTCGCCGAAGACCTCGATTGCGCTGGCGACGATCTTCTCGTGATTCCTCACGGCGTCAGCTCGCATCACAGAAATCCTTGCTAAACGGAGATTGTCTCCGTATAATGGTAAGTGGAGATTCTCTCCATTCACACTAGTTCCGACGGTCGCGGGTGACACAAGAACCCGCACCCACGAACGTCTCTCCCTTCCGATAAGGAGTTTTATGCCCGCAATTCTTCGTAGATTCTCACCGGCCTCCGTCGCGCTGGCGGTCATCGTCGCGTGCCAATTGATGTTCGTGCTGGACGCCACCGTCGTCAACATCGCTTTGGTTCCCATCCAGAACACTCTGCATTTCTCCAAGGCCAACCTCGCCTGGGTCATCGATGCCTATAGCTTGGCCTTCGGGGGTCTTCTCCTGCTCGGGGGACGAGCGGGTGATGTCTTCGGGCGCCGCCGTCTCCTCATGATTGGGCTGGCCATATTCACTGTGGCCTCTCTCGCGGGTGGCCTCGCCGCATCCGCCGCCATGTTGCTCGTGGCGCGATCGATCCAGGGGATCGGTGCAGCCATGGCCGCGCCCAGCACCTTGAGTCTGATTAGCTCGATTTATGACGAGGGACCCGCTCGTAACAAGGCCTTGGGCGTCTTCACGGCGGTGTCGGCGGGCGGGGGATCGCTCGGGCTCATCTTGGGTGGCGCGCTCACGTCATGGGTGTCGTGGCGCTGGGTGCTCATGATCAACGTGCCGATTGGCGCGTTGGTGATTGCTCTTGCACCGCGAGTCATACCCGAACCCACGCGCAATGGTGGCCGCCTCGACATACCCGGGGCGGTTCTCGTGACCACCGGCCTCGGGGCCGTGATCTACGGCTTTATCCGACTCGCCGAAGGGAGTTCTCACCTCGGCACCGTGGTGTGCTTCATCCTCGGGGCGCTCTTGGTCGGTTCCTTCGTGGGAGTTGAACGTCGTCAGGTCCGACCTCTTTTTCCCCTTCGACTCATGGCCAATCGATCGCGTGCGGGCGCCTACGTCGTCATGATGTTGGTTCCGGCGGTTATGTACGGCGTCTTCTTCTTCGTAAGCCAATACCTGGAAAGTACTCTGCACTACAGCGCCATTCGCGCCGGATTTGCCTTCTTGCCCCTAACGGCGATGATCTTCACTCTCTCTCGCATCACGCCGCGACTCGTCTCACGAATCGGGGCCCGGCCCCTGTTGCTCTTTGGGCTGATGACATTGGCGGTGGCGACGTTGTGGATTTCCCGGGCGCACGCATCGCAGGGCTACTTCGCGAGTCTTTTCGGACCACTCCTCCTCTTTGGCCTAGGGGCGGGGACGGCGTTCTTGCCCCTCAGCGTGACAATCCTGAGCGGCGTTCCGCGCGAAGATGCGGGAGCGGCCTCGGGCATGCTACAAACGATGCAGCAAACTGGCGGAGCCTTGGGCGTGGCGGCCCTCACCAGCGTCGCATTGGCCCACGGACGCTCGACGGCGTTGCTGACGGGAAGTGGGATTGTCATCGTTGCTCTGGTGATTTCGGTGATCGCCCTACGTCCCACTCGCCACGACCGCGCGGCGACGCCACTGGAGCTCGCCGAGGAGATGGAGGCGCTCACGCTGATGGAATAGCGAGGACGATTCCAGACCGTGTTTTCGTCAATCAGTACCCAGGAAGAATGGATCGCCCGCGTCGCGAACGTTGACCCAGTGGTTGAGATCGATGGCGTCGTGAGTCACGCGGTGAGCCGAAGGAAGTCGTGTCCCCGGATCACCATCAGTGGGGCGACGTGTTCTTGAGGGGTCCCCACACTCGTGCGCCGGGGGGCGACTCGAGGTGGTGACATCTCGACGTCGCCGATACGATTAATGGGTGTGCGAGCAGCTTGACCTGGACGACGCCGAACTCGACTTCTTCCAGCGCGACGTTCTCGACGTGGCGCCCGCTCTTCTGACCGCCGTGCTTCGACGTCGCGTCGCCGGAGGCGCCGTCTCGCTGCGCATCACGGAGGTCGAGGCGTACCGCGGTCAAAGTGATCCGGGGTCGCACGCGTTTCGGGGTAAGACCAAGCGCAACCAGACGATGTTCGGTCCCCCAGGGCACCTGTATTGCTACTTCACCTACGGTCTGCATCACGCCATTAATATCGTCGTCGGAGACACCGATGAGCCTCAGGCGTGCCTGATTCGCGCCGGGGACATCGTCGAGGGCGCCCAACTCGCGCGCCAGCGGCGAGAGGTGACCGGTCGACGACGTCCACTTCCCGATCACGAACTCGCACGCGGGCCGGGCTGTGTCGCCCAATGTTTCGACGCGAATCGTGCGAACGATGGCGACGACCTCTGGACGGGTCAATGGAGATTGCTCGTGCCGCGTGTCGGTGTCGTTGCGCCATACCTAACGGGACCGCGCGTCGGGGTGAGTGGCCCCGGTGGTGACGCGGCGAAGTTCCCCTGGCGGTACTGGCGCGAGCAATCTGCTTCGGTCTCGCGCTACCATCGCGGACGCCGCGATATCGCGGCGGTCGCTCCGCGAGCGACAAGGTGAGGACTCGTGCGCTCGGCGCGGTTCGCGACGCTACCCGACGAGCGAGCGAGCCACGTCGGCGATGCCCTTGCCCCAGGTCGTGATCTGATTGGCCGGGAGGTACGCGGCGCCCGTGGCGGTGTGGTCATCGGTGGGATCGCCGATATAACGTTCGCGGCCTTGGGGGTCGACGAAGTAGACGTAGGACGAGTGGATGACGTCGGCGGTGGGACTGGGCGCGACCACGTCCACCCCGTATTTCCTCCACGTCGCCTGCAGATCCTGGAGTGATCCCGTGAAGAAATGCCACGACGG
>JAJZEN010000029.1 GCA_021828545.1 Actinomycetes bacterium
GTGCTCACCGCGACCCCCGATCAGGTCCGTGACGCGCTCGTGGCCCTCGATGCGCAGAGCGCGCACGACTTCGAACTCGTCATCGTCACCGCGTCGCCCTTGAGGGACATCACCGCGAAGATACACGAACTCCTCACGCCTTTCGCGTCGGGTCTGGCGCGGCGTTCGCGAGTTGTCGAGGGACCCTCGTTGCCGACCACGGCCAACGTCGCATCCTCCAGCACACTCGATGTAGCCCTCGACGCAGCGTTCGCTGTCGCCACTGGTCGTTACGTCACCATCCTCGACGCGACCAGCCTGGTCTTTGGGCACTTCGTCGAGACCTTTATGGGCTTGGCCACGTCCTCAACGGCGGCGGTGGTGCGCGCACGCGCGCTCACCCAGTCATTCCGAACCGTAACGTGGCCGAGCGGCGCACTGGGTTACGAACCAACGAACGGGGCCACTCGCGCGTCGGCACCGAACTTTTCGGTGCTCGAACATCTTTGGCACCTCGAACATTCAGGTGTAACCGAAGTGCTCGGTTCACCGCCGGGTAGCTACGTGATCCTGCGCCGGTACGTCGAGGTACTTGGAATCCCCGGCGGCGTGCTGCAGTTACTCACAGAGGCCGCGATTCTCGGCGGCGTGTACGACGCGTCCGATGACGTCGTGGTGCTACTACGCGATTTTCAAGAGGTGGCCGCCCAAAGTCCGCCACGATGAAGAGTCATCACGTCTCTCTCACGTCGGAGGAGTCGTGCGGATCTCTCGTGCGCCGCTCTCTGGGCGAGCCAGCGCCCTCACGAGACCCTCTGGTCGCAGTAGGCCGATGAACGCTCGTGCCTCATCGACGCGCACGGGCGCACATGAGTCGCCACGCACTTTCTGACAGCAGAGCGCATGTTATCGAACTCGGCCAACGACGCCAAGGGGAGCGAGTTCACGACGGCCCAACGAATACTCCATCTTTCGCTGGCGTGACGCGAAGGTCGAGGCTCGGCCATGTTCTCTTCGAGGTGCTCGTTCTCTTCGAAGTGCCCGGGCGATCGCGCGGGGACGGGGTACTCGTCGGTGGCGTGTGCGCGCACTCGCGTCGCCGGAGTCAAGGGCGCTGCGGATCGCCGCGCGCAACGACGGATCCTTCACGCGTGCGCCCTTGGAGCGCCACGGGCTCTCGCCTCACGTTTCTCCATCGATGAGACCGCCACATTCCTTCTCGCGCGTGCAGGTCACTCAATCGCTACGCAGCGCATCAATCGGCGCGAGGCGCGCAGCACGTGACGCGGGGTAGACGCCAAAAATGAGCCCGATACCCGCGGCGATCACCACCGAACCCCCAATCGCGGGCAACGAGATCGACACGGGCTGGGAGATGAGATGGGGCAGGAGAATGGCTAATCCGACCCCCAGTCCGACACCGACGACACCGCCGGCCGCGCCGAGGAATAACGCCTCGGCGAGGAACTGGCGCAGAATGACCCCCGGCGTCGCGCCGAGCGCCTTGCGAAGGCCGATCTCACGAATCCGTTCGGTCACTGATACGAGCATGATGTTCATCACCCCGATACCTCCGACGAGTAGCGAAACCGCCGCGATCCCGACCAACAAAATGGTGAGCGCCGCGTCGGCTGCCGCGGCCGTCGAGAGCAGCTGCGTGTCGGGGGTGATCGTGAAGTCGGCCTCCGATGGCACGGTGATTCCGTGCCGTTGCAACAACAGATCATTCGCTTCTTGGTAGGCCGGTCCGATGGCGGCGGCGGACCCGGCCTGCAGCAGGATTTGGCTAATCGACGAGGAATGACCCGCGAGGGTGTTCTGGGCGATGGAGATCGGTACGATGACCTCGTTGTCTTGATTGGCGCTGGCGTTCGAACCCGCCGAGTTGAGCAGTCCCACCACCTGAAACGGCGTCGTTCCAATGTCCAGGCTCTGCCCGATCGGGTTCACACCCGCAAAGAGTTCCGACGCCACTTCAGTCCCGAGGACGGCGACCGCGGCTCCGCTGGTGACGTCCCCTGGAGTGATGAAACGTCCGATGCTCACCCGACGAGAGCGAATGGCGAGGTAGGGGGGAGTGGTACCAATGACGGGCGCCGTCCAGGTCGAAGAACCCGCTTGCATCAATTCATTGATCTGGACGACGGGCGCCGCCGCGGCCACCTGAGGGACATCAACGCGCGAGGACAAAGCCTGGGCGTCGGCGAGGGTCAAGGTGGAGGAGGAGCCGAGTCCGCCCCGCACCCCCCCAGTCGTGGTGCTACCGGGAGTGACGACGAGCACATTACTCCCGAGGGACGAAATCGCCGAACTCACCCTCGACTGCGCCCCCTCTCCCAGACCGACCGTCACGATCACCGCGGCGATACCAATGAGGATTCCCAGCACCGTGAGGATGGAACGTGATCGGTGCGACGCGATGGCTTCCAGCGCGGTGCGCAACGTCTCGGACAGCCTCATCGCGCCCCCCCGTCGCTCTGAATGGCGCTGGCCGCCAGGACGGTCTCCGTCGCGCCGTCGGCCACCACTACTCCATCGCGCAGACGCACCACCCGTGGAGCGATGCGGGCCACGTCGGACTCGTGGGTGATGATCACGATGGTGCGCCCCGCCTGGCTCAGTTCGGCGAACCAGCCGAGCACCTCGTTCCCCGACGTGGTGTCGAGGTTACCGGTCGGCTCGTCGGCGAGGACGACCGCCGGGTCGGTGACGAGTGCTCGAGCGATGGCCACCCGTTGTTGTTGACCACCCGACAGTTGACTTGGTCGATGCCCCGCACGATGAGACAGGCCCACGCGCTCTAAGGCGGCCGCGGCGCGACGGCGCCGTTCGGGCGGTCGTACTCCCGCGTAGACGAGGGGAAGTTCCACGTTCTTCTGGGCGTCGAGGGAGGCGAGCAGATGGAATTGCTGGAAGACGAAACCAATCGATTGGTTGCGAATGCGCGCCAGTTCCACTTCG
>JAJZEN010000094.1 GCA_021828545.1 Actinomycetes bacterium
GTCAGTAAAACGTTCGAACATTCCGGTCCTCCGTTTGCTTAGTCTACCCGGACCCTGGCGAGTTAGTTCGTTCGGCGGCCACCTCTCTCACGATGTCCTCCGAGATGCATCGGAACGTTCCGGGTTCCTGTTTAGCTCGGGCGTAGCGTACCCTCGTAGCAGATGAACGCCGCAGAGACGCTCCGCCTTCCCGGAATCGAGTCCGCGTTGGACAAGGTCGAGGTGTCCCTTGCCAAGGCGACGTCCGGCGAGGACCCATTTTTGGCGGAGGTCGCTTCGCACCTCGTGAACGCGGGGGGCAAACGGCTGCGCCCGGCCCTCGTGCTCGCTGCGGCTCAAGCCTGTGGCTCGGGGATTGATCCTCCCGGCGACGTCGTGGAAGGTGCCGTGGCGGTCGAGCTGGTGCACCTCGGCTCCCTCTACCACGACGACGTGATGGACGAGGCGACGTCGCGGCGGGGGGTGATGAGCGCGAACGCCAAGTGGGGGAACCTGGTGGCGATCCTCGCCGGCGACTTCCTGCTTGCGCGAGCGTCGGAGATCGCCGCGTCCCTCGGGACGGAAATCGCTGCGCTGCTGGCTCGTACCATCGGGAAATTGTGCGAGGGCGAGGTCGGTCAGATGCGCTTCGCCTACGACGTGACCCGGAGCGAGGAATCCTACGTGGCGTCCATCGCCGGCAAGACCGCGTCGCTCATGGCCACCGCGGCCCGTGTCGGCGGGGTCACTTTCGGTGCGTCACCAGTCGAGGTGGAGGCCTTGACCGACTATGGGTACGCGCTCGGGATGACATTCCAGATATGGGACGACGTCAAAGATCTGATCTCGACCGACGACGACCTCGGTAAACCGGCCGGCCACGACATGGTCGAAGGCACGTACACCCTCCCGGTGCTTCGGGCTCTGGCGATACCGGGCGTCGGCGATGACCTGAGGGCGATCCTCGGGACACGGCTCGACACGGTTTCGCGGGACAAGGCCCGCGATCTGGTGCTGTCCACGACCGCAATCGACTCCTCGATCGCCACCGCTCGCCATTGGGCCGGCAGCGCCGAGGCCGCGCTTGAACCACTGCGACGTGGCGAGCCTTTCATGTCCGGCGCTACCCGCGACACCATCGCAATCCTCGGGCTCGTCGGGCACGGGCTGGTGGACGAGTTGGAGGACGCCCGCTAAGGACCGGTCAGTCCGACTTGATGAGCGAGGGGACGTCGACCGATAGTCGGTCACCGACGGCACTCTCATGAGCGGTTCACGGTCTGTTCATGATCGGCTACTAGCTTTCGACCTTCGGCGAATAGGGATCGGTTCGTCGTAGCCACGCGTCCCTATGGAGGAACACATGACGACTGGTGTCGGAGCAACGCATCCCACCGTGGCGAACCGGCGGGTTGAGTATCGATGAGCGGCCCGACCGTGCTAGTCGTCGAGGACGAGACAAAGCTTCGGAATCTGATTCGGGCGTTCCTCGAACGCGAAGGGTTGACGGTGCTCAGCACGGGTTCCGGTTCTGAAGCCATCACCATCGCCTCGAGTGCCGAACCCGATGTCGTCGTACTGGACCTGGGTCTACCGGACATTCCCGGAGAGGAAGTGGGCCAAGAGTTGCGGGTCTCGACCAACGTGCGCCTACTGATGCTCACCGCGAAGGCAGGCGAGTCCGACCGGATCAGGGGATTCGAACTCGGGGCCGACGACTATCTGACCAAACCGTTCAGCCCGAGGGAAATGGTATTGCGGGTGCAAGCCCTCCTCCGAAGAGGTGTAGCACCCGGCGATCCGCTTGGTCCCGCCTCCTTCGGGGAAGGAGCCCTGCTAATTGACGAGGAGCGCCACGAGGTCCGCGAGAGCGGCCGTCTGGTCGCCCTTTCACCGACGGAGTGGGGGATACTCTGCGCCCTCGCTCGTGTCCCAGGCCGCGTCTACTCCCGCTATGAGCTGGTCAACCTTGTTCGGGGGTACGAGTGGGAAGGCTACGAACGCGTCGTCGATTCTCACGTCAAGAACCTCCGCCACAAGCTGCGCGACAGCCCAACCGGCTCGACCATCATCGAGACGGTCCTCGGGGTTGGGTACCGCCTGTGCCTGCGCAGGGACTAACAACGTGTCGTCATGGGGCCTGGCACGCCGCCTGGTGGCGGGCACGCTGGCGGTAGCTCTCGCGTCGATCGTCATGCTGGTCGTGGTCACCCTTGTCGTCACAAACGCCGACTTGGCCAACGCAGGACGTGAGAAGGAGCGGACTACCACCAACGAGCTGGTCGCTACCGTCGGCGCGGCATACCAGCCGGCGGGCGCCTGGGACCCTGCCACTCTGGCGGCGGTCGGTCAGCTTGCCCGCACCACCGGTTTCGGCATCCAAGTACGCTCCAACGGGCACAACGTTCTCGACGTGGCGGCGTCACAGGCGCAGGGCCAGTCACGCACCTTGCCGGTCGTGGTAGCCGGGCGCCCGATTGCCACCGCCACCATCCAGTTCCCAGCGTCGGGACTGTCGTTGGAGGAGATCTCGCTTCGTCACACCATCAGCACCACGGTCGCGAGCGCGTCCATACTTGCTGCGCTCGTGGCGCTCGCCGCGGCCGTGCTCATCTCCCGGCGCATTGTGGCGCCGATACGGTCACTTACACGCGCCGCCCGGCGGCTAGGGACAGGCGACCTCAAAAGCCGCGTCGGGAACATCACCGCCCCTGGGGAGATCAAAGAGCTGGCCAACGCCTTTGACGCCATGGCGGCACACCTTGAGCGCGAGGACACCCTACGTCGAGTGATCGTCGCCGACCTTGCCCACGAACTGCGAACCCCAGTGGCGGTCCTGCAAGCCGAGCTGGAAGCCATCACCGTCGGCCTCGAGGAGCTCTCGCCGACTGCCGTCAGGTCGCTCAGCGAGGAGGTTCATCGTCTCGGCCGGCTCGTCGAGGATCTAGGGG
>JAJZEN010000105.1 GCA_021828545.1 Actinomycetes bacterium
GCACGCGATGTTGAGCGCCACGACTTCGGGTCGCTTCACCAATTGCACCGCTACCCGGTCGCCGCGCGTTACACCACGATCAACGAGGGCGTGAGCGAATTGGGCCGAGAGGTTGTCCAGTTCGCCAAACGTCGTCGGGCCCGCCGCGGCATCGATCGCGACCTTGTCGGGGGTTCGCCGCCCCGCGTTCAACAGCGTCCCCGCCAGCACATTCTCGAGATGTCCATGCCCTAACTGCTGGCGATCGCCCCTAATGTGTGCCACCACCCCTTCGCGTTCGCTCGCGCTTCGCATCACGGCAGGCTACACCGACACCTTGGCCCCTCGGCAAACGTCGATGAGCCCCCACGAGATGCGTGCGTCTCGTCCGCGTTGAAAGATTCCGTCAGCTCGCGAAGTGGCGCGCCGTGTTGAGAAACTCTCGACGAGGATGCAACGCTCGGTCGTCGCCATTGACCCCGACGAAGCCACTCGTGAGGATCATCTCGAGGTAATCAGTTCGCGGGCCCCCTCGCCGAAAACCCTCGGTCCCCCCAGTATCTCAGTCACTACTGCGGTCAGCGGGGACCACGCCGAGCGAACTCATCGCTGTCTCGTCGCCCGTGACGAAGGACCGCACTATGGAGCGCGACGTGACGAATCACGCGAGCAACGACGACGGCTATCTCCTCAGCGCGACCCACCAGTCCGGACCGAATGTCTCGCCGCGTCGGGTCACAAAGGGTGAGACTCCGAACTCTTGATGCCCGCACAACGTCGACAACGCGCGAGCAACGACCATCACTCCAGGAGACACCGATCCGCCCACGCCGAACCCGTCAATCGTCGGGTCGAGACCCGTATCACTCTCGACCACGCCGTTCATTGGCGCGCGCAAGGGGCGCACCTCTCACGATGGCAACCCTGGAATACGGGACCGGTGCTCGGGCCGAACAATATCCTACCCACGAGGAGCGCATTGGGGTCTGCTGTTGGTCATCGGGCGATTCGGTGGCGACCGTAGCCGAGTCCACGGTCGCCACCGAACCCAACACACATACGATCACCGCGAGGCCCCTGGGGGCCCTTTGTACTCGCCGGCGTCGATGCGGCATGTCCGGAGAGTACCACCACTCGCGTCCCCCTCGTTTCAGGGCCTCCAATAACCTTGATTAGTGCGGCTGGAGGGATTCGAACCCCCGACACCCGGTTCCGAAGACCGGTGCTCTATTCCGCTGAGCTACAGCCGCGCGACGCACCGTGAGCACGTTACACCCAAGGTTAGGGCGTACTCGTGGCGAGCACGTCTCCTAGTGGGTGATTCCCGATTGGTAGGCGGGGACGTGTAGAAATGCCACCGCGTGGCGCCACGTGAACACCGCGGTTTTACCTAGATGCGAACAGGCGACTTCGAAGATCTGACTGATCGACGGGCCGTCAGCGCTGTGCGCGTCATAACCGGTCCCGGTCACCATGGTCATGGGACAGCCCATTGCGCTCGTCGAGGCGAGGGGGTTCGACAGAATATTGTCGCGGTGACCCCAACAGCCGCTCTGTCCCGCCCGTTGACAATCCACATTACGAAAGATGAACTGGGGCGGGGGGCCGTCGTCGTACATCCAACCGAAGTCCGCGAAAAGTGCGGGCTGGCCCAGCGATGCGGGCGCGCTGGACCAGATGGACGAGAAGCTCGCGCCACGATCGATGGGGTCCTGGTCGTGACGCGCAGCGTTCGTGGCGAGGGAGTCGAGGCGCGCCACCATGGCGGTGGCCGGATAGAGACCCCTCGTCACGCGCTCTAGATTGGTGATGACAAAGACTTGCTCGGGCACACTGAGTCGATCGAAACGCGCCGCGTCGAACTCGAGGGGTCCCAGACCTTCCTCGGAGGATCTAGCGGCATTGATTGACGCGAGAACTTGGTTCACTGATTCGAGACGAAAATTCCGGCTGGGATTGTGCGGGGGCAATAGGGGGTGCAACGTTGCGGCATTCACTACGCCGCCGCCCAGAGTTAGGACCCCGAGTGTCACCGCGGTGGCAATCAGGCGTGTCACGCGCCACATGGTCGTCATGACATTAAAAGGTACCAATTGGCGCGAGAGGCCTTCATTGAACGAGGGTCGAGGCGCGTCGTTCCATGCGTCAGTGTGGCGCGATCGCTGCGCTGACCACCGCGGCGTAGAAGCACCATAACGACGTGAATCCGCTGGCGCACAACAGCGCCAGCGTAACAACGGCGACGACATTGGCCGCGCCGAACCACCTCATCGATCAAAATCTTGAAACCAGGACGAGCCCGCTCGTGGCCACGATATAGAGACCGATGATGATCCCGTGACGTAGTCCAATCGTGTCGCCAATGTGAGGGGTCCCCAATCGAGCCCTCGGGCGACCGATCAACGGCTTCGAGCACGATGGTGGACACGTCACCTCTCAGAGCGACAAAAGGAAGAAAACGTCGTCGCTCAGCCGAGTGAGGAGCGAGGAGTGAGGAGTGAGGACGTACACCATTAACGACACCACCGTTGGCAGAACTATCAGGGCATAGACGGGGTGGGTCCACATCAACACTTCACCCACGCGACGACTCACGTGGCCTTGCACCGACCATACGAAGTTCTCGTCGCTCTGGTGCAGACCGAGCGCGATCGGGGGGGCGACGATTACCACATATTCGCATCGGTGCTCGAAGTGTCGAAAGACATCGACGCTAACACTGGGGACCACGCACCGCCCACGAGACCACCCGTTGGAGAAAAGCACACGCCAATCACCCGACTGTTCCGGTCGCCCACAGAATCGACCTCGACGAACTTCCGGGGCCACCGCACTATTCGAACCGCATCCGTCCGTCCCCGTCGAGGTCGAGCCGTGCGCCAAGCGCGTCGCGGCGCGGAACCGGCGTCCCGATCCGCACCAAAATCTCCCCGAAGATGACCTGACGCGGGCTCTCGCTACGAAGAACCCGCGTCAGAACAACAAGAACGTGCGACGGGTGCCTAGCCCCTAGTGACGACCGTGGCCGTCGCGCGACACACCAAATCCTCGTCCGCCGTGATGCTGCGGCCCATGACGCTTTCCACCGCGTCCCGACCACGACCCGTTGCTGCTTCCACGATTCGTGTCCTCACCATGACCCTTCACCGAGATCGACGTCACCGTCGGGGGCGTGGTCGCCGACAAGACGAGGAACACCCGGTCGGGACTGGCCAGTGTGGCCCCGGTCGCCAGACCGGTGATGGTCGTAGTGGCCGTCAAGGCGTAGGTCGTGGGTGTGGTGGCATCACCCGATAGGACGGAGATGGACGTGCCTGGGACGTAGGACGACACGGTGCCCCGGACGAAGAGTTGTGACTGGTCCCGTCCGAGTGCGCTGTGCGCGACGGGGGAGGCGGTTGCCACGCCGACAGCGCCCGCGCCAATACCGAAACTGAGTGCGGTCGCCACCGCGACGCGGCTGACAACCTTTGTCTTGATCGTGTGCATGATGATCCCTTCATTACCTTTGTCCAAGATGTTCTCGGACACATATGTCATTCTTCACCGCGAAGTTGTGAGTGGGCTAAGAGAAGAGTGTCATCGTTCACTATTTAGATAAAGTTTTGAACAACTCGCCGTTGCATTGTCACAATTCGGGCACAACATCGGCCACCCGAGCCGAATCTGGTGAGGCAAGACCAATATTCGAAGGAAGCGTGCTCCCACTGTGCCGAGTCAGTTCGTGGGAAAACCCAAAGATGAATTGGGTTTCTGAGTGCGGCTGGAGGGATTCGAACCCCCGACCCTCGGTTCCGTAGACCGATGCTCTAATCCGCTGAGCTACAGCCGCGTTGGTACAAGCAGTACATCCTAGCCCAGTGTTCAGGAATGCTCCGAGGGTTGAACTGCGGCGACGTTGGGCTCAAAAAGTCGCGCCGCGCCGCGCAACGAAACCTCATTTCCCACGATTTCGAACGCGAACTGCGCGCCCTCGAAGTGATCTCGAGCGATGCGCCGGGCATTTCCCCCGGCGAGGTACACCGTGGTCGCCCCGAATTCCGCGGCCAGTTCGCCGACGGCCCTGCGCACTACACCACGCCACTCCTCACCATCACGCGCCCGCGCGCGCTCTCCCAGTGCTTGATCGTAGGTCAGTTCTTGAGAGAACATCGTACGACCGAGGTCGCGCACCCGCTGACGTCGGCCTTCGACGCGAAGGGCGAGACCGCAGCCAGTGCCCAGGGTGACCACCAATTCTCTCCCCACCCCGCGACTACATCCCAGCGCGGCGAGGGTCGCGTCATTGACCACGCGAACGTCACGACTGGTCGCACGCCGCAAAGTCGACTCCAGGGCGAATCCGCTCCAGAGGCGGTCGAGGTCGTCGTCTAACGCCGTACCCACACCTCCGGGACGCGACAGGTTTCCCGGTCGCACGACGTGCCCGTCATCGAATTCTCCGGGGAAGCCCACGCCCACGCGCTCCACCTCGTTGCGCTGAATTCGTTGGGTGACCCACGCCACCAATCGCTCCGGCGTGCAGGGGTAGGGCGTGGCACGACGCTTCAATGGTCCCAGTAGTCGACCCTCGCGGTCGACCCTGGCGAACTTGATGTTGGTGGCACCGATGTCGATGGCCAGGACGTCATCAGTGCTGACGAGTACCTCCATTTCTCCACAGTACCGATGTCGCACGGCTCCCCCGAGCACGCACGTGACGCTGGCGCCACCAGGGTCGTAAGTGTACCGAGAAGACGGCGCGGCGACCCGCGACGACGACCGCCGTGTTGCGGGATCGACGACGGAGAGGTACGACGGGTCGCTCACCCTCCGCCTCGAGTATTTCGGGTAGGTACGTCGACACGGTGGGGTCCGCCAAGCCCGCGAGGACGACGCGCGTGGCGTGATTGTTCACGATGGTCGCGGCGCGAGGACCCCAGCGCGCGGCCAGCTGGGCGAAGTCTTGTACCACCGTGACCAGCGTGACGTTCAGACCCGACAACGTCGCGGCCCACTGATCGAGTTCGTCGAGCGAGGCCACAGTCGCCGCTTCGTCCAGCACCAGGAGGAGCGCCGGCGCTCGTCCCTCGTCGTGACGATGCTGCTGCTCCTCGACGACGCTGCGTAACGCGCCTCGAAAGAGCGGCTCGTACGTCGCGTGCTCACCTCGGGCGCTACAAAGATACAAGGTGTTCACGCCATCGAGGACCTCGCGCACGCGAGCGGTCGGTTGTCGGAAGCGCCAGGGGAGGAGCATCGTCTCGGCGGTCGTGACCACGCCGTCGAGCGTCTTGGGGTCGTAGTCGCAAAAGGACCTCAGCATGATCTCGTGGGTGGACGTTCCGTCCGTGATCCACTCAGTCCACTGACGACTCTCCACGGCCTGGGCCACGTCGAAAATTGAGAGATGGTGTCGTTGTGCGAGCACGAAGAGCGCGGCGAGGAGCTTGACCGCCAAGGAGTTCCAGAACTCCGCGTCGGCGCGCGACGAGTCGCGCGTCAGCGATTGCGCCACGCGCAAGGCCTGGCGCAGGCTCGTGAGTCCCTCCAGAGGATCCCACGTCGATCCCTCATCCCTTCCGGGTTCGAGTTGCTGAACGTGGCCCAGGGTGGCTCGCCACGCCGCGGTCGCCACCACGACATCGTTCTTGACGCTGGTGATGACCACTGGACCGCCCCAGGTCAACACCGCCGGCACGACCAGCGACGACGTCTTACCCGTCTGCGTCGGCCCAACGATGAGCAGTGAATGACCGCGGTCCAAACGGGCCAGACCACCCAGTGCGACCCCGTGCAGTGACCGACGTCCGAGGGCGAGGCGGCGTTCAGGCACGCCTCGTCCTCATCGCCGCATCGCTGTCGGTGATCTCGGAGTCACTCGGGCTCGGGATCACCTGCACCACCGAACGCGCGCGTCCGTAGCGCACGAGTGCCTCGCCGCGCGTCAGATCCGAGAGAACGCGAGTCTCACGCTCACTTAGCCCGAGAACGCCCGCCATCTCCGCCGCCTCGTCGGGCGGCTGACGAAAGAGCCACACCGTCTCGCACTCGCGAAGAAGTCCACGCGCTCGCGCTCGCTGAGCGCTCCCCTCCGCCCCCGCGGCGGCGACGTCGGTCCAGCGGTGCAAGACCAGGACGTGAGAGATCCCTCGCGCTCGCGCGAGCTTCCACGAGCCCTGGAGCCACTTCATCGAAGCGTCGTCGCCGAGTAGGGCCCACGCCTCGTCGAGCACGATATACCCGAGCTCCTCGTGACCCGCGAGGTTCTGAGCGGCCGCCACCGCACTGAGCGCCGCGAGGGCGATGAATTCACTTCCCCAGTACCGCGAGACGTCGAGCACCACCAGGGGGTCGTCGAGTTTCATCGGCGACCCCTCACCGTCGAAGAGGTGCGCGAGATCCCCCTCTAAGAATCGGCGCAGCAGAAGCGCCACCGTGCGCTCTGGCGTGCTCGTGGTATCACTGAGATACCGGGACACCTGCGAAAACAGCGCCGCCAGCACACGTTCGCGACGGCGAGGGGCGAGTGCGTCGTGACCTCGGTCGAGGACGTAGTGCTCATCGTCACTCAGCGGTCGTCCCTTGGCACACTCGAGCAACGTGGTGAGGAACTCACGGTCTCGGCGAGGATCCCGCGACGCGGGCCAGCACCATCCGTCGCTACCCACCACGAGGGGTCGCACCCCGTGGGCACGGGCCAATGCGTCATATTCGCCCTTGGGATCGATGATCACCACCCGCCGGCCGCGGTGTAACGCCCGGTCGACCATCATTTTGACCACCGTGCTCTTACCAACGCCGATGGATCCCGCCACGATCACGTTCGGATTCGTCACCAATCGTGCGCGGTACGCGTCGAAGGGGTCGAACACGAAGTCACCACCGCGCGAGGCTCGACCAAGCACCGGTCCTTCGAGTCGCGTACCGGCGTCGTGTGTGGGTAGACGCAGCGTCATAACGTGCTGGGACGTACCCCAGTGGGTCCACGCTTTGCTCACCAGCCCGGCCCCCCTGGCAGGTAATAGTCCAGCCACTCACCCTGGACTCCCGCGCCGAGCTCAACGATCAGACCCGCACCCCTCGCGCGCTCGCGGGTCGCCACTACGCGTCGACGGAGTTCCTCGAGGGTCGGCGCACACACGACGAGGTAGAGGGCCCACTGGCACAGGGCCGCCCCCGCGGCCACGGCGCGCTCGCGTTGACGCAGGGCCTCGAGTTCTTGCTCGTGGCGCGCCGACCAGCGAAAGCCCGCCCCCCGCGTCACGTTCGCGTCGCTACCGCGACGGTGCACGGCACGCTCGGCGAGACGTCGGGCCCGCGAAGCGGGGATCACCGTCACGTGCAACGAGAGCGTCAACCATTCAGCGAGGTCGCCCAAGGTCTCGAGCGCGGTCGTCTCGCGGTCGGCGGAGAAGCGCACGACGCGAAGGACCCGCACCACGCAGTGGGGGGTGCGTACGTAGTCGCGACGTTCGATGAGCGCGACGCGACCCGCGCCCAGGGCACCCGGCACACCCGCGCGAGGGTCGCGGCGCCATTCCGGTGGTGGCGGCGCCTCGACGTCCAGGCTCAGCACCGTCCGGGGGATGGCGTCGGGCGAGGATTCAACCGAGAGGGTCACGTGGGCCCGTTCACCCGCTGCGGCGAGGATCTCGATCATCCGTCCTAGCCGGTGTGCGAGAGTGACATCCCGCCCCGATAAGTCGAGACGTCCGCAGTGGAGCATCTCGTAGCACCACACGCGCCGCACCCCGCGCACCGCGACGCGCAGGGCGTCACCGTCGGGTGACAGGTCCACCCACCGGACGCGACGTCGCGTCCGGTATCGGATCTCGATACCCACTGTCTGCGCCCACGAGCGCGACGCTGGTGCGGGCAGAGCGGCGCCCGCCGTCACGCCCGTGATGGCCCACACCCACCCATGACCAGCCGGATGCAGCAGCGCCTCGCATCCCGTGGCCACGCTGAACATCGACAGGACGACGCGATGGGGCACGACGCCGAACCACCGCTGTTGCGCGTCCGCATCTCCCAAGGGTCTCCCCGCGCTATTCGTCAAAATGCCACCCGATCACGGGTCCCGTGTCGTCGGAGTAGTACGCGACGTGGCCTGGTCGGGTGCGAGGTTCGCCAACGGGTGCCGGAGGCGTTTCGACGTCCTGATCCGGCATCTCAACGTCGGGGCCGGGTTCCCACATGGGAATCCCCCAATCCTCGGGACGTTCGGGCGGACCCGGCACGACCGGATCGGGGCCGAGGGCGGCCAACGCCATTCCCGCGGGTGAACTCGGTGCCGCCACCACGGCGCGTGACGCGCGCTGGCGAAGCCCGTCAAGTCCGCCCACCGCGGACTGTTCGACGATAGGGACCAGTCGTAAAATGACGAAGGGGGTCGCCGACGCCAAGACCAACGTCACCGCTCCGGTAATGATCGTGGTCGCGCCCGATCCCGTCACTTCACTCAATCCCAGGGCCAGCGTGACGACGATAAGGAATTTGCTCATCGCCACCGCGAGAAAGGTCTCCACGAGCCGCCATCCGACACGACGGATCGCCGGGATCGCCGCGAGGGGCATGATGACCGGCACGAGCACAATGAGCAAGGTGAGGACCACCGCGCGGATGACCAGTTCGCACCATAGGAACACCCCCCCGATCACCACTAGTACGCCCAACACGAAGACGCCAAAGCCCGGAGCGCTCGTCGCACTCAGGGCGACGAGCGCGTGACCCACCGACTTCTCACCGACCCCCACCGAGGCACCCGCAGCGGTGCACAACTGGTTGACCGCCTCGAGTATCACGCTCGCCAGTGGCCGAGCCGCGACGATCGCGAAGACGCACACGGGCGCGACGCCGAGAAACGACCGCCATAGCGCGGCGGCATCGCCGTGGCGCAACGAATGGAAGGTCGAGATCAACAGGGACAACAAAAGCAGTATTGGCGATACCGCGGTCAGCATGGTGAATTCCCGTGTAGCCGCTCGGACGATCGACGCAGGCTCACCGGTGGCGTTGAGAACGACCCCGGTGGCATGTAAGAACCACTGTACGCTCGTCAGTACCCAACTCGTCAGCGCGCCGAACACGTCGCCGAGGGACGCCTTGGCTAGCGATGTCGTCGCGCACGACACCGGATTCAAGAAGCAGACGAAAGTGTGCATCACCGAACTTTGAGTCCCGTGGAGAAGAAGAAGTTGATCAAAGTCGGGGCCGCCCCAATCAAGATGGCCGCCACCAGCGATGTCGCCACCGCGCGCCGTCCCGCCGACGACTGGTGCATATTTTGAGTATGGGCGCCAATCGCCCACATCAGCGCCCCGAGTAGGAGTGCGATAAGGCAACCGATCAGCGCCCACGCGCCAAGTCCGTTGACTATTTGCTGCAGTACCGAGCCCCCGGGCAGGTCCGAGGTGGAAGGGTTAAGGGTAACGCCGGCGACGATCATGACGTCTCGCTTTCTCTAGGGAACACGCAACGGTCGGCGTCGCGTCGCTCAACTTCTGCGAGAATGGGATCGTGCTTCTCACCATTAGCCATAACGTGGCGTCGTCGTGGTCCCCCGTCGTGCTGTACGCGTCGGGCGTGGGGATCCTGCTGGTGGGGATCATCGTGGGAGTCCTCGTCTTTCGCCGACGTGGTCACCGCGCCATCGCCCAACGACTGGCCGCCTTGGGCGGACGTCTCGGTGTCGAACCCCAAGACGACCGGGGCAAGGTCGAGGCGGCACTCGCCCACCTCGAGGAGGTGGCCGGCGTCGCCACCACCGTCGTGACCGAAGCGGGCGCGGACGCCGTGCGCCTGCGCCGTTCGCTCGACGCCCTCCCCCTGGGATTGGTTCTCTGCGACGAAGCGGGGGGCGTCCTCTATCGCAACCCCCAAGCGGAGAGCCTGATGATGTCGCGCTACGGTGACGCCATCGCGGCCCAGGCCGTCACCGACACCCTGGCCGAGGGTTGGTCCGACGGCGTCGCGGAGCGAACCATCGACATCTATGGACCCCCGCGTCGGACCCTCACCATTCGCGCCGCCGTGATCGACGACGGCCGTCGACCCCTGGGCGTCGTCGCTTTCATTGAGGACGTGTCGGAACGCCGTCGCCTCGAGGACATTCGCCGGGACTTCATCGCCAATGTGTCACACGAGCTCAAGACTCCCATGGGCGCACTGGGATTGCTGGCCGAGACCTTGCAGTTCGAACGTGATCCAGTGGTCGCGAATCGACTCGCCGAGCGCATCAATTCCGAGGCGTTCCGGGTGAACCGGATCATCGAGGACCTCCTCGACCTCTCGCGCATCGAGGGAGAAGGTTCTCCGACGCGCGAGCCGGTGTCGCTCTCACTGATCGTGGCCGACGCGATTGAACGCATTCGTACCGCCGCGGAGCAACAAAAGGTGACGATTCGCTTCGTCGAGCCCGAAATCGGTTACGTGATTGGCGGAGACCGTCGTCAACTCATCTCGGCCATTCAAGCGCTACTCGAGAACGCGGTCGAATACTCACCCGACGGCGGTGCGGTAGAGATCACCATCGACCGTGTCGATTCCGACCCCTTTGAGGAGAGTGCTCCCGCCGGACCCCTGGTGCGCGTGGCCATTCGAGACGAGGGAGTCGGGATTCCGTCGAAGGACCTCGATCGAATCTTTGAACGCTTCTATCGCGTCGACCCGGGCCGCGCCCGGGCCACCGGTGGCACGGGCCTGGGTCTGAGTATTGTGCGACACGTGGCACAAAATCATGGCGGGCGTGTCGTCGTCGAATCTCGTGAGGGCGACGGCTCCACCTTTACGCTCGAATTGCCGGTGAATCAACTATGAGCAAGGTGCACAACGAGACTGGCCTTCGCATCTTGGTCGTGGAGGACGAGGAATCCTTCGTCGACGCCCTCAAGGTCGGACTGGCGCGCGAGGGTTTCGACGTGTCAGTGGCGCGTGACGGGCTCGAAGCCGTCGACGTCTTCCAGAGTCGACCGTTCGACGTCGTCTTGCTCGACCTCATGTTGCCCAAGATGTCGGGACTCGACGTCTGTCGCGCCATCCGACTGGCCAGCACGGTGCCCATCATCATCGTGAGCGCCAAGGGCGAGGAGGTCGACATGGTCTTGATGCTCGAGATCGGTGCCGACGACTACGTGACCAAACCCTACCGACTGCGCGAACTCGTGGCACGGATTCGCGCGGTGCTGCGACGTCACGAGGCGACCGCACCGGCAGTGCCCTCGGAGTCCGTGGTGGAGCACGGTCCCCTGCGTCTCGACGTCGACGCCCGGCGTTGCTTCCTCAACGGCAAGGAAGTCAAGTTACGCAAGAAGGAGTTCGCGCTCATGATGTTGATGCTCGAGAACCCCGGGCGGGTGCTGACCCGTGACGTCTTGATCGATCGGGTCTGGGGCAGCGACTACGTTGGCGACACCAAGACCCTCGACGTCCACATCAAGCGCCTCCGTACCTTGATTGAAGAGGATCCCAAGAACCCGGCCTACATCACCACCGTCCGTGGCGTGGGGTACCGCCTAGAGGTCGCTAAGCCCGCGGGCGAATAGTCAGGTCCCCGAAGTACGGCGCGAGGACTTGGGGCAACACCACGGTGCCGTCGCTTCGGCGATAGGTCTCGATCAGCGCCGCCCACACCCGCGCCCACGCGAGCGCCGAACCATTGAGCGTATGGACGAAGCGCGTGCCGTGGGCCGAGCGATAGCGCACGTTCGCCCGACGAGCCTGAAATTCCCCGAACCAACTCACCGACGACACTTCCAGCCAGCGATCGACGCCGGGACTGTAGACCTCGAGGTCGAACGTCCGGGCCGACGACGTTCCCAAATCCCCCGCACAGAGATCCAGCACGCGATAGGTCAAGCCGAGTTCACGCAGGAGCCCTTCGGCGCGCGCGAGGATCTCGGCGTGGATCGTCGCGGCTTGCTCGGGGGCACAGTACGAGAAGAGTTCGACCTTGTCGAATTCGTGGACCCGCAGTAATCCGCGCGTGTCGCGACCCGCCGCCCCCGCTTCCCGACGAAAACACGGGGTCAGGGCGGTCATGCGAATCGGCAGCGCCGACTCGTCGAGAATCTCACCACGATTCATTGACGTCAGCGGCACCTCCGAGGTGGGGATCAGCCAGAGGTCGTCGCGGGGTATCTCGTACATGTCGTCGGCCGATTTGGGTAGGTGCCCGGTCGACATCATGGTGTCGGTGAGGGCCACACTGGGGGGACGGATCTCCTCGAAGGCGTCGCGGTGTCGGTCGAGGGCGAACGAGCTCAGCGCGCGCAACAACCTCGAGCCGTCGCCGCGAAACAACGGGAACATCGAGCCGGCAATCTTGGTGCCCGATTCGAGGTCCAGTATCCCCAGTGCTTGCCCCGTCTCCCAGTGCGGAACGCGTTGATGCGCCCCGAACGTCGGAAATTCGACGCCGTGGTCCATGCCCACCCACCATCGTCGAAGTTCGACGTTGGCGCTCTCGTCGGGCCCGTCGGGGGCCTCGGGCGAGGGCAGGTTCGGGATCAGGAGCAGGCGATTACGAAGCTCGCTCGCCAGGGCGTCGCACGCCCCACTGGCGATC
>JAJZEN010000110.1 GCA_021828545.1 Actinomycetes bacterium
TGAGGCAATGAATCAATCTTCGCGGAGGATTTGACATGAGGCAACAGGCCGCGCACTCCGAGCGATGGTCGTTAGGCTGAACGTCGCGGGACCCGCAGTCGGGACCTCCGCGTTCGTCGCGTGGCGCGCAACCGCGTAGCACCGCGGGGGGGTGAAGGAGAAAATCGTGAGTCGCTCAACTCCCGAGCGTCGGGTCTGGCGCATGGGCACCGACCGGTCCCCCTCCTCGGTGCGTGACCACCTCGCGGGCGAGGAGCCGCTGGAGATACGCGTCGGTGGTCGCTCGCTGGCCGTCACGATGCGCACCCCGGGGGATGATTTCGACCTCGCCGCGGGGTTCTTGGTCAGCGAGGGCGTCGTCGCCCAGCGCGACGAACTGAGCGTCATGCGCTACTGCGCGGGAAAGGGTGACGACGGCCTGAACCGCTTCAACGTGCTCGACCTCACCCTGGGTGGGGGGGTCGCGCCGCCCGACGAGAGCGTGGCCCGCGCGTTCTTCACCACGAGTTCGTGCGGCCTCTGCGGCAAGGCGTCCATCGACGCGGTGCGAACACGGTCTCGCTTCGAGGTGCGTAGCGACCCACTGCGCGCCCCCGTCGAGCTGATCGTGTCCTTGCCGGCGCGATTGCGCGAGGCTCAGGCCATCTTCTCCACGACCGGGGGACTCCACGCCGCCGCGCTCTTCAGCGCTGAGGGCGAGTTACTGGTCGTGCGCGAGGACGTCGGGCGTCACAACGCCGTCGACAAGGTCGTGGGATGGGCCCTTCGAGAAGGACGGCTCCCCCTGCGTGAGTCGATCCTCCTGGTGTCGGGTCGCGCGTCCTTCGAATTAGTGCAAAAGGCCGTCATGGCGGGGGTCGCCATGCTGTGCGCCGTGTCGGCCCCCTCGTCGTTGGCGGTCGACCTCGCCGAGGAGTCGGGCGTGACACTCATTGGTTTCGTGCGCGATCCGTCGATGGTCGTCTACTCGCACCGTGAACGGGTCACGGCACGACCGCCCCAGTCCTGAGCCTCGGGCGGCTCGTCGGTCACGTCGGCGTCGAGACCGATCGCTCGAGGCGCACGACGAGCGATTTCGACGTCGGCGTGTTGCTCTCGAGCGCCGTGGAGTCCAGGGGCACGAGAACGTTGGCTTCGGGGAAGTACGTAGCCGCGCACCCGCGCGGGGTGGGATACGCCACGCACCGTAGGGCGCGTAAGCGACGTTCCTCGCCACGCCACGTGCTCACCACGTCGACCACGTCGCCCTCGGCGAGGCCGCGTTCGGCGAGGTCGGCCTCGTTCACGAACACCACCTCGCGTCCGCCCGCGATACCGCGATAGCGGTCGTCGAGGCCGTAGATCGTGGTGTTGAACTGATCGTGCGAGCGCATCGTCTGTAAGAGGAGGTACCCGTCGGGCACCTGCGGCGCCTCGGGCGCGTTGCGCGTGAACCGGGCCTTACCAGTCGCGGTGCGAAAGATCCGCCCACCGTGGGGTCCGCGCGGCAACATGAAGCCACCGGGCCGTGCGACGCGGCGCTCGAAGTCCTCGAAACCGTCGACGACGCGCGAGATGTGCGAACGAATGATCGAATAATCGTCGGCCATGGCGGCCCAGTCGATATCGTCGCCGAAGAGCGCACGACCGAGGTCGCAGACGATGCGCACCTCACTGCGCAGGTGCGACGATCCTGGTTCCAGGCGTCCGTGAGATGCGTGAACCATGCTCATGGAATCCTCCACCGTCACGAACTGGTCGCGCGTCCCCTGGACGTCACGTTCGGTTCGGCCCAGACACGGCAGGATCAAGGCCTCGCGCCCGTGGTGCAGATGCGAGCGATTCAACTTGGTGGCCACGTGTACGCTCAAGGCGCAGCGCTGCATCGCCGCACGGGTGAGCGCGGTGTCGGGCGTCGCGGCCACGAAGTTACCGCCGAGGGCGAAGAAGACGTCGATGTCGCCGTCACGCATCGCGCGAATCGTCGCCACCGTGTCGAGTCCGTGCGGCCGCGGTGGCGCGAAACCGAACTCGTCGCCGAGTCGGTCCAAAAAGGCGTCGGGCATCTTCTCCCAGATGCCCATGGTCCGGTCGCCTTGCACGTTAGAGTGCCCGCGAATCGGGGAGGGTCCGGTCCCCGGTCGACCGATGTTGCCGCGCAGCAGAAGGAAATTCACAATCTCTCGAATGGTCGCCACCGCGTTGCGGTGCTGGGTGATACCCATCGCCCAGCACACGACCACGCTGCGCGCGGCGAGGACGTCGTCGACGAAGCCTTCGATCTCGTCGCGCGTGAGACCGCACAATTCCTCCACCCGCGACCACTGCACCTCGCGCCAACCCGTCTGGACGTCGTCGAAGCCGTCGCAGTACGACGCGATGAAATCGTGATCGAATACGGTTCCCGGTGCGCGTGCTTCGCGTTCGAGCAACGCCTTATTGACGCCGATGAAGAGTGCGAGGTCCCCACTGAGGCGCACGGGGAGGAAACGGTCGGTCAGCGTGGTGCCCTCACCCAAGATTCCGCGCACCTTCTGGGGGTTCTTGAAGCGCACCATCCCCGCCTCAGGCAACGGATTGATGGTCACGATGCGTGCGCCACGGCGCTTAGCCGTCTCGAGCGCCGAGAGCATGCGCGGATGATTGGTGCCGGGGTTCTGTCCGACGATCACGATCAACTCGGCGTGGTCGGTGATGTCCTCGCGACTGACCACGCCCTTGCCCACGCCAATGGTCTCGACGAGGGCCGCGCCACTGGACTCGTGGCACATGTTGGAACAATCAGGAAGATTGTTCGTGCCGAGGCGCCGCGCCAACAACTGGTACACGAAGGCGGCCTCATTGCTGGCGCGGCCACTGGTGTAGAAGGCCGCTCGATCGGGCGAACTCATCGAACGCAAATGGTCCGCCGTGAGCCCCAGGGCGTCCTGCCAGGTGATCGGGGTGTAGTGCGTCGCACCCGGCGCGAGGTACATCGGCTCGGTCAATCGACCCCGTAGTTCGAGTTCGTGGTCCGAGAGGTCGCGTAATTGCGCAATGGAATGCGCGGCGAAGAACTCGCGATCGACTCGTGCGCGCGTCGCCTCCCAGGCGACGGCCTTGGCCCCGTTCTCACAGAATTCTGAGTGGCTACGCTCGCCCGCCGGAGGGTCGGGCCACGCGCAACCGGGACAATCGAAACCCTTCACCTGGTTCACCGAGAGCAGAGTCGCGGCGCTGCGCGTGACCCCCATCTGCGTCCGGGCGTACTGTAGGGCGTGGCGCACGGCGGGCAAACCCACCGAGACCGTCTCGGGTGCCCTGACGTGCAGTTCATCATCGGGATTTGCCGTCATCGCACCTCACCGCACCTTCTCGAAAAAACCAGTTCCGCGACACCACGATGTCTTCCCCACTCTATGTTCGCTGACGCACTGGCCGTCCGCGGCGCACAAAGACAGGGGCCTGGTTCGTCACGGCCGACTTCGTTCGGGCGCGTGGTCCACTCGCCGAGTCCCTACTCATTCGAGGTGAGTGGCCTTCGAGGGCGTGACGTCACGCTCGACCAGATTCCCAGCGTGGCGCACCCCTTGGCCGAGATGATCTCGTCACTGAATCACGCGCCACGCGACTCCTTTTCGCTGGTGCGGTGTCTCGAGCCCCCTGAAGATTCACCCGGAGACTTACTGAGGAATACACCGAGGAAGACATCGGGCGATTCACTACGCGATTCACTACGCGATTCACTGGGCGAGGGCCACGTGGTGCACGAAGCTCAACAGCGCCTCGGTGACGTTCGCAAGGACCCGGTGCTCCTCGCGACACCGATATCTTGAACCCCGCAACGTCACGACAGCGCTGGTCAGGGCGTGTCGACCGGGAGTTTGTAGCGTTAGTCTGGCTGCCATGACCGCAATCGACGCCGTGCTGTGGGTGGCGGGCTCGGCGTGTGCCTTTGCGTGGATCGCTTCTCTGCTAAGCCGCGATACGTCGTGGGTGGACCGTCTTTGGTCCGTCTTGCCCGAGATCTACGTCTGGATATTCGCCGCGCGCGCCCACTTCACCGATGCACGACTCGACACCATGGCGATACTGGCGACTTTGTGGGGACTGCGACTCACCTACAACTTCGCGCGCAAGGGCGGTTACCGCGGCGTGGAGGACTATCGATGGGCCGTCCTGCGCGACTCGATGGCGCGGTGGCAATTCCAGGTCTTCAATTTCTTCTTCATCGTGCTCTACCAGAACGCCCTACTCGTCCTGATCGCGCTCCCCGCGCTCGGCGCGTACCAGAATCGGACGAACGGATTCGACGCACTCGACGTGGTCCTGGTCGTCATCTTCCTCGCACTCCTACTCGGTGAGACCGTCGCGGATCAACAACAATGGACTTTCCACCAGGAAAAGAAGCGCTGGGCCGACGCGGGCCGAACCCTCGAACCCGGCTTCTGCGTCGACGGTCTGTTTCGCTTCTCGCGGCACCCGAACTACTTCTTCGAGATTGCCCAGTGGTGGATCATGTTCGCCTTCGGGGCACTAGCGGCTCGCTCGGCCGTGCAGTGGTGGGTACTAGGACCGGTGCTCTTGACATTGCTCTTCGTAGGGTCGACGCGCTTCACCGAGCAGATCTCGTCGTCGAAGTACCCCCTGTACGCCCAGTACCAGGCCACCACGTCGCCAATCATTCCCTGGCGCCGCCGCGGAGAGGTCCCGGCAGCCTCGGGAACCCCGCTCTAACGTCGCCGCCCCACTGGGGCGGTCCCACAGGACCGTGACCTCAAGCAACGCCGAGGAACCACGCACGCGGTCGACGAAGCGAAGCGACCGACCACGACGCTCAACGGCAACGAACGCGGCGCGAGCGCGCGAAGACGACAAGATCTGACTGAGAGACGAGAGAAGCGTCGAGGGGATCACCAACGTTGCACCCTGCGTCGTGGCGAAGGATCGTGGCGCGCCGGGACATAGTCGCATCCGGTGGGGTCGGGTCATTCGATCCTGACGAATTCTGTGCGAAGGGTACGGCCCGGACCCCATCACGGTCGGCCCCCACCTTCGTGGGTCTCACGACGTACATCGGTGACGTCAGCTACTGCCTCGTACCGGCCACGATGGCCCAGTACGCGGTGCTTACACTGAACGGATGACCTCGGAGGGCGCCTCGCGCGACACGACCGGTGATGGTGAACCCCGTGACGTCATCCCCACGAATCGACTCGAGTCCTTTAGCGACGGCGTCATGGCCGTCATCATCACCATCATGGCCTTCAATCTTCGCCCCCCCGCGCACAATCAGTGGAGCGCGGTCGCGCAGAGACTTCCGACACTGCTGATCTACGTGCTCAGTTTCACCTTCATCGGCATCTACTGGAACAATCATCACCACCTCCTGCGTTTGACCACGACGATCAGCGCGGGAGTGATGTGGGCGAACCTGGCCCAACTCTTTTCGTTGTCGCTCGTCCCAGTGGTGACTCAGTGGGTGGGTCAGGGTGCGGACGCGCTCTTCCCCGCGAGCGCCTACGGAGTGGTCGGTCTGTTCAGCGCGGTGATGTACTTCATCCTCGTACGTGCGATATTGCGCGCGAACCATCACGACGCGAACCTGACGCGCGCCCTGGGCCACGATCTCAAAGGCGTCATCTCGCCCATCATCTACGCCGCCGGTATTGGCCTGGCCTTCGTGAGCCCGTACCTCGCCTACGCCTGCTACGTGCTGGTGTCGCTCATGTGGATCGTCCCGGACCAGCGACTGGTGCGACCACAACCGCGACGGTGACCCCGCCCTTAGGAGGACGAACAGCCCATCGCGTCGGCGTAGGCGGCGAACGTCGAGGAATAGAGTTTCGCCGCCGACGGGTTGGAACGAATCAGGCTAAATCGCCACTGACCCCCCTGGTAATGCCAGTAGTCGCGCAAGGTCACCCCGCTGATCTCGTAGTCGACTTCCCACCAGCCGCTCGAGAGCGCACGCGCGGCCAACGTCGTCGCCGCACCGGGCGCACTCGGGCACTCGGAGTGCCAGCGGACGTAGCGTGACTCGGGAATCAGGGCGCGGCTCGCGGCGTCGAAGTACGCCCACACCACCGGAGCGTCGTTGCTCCGGTACGCGCCATTGAACGTCGTTTCGATACGACGTAGCTGCGTCGCACTCGACGGGCCCGGCGAGCGCGACGCGTGGTGCGCCCACGAGAGACCCACCATCAGACCGATCAACAGCACGAGCCCGGCGCGGACGCGGTAGCGCAACTGGGGTGTTCTCACGAGTTCCCAAACTAGCGACCATTCTCGACGCGCTCGGGCACCACCGCGTTGCTCCAATTTTTAATGAAAGTGTCACGTATTCTCAACGTCGAGCCCCTAGGGTACAAAAAGTAATTGTGCGATCACCCCCCGTCCGCTATAGTCGATACCCCCTGTAAATTTGAGCGATCCGACCAGAACCCTTCGCTCCTAACCGAGAGGATTCTGTCGTGACCTCCTTTGACGAGCTCGAATCGAACGTGCGCTACTACTGCCGTCGGTGGCCCGCGGTGTTCGCCTCTTCGTCGGGTAGCACCATCACCGACGAAGACGGCGTGGAGTACCTCGACTTCTTCGCCGGCGCCGGCGCGCTGTCCTTCGGACACAACAATCCCCTCTTCGTCGAGGTGGCCGTGGAGCACCTGCGCTCGGGGCGGCTCCTGCACTCCCTCGACACCTTCACCCCGGAGAAGCGCCACTTCCTCGATACTCTCCAGCGCACCATTCTCGGACCTCGTCAGCTCGACATGGTGGTCCAGACCGTCGGCCCCACGGGTGCGACGGCGGTGGAAGCGGCGTTGCAACTGGCCCAGCGAATCACTGGACATCGCGCGGTACTGGGTTTCGAGGGCGGCTACCACGGGATGAGCTACCGCGCGGCGTCCATCTCGGCGTCGATGGCGGGGCGCGCGACCAGCGCGCACCTACGCGACTTCGTCGCCCTGCCCTACGTCCAACACGTCACGGACGCCGACGTCGAACTCCTCGAGGCGACGCTGCGCCAACCGGTCAACGGAC
The DNA here is from genome assembly GCA_021828545.1 of Actinomycetes bacterium. GTDB lineage: Bacteria > Actinomycetota > Acidimicrobiia > Acidimicrobiales > RAAP-2 > RAAP-2. The sequence goes on from JAJZEN010000110.1 coordinate 7,000, forward strand.
AGCCCATTGGCGTCGTCATCATCGAGCCCACCCAGGGTGAGGGTGGCGCGCGCGCTTTTGATCCGGCGTACCTGGCGGCGATACGTCGCATCACGCGTGACTTGGGCATCTTGGTCATCGCCGACGAGATCCAAGCCGGCGTCGGGCGTACCGGCCCCTTCTTCTCCTTCGAGGGATCCCAGCTCGACCCGGACATCATCTGTGTCTCGAAGTCCATCAGTGGCCTGGGTCTACCCATGGCCATCAACCTCGTGCGACGCAACCTCGACACCTGGAACCCCGGCGAGTTTTCCGGCACGTTCCGGGGTAATAATCTCGCTTTCGCCACCTCGGCCACGATGCTCACGAACTACTGGTCGGACTCGACACTCGAGAAGAACACCGAGCAGTTCGGCCAGACCGTGCGCACGGCGCTCGAATCAATGACCGCCGCCTTCGGGGCCGGACGCTTCAACGTGCGCGGTAACGGCCTCCTCTGCGGCCTCGCGGTGGGCGACACCGACCTCGCAGCCGCCATCTCGCGCCACGCGTTCGAGCGCCGACTGATCGTCGAAACGTGCGGACCCGGCGACACCATCGTGAAATTGCTCACGCCACTGGTTATCGAGCCCGAGCAGCTCGACGAGGGACTCGCTCGATTGGCCCTGGCCGTCGAGCAGGCCACTTCAGGGCGTTGAACGACGCCACGTCGTGGCGTGAGTTGTTCGTCGCAACCGACCCCCCGGGTCTCGCCGTCCTCGCCCACGCCGCTGAGGTCGCGGTGGGCTCACTGCACCAACCCACGCCCGGTCCGCGCTCGCCACTGACCCCAGCGCAACTGCGCGCGGGCGTGCGCGAACTCGAAGTGTGTCCCAGCGAGGGTGTGGCCTTGGACCAAGTTTTGGGCGAGCTGGGCGGCTCGGTGTGGGCGCACGGCGTGCGACCCCTCGACGTCGCGTGCGTGGCGCACCTGCACCCGCCCAGCGTCGTGTCGGCGGTGGTCAGCGAGTTGACGATCGCCAGCACCAACCAGTCGATGGACTCCTGGGACCAGGCACCCGTGGCCACCGAGGTCGAATTACACCTCATGGACTTCCTGGCCGCTCGTCTCGGCTTTCCGTCGAGTGCGTCGGGGGTCATGACGTCTGGGGGCACCGCTTCGAATCTCTTGGGCCTCACGCTGGCGCGTTCGTTGACGGCCTCGCGGATCGGCGTCGACGTTCTCAAGACGGGACTGCCACCCGAGGCGCACGCGTGGCGGTTCCTCGCCTCGGATCAAGCCCACTTCTCGATCCAGCGCGCGGCGGCGCAATTGGGGCTTGGTCGCGACGCCGTCGTCACTATCGCCACCGACGACAAGGGCGCGATGGACCTGACTGACCTCGACGCGACCCTCGTGCGTCTCGACACCGAGGGCCTACGACCTATCGTCATCGTCGCCACGGCGGGCACCACGGACCTGGGCGCCATCGACCCCGTGGCCGACGTCGCTCGTCGTGCCCGCGCCGTGGGTGCCTGGTTCCACGTGGACGCGGCGGTCGCCGGCGCCTTCGTGATGTCCGATTCCTTGTGCGCGCGCCTCGACGGCATCGCGGCGGCCGATTCCGTCACCGTCGACTTCCACAAGCTCTGGTGGCAACCCTTCAACGCCAGCGCGCTCGTCGTGCGCGACGCCGAGCGCTTCGACCTGTTACGCGTGCCTTCGAATTACCTCGATCGCGGCGACGAATTGGAGGGCATGGTCAACCTGGTGGGTCGGTCACTCGACACGTCGCGTCGTTTCGACGCCGCCAAGGTCGTGGCGTCGCTGCGCACGATAGGTCAACGCACCTTCGCCACGATGCTCGAGCATCTCGTGGAACTCACCCAGTACGCCGCCGCCGCCATCGACGCCAATCCCGCGTTCGACCTCGTCGCACCGGTCTCGGCCGTCACCTGCGTCTTCGACGCGCCCGGTCACACCAGTGAGGACCTGCGCCGAGTGCAGCAGGACCTACTCGCCGACGGGTCAATGGTGTTGGGGCGCACGCGGATCAAGGGTCGCGCCGCCCTAAAGTTCACCTTCATGAATCCCCTCGCGACGAACGCGGACGTGGACGAACTGCTCGCGATCATCAAAGGTCGTTTGACTCGCTGAGCGACGCGCTACCCGGAGTACACTCGCCGAGTGCGTGAACCTAAGGTCATCTTGTTCTACCGTTTCACCCCCTTGGCCGACCCCGCAGCGATTCGCCTCTGGCAACAGAACTTGTGCGAGTCCCTCGCGCTGCGTGGCCGGATCCTCATTTCGCCTCACGGGATCAATGGCACCCTGGGCGGTCCCCTGGCGAACATGAAGAAGTACGTCAAGGCGACGCGGGCCTACCCGGGTTTTCGCACCCTGGAGATCAAGTGGTCCGAGGGAACCGGTGCGGACTTCCCACGCCTACGGGTGCGGGTGCGCGACGAGGTCGTCTCCTTTGGCGCTCCTCACGAATTGCGCGTCGACGAGCACGGGGTGATCGGTGGGGGTCAACGCCTGGCGCCGCACGAACTGCACGAACTCGTCGAGCGACGTGGCGAGGAGGTGGTCTTCTTCGACGCGCGCAACGCCTTTGAAGCCGCCATCGGTCGGTTCAAGAACGCGGTCGTCCCCGACGTCGAGACGACCCGCGACTTCGTGGAACTCTTCGACCGAGGGACCTACGATCACCTAAAGAATCGACCCATCGTGACGTACTGCACCGGGGGCGTGCGTTGCGAAGTGCTCAGCGCCCTGATGGTCGCACGTGGTTTCTCCGAGGTCTACCAGGTCGACGGCGGCGTCGCGCGCTACGGCCAGGAGTACGGTAACGACGGACTGTGGGAGGGCTCACTCTTCGTGTTTGACGAACGACTCACCTATGACTTCGCCGACGACGCCACTGTCTTAGGTCGCTGTGACCACTGCGCCGCCCCCACCAGCCACTACTACAACTGCGGGTCCCTGTCGTGTCGCGCCCTGATCCTGCTCTGCGACGAGTGCGCGACCCGTCAGACGAGTCTGACCTGTGGACCCCATCACGCCGACGCACCTCGCGTCACCCGAGTCGCGCGCGCGTGACGACGAGGTTACCCGTGCGCTGAAGTGCGAGGCCGCGAGGGCGCGCTCGGGAGCCCTACTTCGCGTCGGGGTCCGGCGGCGCCACGGTGTGGCGGCCGATGCCCGAGGCCAACATCACTGAATTGGGGACCTTGAGCGTTCCCGTCTCGGTGCGCACGGTCACGTAGGTGAGTCCAATGCCGCGCACCTGGCCCTCGATCATGCCAATGGAGCCATTGCGAATCACGATGTCCTCGCCCACCCGAAAGGGACGCGCGAAGAGCAGGACCAGTGACGCGAAGATATTGGCGAGACTCTGCTGGGCGGCAATTCCCAAAATGATGCCCGCGAGTCCCGCGCCGATCAGTAGGTGCTGCACCGAGAGACCGAAGACCGCGAAGATCCCGAAGAGCAGGATGATGTAGCCCGCGCCGGTCGAGACGAGCCGGACGATGGCGCCAGCCGCGATACCCGACTGCGCGGTGACGAGCTTACCGAGGCTCAGCGCCGACCAACGGACCGCGAAGGAGCCCGAAATGGCCAGGGCCAGCACGAGCGGCCAGATCAGGATTTGAAAGAAATTGTGGTGCGACGTCCGGTGCAGGTGGATGGCCCACTCCATCACCGCGATCGCGAGGGCCAGGGCGATGAAGGATCGGACCCAGTCCCCCAGGTTCGCAGGGTGCATCAGATCTGTCGCACGCCGGGTCATATCGTCCACTGTACCGAGAGCCCGTCGACGCAGCGGGCGCTAACATGGGCGCGCCACGACAAGGAGGAACGCGTGAGTCCTTTACCTCGACTGCAACTGGCCGCCCTGGACTGTCCCGATCCACTCGCCCTCGCCGAGTTCTACGCGCGCGTGACCGGTGGCGAGGTCGAGGCTTTAGGGGACCTCCCCGCCGAGAAGGTCACGTGGATCGAAATGATGACGCCCGAGGGAACGGTGCTGGGATTTCAAAAAGTGGACCACTACGTGGTCCCGACCTGGCCCGAGGGTGCCGTTCCCCAGCAACTGCACCTGGACTTCGTCGTCGACGACCTCGACGACGGTGAGACTCACGTCCTGGCTGTCGGCGCGACGAAGGCGTCGTATCAGCCGGGAGACACGTTTCGCGTCTACTACGACCCCGTCGGCCACCCGTTCTGCCTCGTACTCGCGAAGTGAACTCGCTTCCTTCGGGCGGAGGTGTCGTCAGCGGTTAGACTTAACCCTCGCGTCCCAAAGTCTCGGCTCTGGGAACACCGAGGACCTGTGGTGCAGCTCGGAGTGGCCGCCCTGTCAAGGCGGAGGTCGCGGGTTCAAATCCCGTCAGGTCCGCTCGGAGCCCGTAAGGGTGACGAGGAGGTCGAGTAGCTCAGTCGGTAGAGCGCGCGCCTGAAAAGCGTGAGGTCACCGGATCGACGCCGGTCTCGACCACTTGGTCAACAACCCCGCGCCACCCTAGGGTGGCGCGGGGTTGTTTCTCCTCCGATCAGTTCCTGACCGTACTCCTTGATAATCTCGACGCGCTTCGCGTGCGCCACCATGGATTCGTCACGCAGAAACTCCCTCGCCGTCAACGAAGGGTCGCCCAGCACGACGAAAACTTCAAGGAAGACGCCTCCGCCTCCTCCTTAACCCGTCCTTTCGAAGGTAGAGATCGAGAATCGGCGATTGTATAGTTGCGAAAGCGGTCCCGAACGGACCTCGGCTCCGGGAGGGAACAACGTGAAAAGTATGCGACTGCGAGTACGTCGGCCTTCTCCGGCGTTGGTGGTGGCCATGGCGGCCTTATTCGTTGCCCTGAGCGGCACCGCCTACGCCGCGGTTGAACTGCCCAGGAATAGCGTCGGTACCGCACAACTGAGATCCGGCGCCGTCACCACAACGAAATTGCACAACGGTGCGGTCACTTCCAATAAAGTGCTCCTCCACTCCCTACTCGCCAGGGATTTTAGGGCGGGCCAGTTGCCGAACGGACCCCGAGGAATAGCCGGACCTCGGGGAGGCCCGGGTCCGCGGGGACCAGTGGGCGCGACGGGTCCACAAGGGCCAGTGGGCACAACGGGCGCCGCGGGACCACAGGGACCAATGGGGCCACAAGGGCCAGTGGGCACAACGGGTGCCGCGGGACCACAGGGACCACAGGGACCGGTGGGGCCACAAGGGCCAGTGGGCACAACGGGCGCCGCTGGACCACAGGGGTCGGGATATCAGTTCGTCACCGCCTCGGGTGCGACGGGTCCGACGCTCAATCAGGCCGGCACGTACTTCGTCGTCCTCTCTTTCGCGACGACGAACAACAGCACGAGCGCCGTGTCGGGTATTTGCGCCGTGCATGCCTTGGCCAATTCGCAGGGAGTATTGATTGGTGCCTCAACCATCACGGTCACCGCGCCGCCCTCCGCCACCACTCCCGGATGGACGATGGAGGGGATGTACACG
>JAJZEN010000033.1 GCA_021828545.1 Actinomycetes bacterium
CGTAGTAGACAACGACGCGAGCGGGCAGCAGACGGTGGCGCTTCTCTGTTCGTCCCGATTCAGTAACGATTCGATCAACCAGATCGGGTGAGAACACCCGAGTCAGGACGCCAATCGAGATGTGGTCGGAGAGACGTTGGTCAGTCTCCGGCTTCACCCACCCTGCGCGTGGCATACCACCATAATACCACTCAGAACCTTAAGTAAACGGTATTGCACGTAGGCCCTGAGATCTACGTCGGGTCGTTCCCCTCACGACGCGCTACTTCGACGATGCGCAGCGCCGGGTCGCTGGTTGCTTCATCTCTCGCGTCCCCGGGGTGATAGGGCGAGCTCACGAATCTGTTCCATCTCTCCAGTTCCGCGACGTTCTGCGGGCCCATCTCGGTGTAGGCGTCAACCAGTTCGCAAGCGCCCGCGAGTGGCAGTATCTCGACGACGCGCGCGAAATTCCTGAGCACTGCTACAGTCCCGCTCGGGTTGGGTAGTGCGGTCGGAGCTCGCGAGGCCAAAAGGTAGTCTGGAGCCCTATGACTTGTGCCGTGATGCCCGAAGGTGAACCCTTCTTCTCGTCCGGGGGGCCGAACGGTGTTCTCTTGTTACACGGTTTTACAAGTACCACGTCGACGGTGGTGGACTTGGCGCGTAGTTGTGCTGCCGCGGGATACACCGTATCGGCGCCGCGTTTGCCCGGTCACGGGACGTCAGTCGAGGACCTGATGAGGACGGGGTGGAGCGATTGGGCGGCCGCGACCGAAGCGGCGTTCGACGAGTTGGCCGGTTCCTGTGAGCGCGTGGCCGTGCTCGGTCTCTCCATGGGCGCGACGCTCGCCGTGCATCTTGGGGCGCGGCGAAGTGGCATCGCCGCGTTCGTTTTCATCAACCCCTACGTCAAGCATCAGGGCGAGGAGTGGGACGAATTGGCCAGGACCCTACTCGAAGCGGGCGTGGTGACGTACGACTCCATTGGATCGGACGTCAAGAAGGAGGGCGCCAAGGAATCCTCCTACGCCCAGACTCCAATCGCCAGTGCCGCCACCCTCCTCGAAGCCGTAAAGACCGTCAACGACCAGTTGCGTCTCATCACGGTCCCGAGTTTGCTTCTCAGCAGCACTGAAGATCACGTCGTGGAGCTCGATAATGGGGATGAGCTGATCGCTAAATCCCGTGGGTCCGTCGAACGGGTCTGGTTAGAGAACTCGTATCACGTGGCCACTCTCGACAATGATGCTCCGCTCATTGAGTCGTCCACCCTGGCGTTTCTCGCGCGACGGTTCGCCGCGTGAGTGAGGCCATCACTCGCGAGGAAGTCGCCAAGGTCGCCCGCCTCGCGCGGTTGCGTCTGAGCGGCGATGAACTCGATATGTTCACCGAGCAGCTCGGCCAGATCCTGGAGCACGCTCGTGATATGAACGCGCTCGACCTGGCCGACGTCGCGCCCACCGCGCACCCCTTCGGTCTCACCAACGTGGTGCGTGAGGACGTGGTCGAAGAAAGCCTGGACCGCGACACGGTCTTGGCCATGGCGCCCGACGCGCGCGACCAGCGTTTCGCGGTCCCGCGAATCCAGGGGGAGGCTCCGTGAAGAGCGCCGTAGACATTGCCGCCGACGTGAGGTCGGGAGCGTCCAGCGCGCGAGAGGAACTCGAGCGCACGCTAGGGGTCATCGAGGCGCGCAACGCGGAACTCAACGTGTTTTTGCACGTCGACGTCGACGGGGCGCGTCGCGCGGCGCAGGCCATCGATGAACGCGTGGCGCGCGGTGAGGACGTGGGAGCGCTCGCGGGAGTTCCCATCGCTATCAAGGACAACATGTGTCAGGTCGGTATCCCCACTACGTGTTCTTCGAAAATTCTGAAGGGTTGGCGCCCCCCATACGACGCCACGGTGATCACGAAGATCGTGGCGGCGGGTGCGGTGCCGGTTGGTAAGACCAACCTCGACGAATTCGCCATGGGCTCATCCACGGAGAATTCTGCTTTTGGTCCGACGCGCAACCCCCTTGATCCCACTCGAGTGCCTGGTGGTAGTTCTGGCGGTTCGGCGGCGGCCGTGGCCGCGGAGATGACGGCGATCTCGCTGGGCTCGGACACGGGTGGGTCCATCCGTCAACCCGCGGCGTTGTGCGGCCTCGTGGGGGTCAAACCCACCTACGGTTTGGTCTCGCGGTACGGTCTCGTGGCCTTCGCCAGTTCGCTCGACCAGATCGGACCGTTCTCGAAGACCGTGAAGGACTCGGCGGTGCTGCTCGAAGTGATCGCCGGTCACGACCCTCGCGATTCGACCTCGTTGCCGGAACCGTCACCTTCTCTGGTCGCTCACGTCAATGACGGCGTGGCCGGAAAGCGGATCGGTCTGGTGCGCGAGCTCTTCGAAGGTGCCGACGAGAATGTCGTGACCTGCGTGCGAGCGGCCGCCGACGCCCTGCGCGACGCGGGGGCGGACGTCGTGGAGCTATCGATCCCCGAATTGGCTCTGACCTTGAGCGCGTACTACCTCATCGCGCCCGCGGAGGCCTCGTCGAACTTGGCGCGCTTTGACGGGGTGCGCTACGGCCTACGCGTCAAGGCCGATGACGTCACGTCGATGATGGAGGCCACGCGCACCGCGGGATTCGGGGCGGAAGTGAAGCGGCGCATCATGTTGGGCACGTACGCGCTCTCGGCGGGGTACTACGACGCGTATTACGGTCAGGCGCTCAAAGTGCGTACCCTCACGATCGAGGCCTTCGCGCGGGCCTACGCGCAGGTGGACCTCCTTCTGGGCGCGACGACCCCGAGCGTCGCCTTTAAGTTCGGCGATAAGACCGATGATCCCATGGCGATGTACTTGAACGACGTCTTCACCATCCCCACCAATCTGGCGGGAGATCCTGCTCTCTCGGTACCCTTCGGCACCGCCGACGAGGGCCTCCCGGTGGGCGTGCAATTACTGGGTCCTGGCCGTAGCGAGGCCCAACTCTTCGCCGCCGCGCGCGTGCTCGAGATCGCGGACGGACGATCATGACGCTGCCCGGAGAGTGGGAGATGGTCGTGGGTCTTGAGGTTCACACTGAACTTTTGACGAAGTCCAAATTGTTCTGTGGTTGCGAGAACCACTTCGGTTCCGAACCCAATACCAATGTCTGTCCCGTGTGCTTGGGATTGCCGGGCTCGCTACCGGTGCTCAATCGAGAGGCGGTGGAGTTTGCAATGCGGATCGGCCTGGCGCTGCATTGTCGCATCGCCCCGTCGACGTTTCACCGTAAGAACTACTTCTACCCCGATCAGTCCAAGGATTATCAGATCTCCCAGTACGACCTGCCCATCAACTCGAGTGGATACCTCGATCTTCCTGACGGCACTACGGTGACGATCGAACGCGCGCACATGGAGGAGGACACCGGAAAGTCGACCCATCTCGGGGGCTCGGGTCGCCTCGCGGGAGCGGAGTCGTCGCTGGTCGACTACAACCGATGCGGGGTCCCGCTCGTGGAGATTGTGTCGGGGCCTGATATCCGTTCGTCGGCGCAGGCGCGCGCCTACGCGGCGGAGTTGCGGGGAATCTTGATCGCCACCGGGGCCTCGGACGGGCGCCTGGAAGAGGGCTCGATGCGCTTTGACGCCAACGTGTCGGTGCGCCGGCCGGGAGAGCCCTTGGGGACCCGCTGTGAAATCAAGAACCTCAATTCGCTGCGGAGTTTGCAGCGCGCCATCGACTACGAGGCCCTGCGCCAGATCCAACTGATCGAGAACGGTGCCGTGGTGCGCCAAGAGACGCGCCATTGGGACGAGAATCTCGCCGAAACGTCGACGTTGCGCGTCAAGGAGGACGCGGACGACTATCGCTATTTTCGTGACCCCGACCTGGTCGACCTAGCGCCCGATCAGACGTGGCAGGACCGCGTACGGGCCGCGTTGCCCCCTATGCCCGCCGAACGTCGCGCGGCCGTCCTGGCGTTGTTCGCGGCACCTTCGTCGGCCCAACGCGACGCGGTGGAGGTCGTGATTGATTTAGGTCTGGATCCCTACGTCCACGCGGTGGCGTCGGCGTCGGGTGACACCACGCTCGCACTGTCGCGTGCGGCGAATGAGGTGGCCGCCAACCTCAAGAGCGTGGCGAATCTCACCGTCGACGCGTTCGTCACGATCGTCGCGATGGAGCAACGCGGAGAACTCTCCGCTACTCAGGCCAAGACCGTACTCGGCGCGATCCTCGTCGACGGCGGGGACCCTCACGAAATTGCCACGGCCCTGGGATTCGAGCAATTGTCGGCGGACTCGCTGGGCGCCACGGTGGCGTCATTGATCGAGGACCACCCCGACGAATGGTTGCGTTATCGCGACGGCGACGACAAGTTGGCGCAGTTCTTCATTGGTCAGGTGATGAAGCTCACGCGGGGCCAGGCCAACGGCAAGGCCGTGATTGGCGAACTACAAGCCCGTCGCTGATCCCTCTCGTGGCGACCTCGCTCGTTCTTTCACCGGTACGCGCGGGGGTCAAGGGATGAGCGTGAGGACTTCACCAGCTTCACCTCGCGTCGTGGTGGCGATCGACAAATTTCGTTCGACGGCCAGTGCGTCCGATCTCGCGTCGACCATTGTCCGGGCGTTGGGCCCCACGGCCGACGTCGACGCGGTGCGCGTGAGCGACGGGGGCGAAGGATTTCGACGTTCTTTTGCCGGCGTCACCCGGACGATTCAGGTGCGCGGACCGTGGGGCGACGTGCACGACGCGCCCATGACACGGTTCGGAGTGGGTGGGGAGACGTGGGGCGTGGTGGAAGTGGCGGAGATCATCGGTCGAAGCATTCGCGAAGTTCCCACGTCGCGCGAGGCCCTCGCGGCGTCGAGCGCGGGCGTGGGTGACGCCCTGATTCTCGCCGCACGCGATGACTTGGATCGAGTGGTGGTGGGCTGTGGGGGGTCGGCCACCTCCGACGGGGGAGAAGGTTGTTACGACGTGTGGCGATGGGCGGGTTCGCCCCTCTCCCTCACCGCCGCGACCGACATCACCGCGACGTTCTTGGGCGCTGTGCGCTACGCCGAGCAGAAGGGGATCGACGAATCTGACTTGGGCCTCTTGGCGCGTCGGCTCGACGCCGTGGCCGTGCGCTACCAACGAGAAAGTGGGCGTGACGTGCTGCCCGTGGAGCGCACGGGTGCCGCGGGCGGCCTCGCGGGCGGCCTCTACGCGCTCGGCGCCGACCTGGTGAGTGGTTTTGAGGAGGTGGCCCGGGCGAGTCGACTAGCCGAGCGCATCGCCGACGCCCGCGTGGTCATCACTGGCGAAGGTCGATTCGATGCGGGCAGCCTCGACGGCAAAGTCGTGTCGGGAGTGTGTGCCTTGACCACGGAGAATCAGCGAGTCTTGGTCGTGTGCGGCGCCGCCGACCTCGCCGCGGTGGGGCAACTCGAGATCCGCCAACCCTGGGTCCACGTGGAGAGCTTGGTATCGCGCTTCGGGGAGCGACGCGCGCGCGCCATGACGTTGGCCTGCGTGGCCGAAGTCGTCGAAGGGTTCATGGCGACGTGATCAGGTCCTCAGGACGACGTTGAGGGGCTCCTCGCCGCGCTGGAGTCGCCGTACCTGGGAGAGGAGAAGTTTCGCCATGCGCGGACGCATCGCGCTCGTCGCTCCGCCGACGTGTGGCGAGATCACGACATTGGTCAATGCGAACAATGGATGTCCTTGCGGTAATGGTTCGGGGTCGACAACGTCCAACGCGAACCGCAGGCGACCACTGCGCGCCTCGCGTACGACAGCGGCCGTGGCGACGACGGAACCCCGCCCGACATTGACGACGAGCGTATGGTCGCGCAACTGAGCCAGAAACGCCGCGTCGACCAGGTGATGCGTGCTCTCGCTCAGGGGTAGGGAGATGACGACGACGTCCGCCTCGACGAGTAAATCCTCGATATCGTTCCACCCGTGGACCACGCGGTCGTCCTCGTGGCGTGCCTGTCGTGCCACGCGCGTGATGTCGACCTCGAAGGGGGTTAGTCGCTCTTCGATGGCTCGTGCCACGCCGCCGTAACCCACCAGGAGCACACGGTGATCAGCCAGGCTCTCTCGCACGTCGGGTTCCCAGTGTCCGCGGGCGCCAGCGCGCACGTAGTCCGCTAGTCCCCGCTGAGCGGCGAGGATGAGTGCCACGGCGAGCTCGGCCGTGGACGACTCGTGAACCGACGCGGCGTTGGCGAAGACGGTGCCTGGAGGAAGCACGTCAGCGATACCGTCGTAGCCGATCGATTGGAATTGCACCAAGCGGGTGCGCACGCCGCGGAGGAACTCGAATTGGGAGCGCGACGCCATGTAGGCCGGTACGACGATATCGATGCTCTCGCGGGGCGGGGCTCCGTCAAGGCCCCACTGGAGGATCTCGACGGGCTCCTCGAGGGTGGCGAGCGCTTCGGCCAGGTAGACCTCGGGCACACTGACGACGAGAGGTGACGGCACGCTGCGAGCCTATCGAGGCGTCACCGACGTTGTCCGCGAGGGAGGGTGCGCGACGTCGCTGTCTACACTTGACGACATGTCTCGTGACTCCTTATCCCGACCCCTTGACGGCACTTCTCTTGGCGACCACAAGTCCGGTGGGGCGACCTTTGACGAAATTCGGTCCTCCAACCCTGGTCGTGATGTGCAGCGAGTGGGCACGGCACGATTCCTGGGCGAAGACGTACGCAAGATTCATGATCCCGTCTGGGCGGTGGTGGGGAACTTGGGCGACAGTCAGTGCTACGTCGGGGTCCAGGAGAAAGTTGCGGCGGTGCAGTCGGCCTTGTCCCGGCGGATAGCCCGTGACGATCTCGCCGTGCGTCTGATCGCCCCCACGTTCACCCTGGGAGTGTCGGACGGCCAACTCAACGGCACGCCGGAGATGCGATTTTCTCTGATTGGCCGCGAGTTGGTCCACGACGCCGTTTCGGTGCACGTGGCCGCCAATCGGGTGGCGGGGGTCGTCGCGGTGGTCGCGTGCGACAAACCACCGGTGGGAACCGTAGCGGCCCTCGTGGCGCACAACGTGCCCGCGGTGATTCTCTCGGACGGTTCGATCAAGCCGGGACGTGACCAGACCACCGGCAAACGTATCGACCTGGTCGACGCCTTCCAGGCCGCGTCCGATCCCGATGAGGAGTTGCGCGCCGAGATCGCCCTGCACGCATGTCCTGGCCAGGGTAGTTGCGGAGGTATGTTCACGTATAACACCATGCAGTCCTTTATCGGGGTACTCGGCTTGGAGCCGCTGCACATGGTCGCACCAACGTCGGATGACCCGCGACGCATCGAGGAATTCCCCGAACAGCTCGTGGACTGCCTCGCGAACATGGTACGACGCGATATCCGCCCCCGGGACATCGTGACGCCGACCTCGTTGCGCAATGCCGTGACCGTTGCCATCGCGATGGGCGGCTCGACCAACGTGATGTTGCACAGCGTCGAGATTGCGCGCGCCGCGGGACTGGACCTGTGGACCGACGTCATGAGTCAAGACGAGTTCAATGCGCTCTCGCGACGTCTTCCCGTGATTGTCAATATGCGACCCTTCGGCGAGTACTCCATGGTCGACGTCGACGGCGCCGGGGGCCTGCCCACGGTGGTGAGAGAACTCCTCGTGGCGGGCTACCTCGATGGGGATACCGTGGGCTGCACCGGTGAGACCCTGTCACAACAGATCGATCGTCTCGCCCCACCCCCGGCCGATCATCGAGTGATCTACTCCACGTCTCAACCCTTCAAGGAGACCGGTGGTCTTCGCCTCCTACGGGGTAATCTCGCGCCCGAGGGCGGGGCCATTTTGAAATTGGCGGGGGTCGAGAGTGGCATCGTCGAGGGAGTGTTCACGGGGACGGCACGGGTCTTCAATGGTGAGCGTGCGTTGATCAATGCGCTCGACGAGCGGGCGGAGGATTTTCGCGACAACGACATGGTGGTGATCCGCTACGAGGGCCCCCGGGGCGCACCGGGAATGCCCGAGATGCTCGATCCCACCTCGAAGATCACGACGATTTGTCGCCAGCGAGGTATCACGATCGCTCTGATGACCGACGCTCGATTCTCCGGAGGTTCGGTCGGCCTCGTCATTGGCCACGTCGCGCCCGAGGCATTGCTGGGTGGACCCATCGCCCTGGTCCGTGACGGGGACACGATTAGGGTCGACGTGAACCAGGACCGTATCGACTGCGTCGAACTGAGCGACGCCGCGATCCACTCGGAGCGCTTGGCCGCGTGGAGCGCCGCGGTTCTCGCGAATGGCGGAGTGCACCCCGACGCCACGCCCGTCACTCAACGAGTGCTGCGACGCATGCGCGCCACTGCGCTGCCGGCGCTGCTCGGTGGTGGCATGGCGGACGAATAGGTCCGATCGCCGTCGCGGTGGATCCCGCGGCGTTAGGGCGACGGATGAGGGCGCCGCGCGGGACCGTGGGGCCCCTTTCGTCAAGTCCGTAGGGGGCCGGCGTGAGCGCGTGTTGTGTTGGGGTCGTCGCGTGGCTATATTGGGACCGTGACTTTCCGTGACGTCATTCTCGAGGTAGTAGTAGGCGCCTGGCGCCGGTAGTCACGCATTGTCGTACACCGGAGGCCTCCCAAAATGGGAGGCCTTTTTCTATTAACTAACAACAAAAGGAATATTGTGCAACTCACCGGAGCGCAAGCCCTCATCAAAAGCCTGGAGATGGAGGGGGTTGAAGTCATCTTCGGGCTACCCGGCGGTGCCATCCTCCCGGTGTACGACCCGCTGATCGATTCGAGTATTCGTCACGTACTCGTTCGTCACGAACAGGGGGCGGGACACATGGCCGAGGGCTACGCCCTGGCGACCGGGCGCCCCGGTGTCGCCATGGTCACCAGTGGCCCGGGCGCTACGAATATCGTGACGCCCATTGGCAATGCCCACATGGACTCGACTCCCCTGGTGATTATCACCGGACAGGTCGCGACGGTGGCCATCGGAACGGACGCTTTCCAGGAGTGCGATATCACGGGAATCACGATGGGAATCACCAAGCACAATTTTTTGGTCAAGAGCGCTCACGAGATCCCGCGAGCAGTGGCCGCCGCGTTTCACATCGCCACCACGGGGCGGCCAGGACCGGTCCTGGTGGACGTGCCCAAGGACGTTACTCAGTCCATGATGGAGTGGTGGTACCCCGCCACGCTCGAGGAACTGGATCTCCCGGGCTATCACCCAGTCGTCGAGCTCGATCAGGACCGGATACGTCAGGCCATCGACTTGATCACGAAGGCGGAGCGACCGGTGCTCTACGTCGGCGGGGGCACGTTGAAGTCTCGTGCCTCGGCGCAGCTCCTGAGCTTCGCCGAGCGTACGGGTATGCCGGTCGTGACGACGTTGATGGCGCGCGGTGCCTTTCCCGACTCTCACCCTCAGCACCTGGGCATGCCGGGAATGCACGGGATGTATTCCGCGGTGACGGCGATCCAGAAATCGGATCTACTCATTTCGCTCGGCGCACGTTTCGATGACCGGGTGACCGGCAATATCCCGGCCTTCGCTCCCCGCGCACAGATTATCCACGTGGACATCGACAAGGCGGAATTCAATAAGGTGCGCCACGCCGACGTGGCGATCCGCTCGAACGTTGGTGCCGTGCTCGAGGCCTTCGACGCCGCCCTCGCGGTGCCACAGAACCTTGACGTGTGGTGGAAGGAGATCAACGCGTGGCGCGAGGCGTACCCCCTCGTCTACGACGAGCCCGTCGCCGAGGGCCCGCTGCGCCCGCAGTTCGTCATCGAGTCCATCGCCACGGCCGCCGCGCCCGGGACGATCGTCACCTCGGGCGTGGGTCAGCACCAGATGTGGGCTTCGCAGTTCTGGAAGTTTGAGGAACCCGGGACGTGGGTGAATTCGGGCGGTGCGGGCACGATGGGCTTCGGGGTCCCCGCGGCCATCGGCGCCAAGGTGGGTCGCCCAGATCGCACCGTGTGGTGCATCGACGGTGATGGTTGTTTCCAGATGACCGCACAGGAATTGGTGACCGCGCGCGCGGAAGGTATTCCCATCAAGGTCGCCATTCTCAACAACGCCTATCTAGGCATGGTGCGCCAGTGGCAGGAGATGTTCTACGAGGAGCGGTATTCCGAGGTCTACCTGTCACCGGACCTACCCGACTACGTGAAGTGGGCCGAGGCAATGGGGTGCGTGGGGCTGCGCGCCACGAACGTCGTGGAAATGCACGCCGCCATCGCCACCGCCAATTCGATCAACGACGTGCCGGTCGTCATCGACTTTCGCACCGATTCCTCGGAGAAGGTCTTTCCGATGGTCGCCGCCGGCGCGAGCAACGACGACATCATGGTTCATCCCCTACAAAGAGAGTCCAAATGAATACCCCCGAACCCTTCCTCGGCGTCACCAGTCACACGCCGGTGCGTCATCATATTTTGTCGGTCATGGTCGAGAACAAGGCCGGAGTGTTGGCGCGCGTTGCGGGGCTCTTCGCCCGACGTGGCTTCAACATCTATTCCCTCGCCGTGGCGCCCGCTGAGACCAAGGCGCGGTTCTCGCGCATCACGATCGTCGTGGATGCGGAGTCGGCACCCCTGGAACAGATCGTCGAGCAGTTGGACAAGTTGGTCAACGTCGTCGCGATTTCTGACATCACCCCCAAGGAGGCGCTGGAGCGCGAACTTCTTCTGGCGACCATCAAGACCAATGTTGACAGTCGTACGTCGTTGCTCGACGTGGTGGGAAAATCCGGCGCGGCCATCGTGGACGTGGACGCCGGATCGGTCACTTTGATGTTGGCGGGAACGCCGGCCGCCTGCGACGAGTTGGAGCGCGAACTTGAGAATTACACCACCGTGGAGTTGCACCGGACTGGCCGCGTCGCACTCCCTAGACTTGGCAAAGCGGCTCCGGCCTCCATCGACTGAACAGAAGGACGAAACATGACCACGATGTACTACGAAGCCGACGCGCAGCCTGAACTGCTCGCGGGGAAGAAAATCGCAATCTTGGGCTACGGGTCCCAAGGTCACGCCCACGCCTTGAACCTCAAGGACAGTGGGTACGACGTGCGCGTCGGACTACGTGCGGACTCCTCGTCGGTGATCAAGGCGGAGGACGCCGGTCTGCGCGTGTTGTCAATCGCCGACGCGTGCGCCGAAGCCGACGTCATCATGGTCCTCGTGCCCGACACCGAACAGAAGCGTACCTACGACGAGTCCATCGCTGCGCACCTGACGGCCGGTAAGTGCCTGTTGTTCGCGCACGGATTCAACATCCGCTTCGATCTCATCACGCCGCCCACCGACGTCGACGTGGCGATGGTGGCGCCCAAGGGACCAGGTCACCTCGTGCGGCGCACGTACGTCGAGGGCGGCGGCGTGCCGGCACTGATCGCAGTCCACCAGGACGCGACCGGTAACGCGAAGGCCATTGCGCTCGCCTACGCCCACGGCATTGGAGCGACGCGCGCGGGCGTCCTCGAGACGACCTTCACCGAGGAGACCGAGACGGACCTTTTCGGTGAGCAGGCGGTGCTCTGCGGCGGCGTGTCCGCGCTGGTCAAGGCGGGGTACGAGACTTTGGTCGAGGCGGGGTATCAGCCCGAGAGCGCCTACTTCGAGTGCCTCCACGAACTGAAGTTGATCGTAGACCTGATGTACGAAGAAGGCATCACCGGCATGCGTTTCTCCATTTCGGACACCGCGGAATACGGGGACTTGACCCGAGGTCCGCGTATCATCACCGACGACGTCAAGGCCGAGATGAAGAAGGTCCTCACCGAGATCCAAGATGGCACCTTCGCGGCGGAGTGGGTCAAGGAGAACGAGATCGGGCGTCCGCGTTACCGGGAGCTTCGCGACACGGGTAAGAAACACCCGATCGAGGACATCGGTAAGAAATTACGGGCCATGATGCCTTTCGTTTCCGCGGGCAAGCAGAAGGTCTCCGAGACGTCGGGTGGCGACACGGACGTGTAGCCGTGGCGCCTCGAATGCTCCACGCCTCCGCGTCGAGTTACTCGAGCTACGAGACGATCGACGTGAAGGTTCAGCTTCCGGACCATCACGTCGAGGTGTTCTCCTGACGTCATCGCGCCTCGTCGCGCGTGCGGGCCTCCTCGTCGCCAGTTAAAGCATTCAACATCGCCAATTTCTTTAACCGGCCCAAGGTCAATCAGTACTTCATATCTCTCAATAATCTGATTCACGGTCGCCTCGGCGTTGGCTACGTCAAGATTGAGTCCGTGTCGTACCGGCTCCGGGTCAACCTGCCCAAG
>JAJZEN010000018.1 GCA_021828545.1 Actinomycetes bacterium
CGCGGCCACGATTCGCTTGAACGGTTCGAAACGGGACTGAGAGATCTGGTAGGCCAAGATCGTGCCCACGATGCCTGGTATGAGCGACGTCACCAGGGCCAGCTTGAGACTGGTCTCGAAGCCCAGCAGGTACTGCCCGCCGCTCAGGATCACTCTGATGTTGTGCAGCGTCAGTTGACCGGTCCGGGCGCGGAAGGCCAGGTTGGCCACGACGTAGGTGGGGACGCCCAGGCCGAGGGCCACGTAGGTGAGGAACGGGAGGACGGGCGCGAAGGCGCGTACTTGACGAGTCCGGGAATCGCGCGTGGCGGAGGGGGTAGGTCCCTCGACACCCCGGAGGGAGGCCGGGGTGTCGAGGGACGGGGTGAAGGCCATGGTGAGGCGCTACCGGATCAACCGGCGCCGCCGACCTCGGCGGCCCAGTTCTTCGCCACGACGTTCTTGGCGGCGTCGAGCTGCGCCAGCGTCGGGTACGTGGTCACGCCCTTGGGCGCCGCCGGGAGCTGCTTGAGCCACGTCTGGTTCACGGTGTGCGCCGAGATCATCGCCGCCAATTCGATCGGGCGGGCGTATCCCTGGAGGAACAGGTTCTGGCCGACGGTCGAGTACAAGTACTCCTCCCAGAGCCGCGCGGCCGCGGGGTGCGGAGCGTCAGCGGCAATGGCCTGCGTGTAGTAGGCGGCGTAACTCGCGTCGGTCGGGATGTTCACCCTCCAGGCGGGTAGGTTGGCCTGGATGCCGTTTTGCAGGTAGTCCCACCAGATCAAGATGGGCGTCGTACCCGACACCGCGGTCGCGGCGCTACCACCGGGGACGTAGTTGCCAATTTTGTTCAGGTTGGCGAAGAACTTGATGCCGGGCTCAACGTTCGAGAAGGATCCGCCGTTGGCCAGCGACGCGGCCGAGATCGCGGCGAAGGCCGCGGCCGCTTGCGTCGGGTCACCATTGATGCCCACCTCGTTCTTGTACATTGGCTTGGTCAAGTCGGCGAACGACGTGGGACACACCTTGACCTTGGCCGAGTCGCACCCGATCGAGACGTACCCGCCGTAGTCGTCGAACCACCGGCCCGTGGGGCTCTTGGTCGCGGTCGGAATGTCGTTCCACGTCTGTACCTTGTAGGGCGCGAGCAATTTGGCGTTGTCGACCGCATAGCTGGTTCCCATGTCGACGACGTCGGGAGCGCTCGGACGGCCCTTGTCGCTCTCAATGGCGGTGATCTCGTTGGCGCTCGAACCGTTGGGATTCTCGTCATTGATCTTGATGCCGTACTTCGCCGTGAAATCCTTCATGATGGTGCCGTAGTTGGCCCAACCCTGTAGTGGGAGGGTGATGACATTGAGATGACCCTCGGCCTTCGCCGCCGCCACCAGGGCCGCCATTCCCGCGGTTCCCGAGACGGACTGCACCGTTGACCAGTTGGTCGTTGACGATGCGCCCGCTGAGTCACTGGCGAACGTGGTACCGATCGCCAGAGAACTCAACACGCCGGCGGCCGTAGCCACCTTCAGTTTGTTCAACACTCGAAAATCCTCCTGAATCTGAGTACCCGTGTGGTATCTCTCCGCGAAGAGTAGGGAAGCATTGTTATCGCCACGCGACGTCCACTCAGGTATCGCGTGACAACTGCGCGCACTTTGTGAAAATCTTGGCGGAGTCGCGTTCGTGCGAATGAGGTGGCGTGAATCACCGCCGGTGTCGAACGCTCGGGAGCGCTCCACCGAGCATCTGGTAACTCCATTTCTCCGCACGCCGATGACCGAGCCAGCGCTTCGATCAACCGTCCGACGACGCCGCGGTGCTCACCACGTGGTGAGTTCGCGGCGACGCACTCCAGTTTCCTTAAGGGTGACGACGATCTCCTCACGCCCTGGGTCGACGAGATCTACCTCTTCGAAACTCCTCGACCAGAAGTAGTCCTACCCACGCGGTGTCCGATGCGCTCTTCCAACCGTCGACGTCAATGGCTACCTCGACGGGTCCCCGCACCGTGATCTTGAACCTGGCCATCGACGTCACTCGACGCCAGGGCGGGGGGTCGCGTAATGCCGGTCGCTCGCCACGACGACATCGTGGAAACCGTCATCGCCATCGAACGTGACGGCGATGCCTACGAGGAGGTGGTCGACGCTGGCGGTGCGGGAGGGGCGACGACTTCGGAACCGACCCTCGCCTCGTGCACTGCGTCGAGTCGGCACCCGAGGCCCGTCTCGGTGGGCGCTCCTTCGTGCCCTCCCTTAGGCCCGTGAGAGTACCGGCACGAGATCAGCCACTGAGTTCAAGATCACGTCCGCGCCACTGGCACGCAGACGGCGCTCGTCGTCGCTACCCGTCAATACGCCGACGCATAGTTTCACCCCCGCGTGAATCCCAGCCATCATGTCCGACGCGGTGTCACCCACGACAGCGACGTTGCTCATCGCTGACACTCGCGCGCGCAGTGCGCAAACGAGAATCATGTCGGGCGCGGGGCGGCCACGGCCCGCGTCAGCGGGTGAGATCCGAACGTCGACGAGGGTGCCCCAGTCGAGCTCGTCAATGAGCGACTCCCTCGTCGCGGGGGAGAAGCCCGTCGTCAGTGCGACGGTGATCCCCCGTCGTTGTAGGGCGACCAGGGTATCTCGAGCCCCGGGAATCTCGTGCACACCTCGTTCGTGAACGCTCTCGACGAAGTGGGTCTCGAAGAGTGCGTTCGCGTCATGGGCACGGGGACCCAAGAGGCGCTCGAAGACTTCGATCTTGGACTGTCCCATCGTTTCGAGCACCACCGTTTCGGCCTGCGTCACCTCATCGTCGTCGAGGTCGAACGACGCGATGGTGCGATGAAAGGC
>JAJZEN010000004.1 GCA_021828545.1 Actinomycetes bacterium
GGGCTCTTCTCGGTGATCGAGTTCCAACACGTCAAGCCCGGCAAGGGTGGCGCCTTCGTGCGCACCAAGCTTCGAAATGCCCGTACCGGCGCGGTGATCGAGCGGACGTACCGCTCCGACGAGCGCCTCGAGCAAGCCATCATTGACAAGCGCGACACCCAGTACCTCTATCGCGACGGGGACGATTACATCTTCATGGACCAGGTGAACTTCGATCAGTTGCCCGTCTCGTCGAAGAGTTTGGGTGAGGCCGCGAATTTTCTCAAGGAGACCGGTAAGGCGATGATCATCTCCCACGATGACGAGATCATTGGCGTGGAACTGCCCGCATCGGTGGAACTCGCGATCGCCGAGACGGAACCCGGTATCCAGGGGGACCGCGTCTCGGGCGCGCGAAAGCCCGCCACGCTCGAGACGGGGTTCGTCGTACAGGTGCCGTTGTTCGTGGGTCCGGGCGAAGTCATCAAGGTCGATACCCGTACCGGCGAATACATGACGCGCGCCTAGTGAGCGAACTCGGCGCCCAACGTCATCGGGCTCGCGAGCGCGCGTTGGAGCTCCTCTACGAGGCCGCCATGAAGGGACGTGCGGTGTCGGTGATCCTGGCGGAGTTGCGAGTTCCTCCCGACGCCTATACCGCGGCGCTTCTGGGAGCGGTCGCCCACGATGACGTCCAAGCGCTCGAACTCATCCGCACCCTCTCCATTGACTGGCCGCTCGAGCGTATGGCGGTGCTCGACCGCTTGATCCTGACGCTGGCGACCTGCGAGATGTTGATGGACGACGCGCCGCCGACGGCCGTTATCTTGGATGAAGCGGTGGAATTGGCGAAGACCTACTCCACCGACGGGTCGCCCTCCTTCGTGAACGGCGTCCTGTCCTCCATTGCCGAGGTCGTCCACCAGAGTTAGGAGATCCGCAGCCGTGCCGGGAATGGGACCGAACAGTTACAGCATTACGAATCCGCTAGTGACCTCGCTGTTCAAGCACAGCGCGTTCGTGACCGGTGGGATGTGGATTATCGGCATCGCCTTCATCGTCATGGTGATTGGGGTGGCGACGCGTCGGGTGCTCGT
Source organism: Actinomycetes bacterium (assembly GCA_021828545.1). GTDB lineage: Bacteria > Actinomycetota > Acidimicrobiia > Acidimicrobiales > RAAP-2 > RAAP-2. Next base: position 1,077 of record JAJZEN010000004.1, read on the forward strand.
CTTTAACCTCTCGGACCTCGGTCTGGCCGAGCCGCGGAGCCGCACGTATCTGCGCGTCGCTTTCGGTGTGATGTGGGTCGTCGACGGGCTCTTGCAGTTTCAAGTGTCGATGCCCCTGGGTCTGGGAAACCTCGTCGTCGCGCCCGCCGCCGACGGGACGCCGTCGTGGCTTCACCGCCTAATCACCCACGGCGTCGTCATCTGGAACAGTCACCCCATTGCCCTCGCCGACGGCGCGGCCTGGATCCAGGTGGGCGTGGGTATTCTTCTGGTGATATCCAACGCGAAGGTTGGCCGGGCTGCCGCGGCGGTGTCGGTGGGGTGGGCCGCGCTCATTTGGCTGGTGGGCAACGGCGCTGGGGGTTTCTTCACCCCGGGTAATAATTTCTTGTTCGGTTGGCCGGGCGCGACGTTCTTTTACGTCATCGCTGGTGTGTGGCTGGCCCTCGATCCGCGCTACTTCCCCGAGCGCTTTTCGCGCGTCACCCTGCGCATCCTCAGCGTGGTCTTCGCCGGTGCCATTGTCTACCAGGTCCTACCATCGCGCGGTTTCTGGCGCGGAGGAAACGCCAACGCGTTGACGAAAATGTCGAGGTCAATGACCTCGCTCGCTCAGCCGCACTGGCTTTCCGACGTGGTGCGCCAGGTCGGTGTTCTCGCGGGCACCATGGGTGGGGGCTACAACATCGTGATCATCCTATGGTTGGGCGCGTGCGCGGTTGGACTCTGGATGGCGAGCGATCGGGGATGGCGTTGGCCCATCTGGATGGTCGTCGCTGGGTGCGTCTATTTCTGGATAACGGTCCAAGACGCCGCAATTTTCGGCGGGCTCGCCACTGACCTCAATTCCCTCGTGCCGCTCGCGCTCCTGACGTTGTGTGCCTCACCCCAGTGGGTCGCTCGTGAGCCCCTACGCCGACGCCTCCCGAGGGAACTTCGCGCGAGCACTGGTGCGGTCCTGGTGTCCTTCGCCACGGGCATGGTGGCTTTCGCGGTGATTTCCATGTCGCTCACGACCTTCGCCGCGGCCGAAACGACCCTCTACCTCGCCCAGAATGGTTCGGCGAGCGCGACGAACACCGCGGCGCCAGGATTTACGCTGACGGATCAGAACCGCGCGCCCTACACATTGGGCGAGCACCAGGGTCACTACACGGTAGTGACCTTCCTGGATCCCGTGTGTTATACGGATTGCCCCCTGCTCGCGGCGCAGCTCAAGAGTGTGTCCGAAAATTTCGGTCCCGCCGCTCCGCTCGACCTCGTTGCGGTCGCCGCTAACCCCCTGCACGAGACCGTGGCGAACGTGCGACACTTCATGCAATTGCACGCGTTGGCGCGTGTGAAGAACTTCTATTTCGTCACTGGTTCGCTCAAATCGTTGACCAGGGTGTGGGATCAGTACGGCATTCAGGTCATCTCGAGTCCCAAAGCCACGATGAGCGTGCACTCCGACCTCATGTTCGTGATCGATCCTGAAGGACGTATCAAGTGGATTGTGCCCGACGACCCGATCAATGCGACGTCATTGCTCTCATCTCAAAGTTCCGCGGTGAGCGAATTGACGTCGTTACTGCATGCGGCGGGTTTGCACTGACGTATCCGGCCGGGGCGCGACGCCAGGTCGTCAACGATGAAGAAACTACGGCGCGAGGAGAGTGACGGCGCGAACCTTTGGCGCCGTGAATTTTTTTTCTTGAGAGTTTACGGCGGTGGTTTTTTCGTGAGGTCGTGGGCGTGCACCCTCTCGAGGTAGTCGTTCCACGCCGCCAGTCTGACCTCGTCACGGGCGTCACTCGATGACGGGTCGAGAACGGGGAATTCCTCGTCTTTCAACAGTTTTCGCCACATATAAATCGCGTACACGCCCAGCACCGGCCACTCCACCACGTAGGCCCAACTGAGCGCATTTCCCGACAAGGCGCGTGAGATCTCGACGACGAACGCGGAGACGCAGATCACTTCAGCGACGAATAGTCCCAGGTGAACCCGCCAAGAGTGCCTTGATTCTGCTCCCATCGGTGATACTCTAAATCGATTGTAAGGAGGGCGGAAGAAATAATTATGTGACACGTTTCACATATGGGCCGCCTAAATTGCAAGTAAGAAGTTGGGATTCGTATTCGGGGAATAAAAACTGTGATCCCACGCAGTTTTTTGAGAAGGAGTGTCGTATGTCGTTTACAGGAAGACTGAGTACAGCCGTTGGTCTGTTCCTGGTCGCCGTGGCTTTGATTATCTGGGCCCTGGTGTCCTTCTTAGATCCGGGAAACCCGGGTGGCTACGTGAACTACACGCTGGGACACTCGACGGGTGCGCCCGTGGACGTGAACCTGCAGACCGTGGGCGCGATTGGCACCGGCTTTGGTGGCCACCCAACCTGGGTCAGTTACCTGCAGAAGGATCCGACGTCGGGTCAGTGGATTCACGACACGTCCATGACCCTGCCCGCTGACACCGTGGTCCACATGACCATTGACCAGTACGACTCGGGTAGCCCGCTACGCAACCAAGAGTGGGGCCAGGTGCAGGGCACGATCGGTGGTAGCGCGACGCTGAACGGCAAGTCCTACAAGGTGTACAACTCCTACAGTGGCAACGGCGTCGGTCACACGTTCGCGGTACCCGGCCTGGGGGTATCAGTGCCACTCATCGGCGTGAACGGCAACTTGCCCAACATCTGTGGGCAGGCGCCGTGCGGCAGCCTGCCGCACAACGTCATCACGTTCAGTTTCAAGACGGGTGCGCCGGGAAGCTATAACTGGCAGTGCTTCGTCCCCTGCGGACTGGGATATCTCTACGGAAATGGTGGACCGATGTCGACGAACAATTACATGGGCGGATTCTTGAAGGTGGTGGCGTAATCATGTCAAACCAATCAACGAACTCAACCGGTCAGGTCCACCACCTCCGTCGCATGACGGTGGCGTGGGTGATCCTCTCGGTGATCGGTGACGTCTTGTTCTCGATCTTCGTGGCGCCGCACGTCCCCCCGGGGCGATTGACTGAAACCGCCGCCAAGGACCAGACCGACTTCAACGTCCTCTTCGAGATGGCGATCCCGGTGCTCTTTGGAGTATGGATTTATCTTGGATACTCCCTGGTCGTATGGGGTGACAAGCGCAACAAGGACGCCGCCTTCTCGGGTGACGCCGCTCGGCACAACACCACCACGATCGTTTCGTGGATGGCAGTCACTACGGTGACGGTGTTGTTCTTGGCAGGATTCGGTACCTACGCACTGGTGGTGGATCACGGTTCGGGGGGAGGACAGGGTCCCAACCCGGCCTTCGCCCCCTCGGGTGCGCTCAAGGCCGAGACCGCCGCACTGGTCGGCAAGGCGACGTGGGCGCCAGGGTCGAAGAACGTGCTCCCGGTGCAGGTGATCGGACAGCAGTGGAAGTTCACCTACCGGTACCCGACGTTCGGTGGTTTTGAGTCGTCGCAGTTGGTGCTGCCGGCGGACACGACGATTGCCTTCAACGTGACCTCCTTGGACGTGATCCACAGTTTCTGGGCCTACCAGCTGGGGGTCAAGGCCGACGCGAACCCCCAGGTGAACGACGTCGCTTTCACGACCACGAAGGACCCGGGCAACTTCATCGTTCGCTGTAGCGAGCTCTGTGGGATCTGGCACGGCGCGATGTATGACAGTGGCCAGGTGGAATCTCAGTCGAGCTTCGAAACGTGGGCGACGACGACCGAGGCCGCCAACGCCGCGAACACCGCGTTGTTGCCGGCTTTCGCGTGGACGTACGTGCCCAGCGCCAACGGGGCTGGCGGCGGGTACTACCCCAACACCCAAGATCCCTTCAGCAAGGTCGAGGTCTACGGTTCCGGCACCAAGAGCGCCGCATGAACCAGTCCCGTAAGCCCGTAAGCAATGTCTTTTTCCTGTGGTGTGTAGAAATGGAGATCTCGCGATGACGATCAGCGACGAGCGCAGTACTGAAGTAAGTGGTCCGGTTTCGGGGCACCCCCATGAGGCGAGAAGGCTCTCATGGACGCAACGACCGGGATTGCTGTCCCAGAACATCATCACGGCGATCGTCTTTGCGATCATCGGCTACACGATCGGTCACTGGTTCGGTAATTATCTGGCCAGCGGGTATTCCTACATCGCCAACAGCGGTCAGAACTCGATCGCGGACACCCTGGCGCTGGCCTTCGGCGTCGTGGGGTGGCTCGGGGGCATTGGCGCGTTGAACTACCCCTTCGCCAAGCTGTTTGGCGTGGACGGACTCGAAGAAGAGTCGCCAGTCGACAACTGGACGAAGTACTTCCGCTACACCCTCGACCACAAGGTGGTGGGGTTGCAGTACGTGGTGGGGGTGTTGTTGTTCATGTTCACCGGTGGACTCCTCGCGATGGCCATCCGCACCGAACTACTGAACCCGACGACGCACGTCTTCTCGCCCGACACGTACATCAAGATCGTCTCGGAGCACGGAACGGTCATGATGATGATGGCGACGTCGATCATCGTGGGTCCCCTGGGTAACTATTTCGTACCACTCATGATTGGGTCGCGCCGCATGGCGTTTCCCCGCATTGAGGCGCTAAGTTTTTGGATTTTCACCGCCGGCTACATGGTGATCTTCTCGGCGTTGCCCTACGGAGGGTTCCCCACTGGCTGGACGGGCTACGCGCCACTTCAGACTCAGTCGGGCCCGGGCATGGTGTCCTACTTACTGGGCTTCGCCGTCATTGGTACGGGAATGATCCTCGCGGGCTTCAACCAAGCGGTGACCATCATCAACTACCGCGCGCCGGGCATGACCTGGGGCCGCGTGCCGGTCTTCGTGTGGTCGATCCTCGCGACGGCGTCGTTGTTGACTTTGGCAACGCCCGTGCTATTCGCGGGCGGACTCTTCGGTCTGCTCGACAAGACGGTTCAGACGGCCTTCTACGTCGATGAGCACGGTGGTAGTTCGTACCTGTGGCAGAACCTCTTCTGGTTCTTCGGTCACCCTGAGGTCTATATCATGGCCCTCCCGGGCTTTGGCATCGCCGGTGAACTATTGCCGGTCTTTTGTCGGCGACCGCTCTTCGCGTACAAGGTGTCCTCAGCGGGCATGATCGGGGTGGCGTTGTTGTCGTTCTTCGTGTGGCAACATCACCTCTTCCAGAGTGGTATCAATCCCGACATGCGTCCCCTGTTCATGCTGACGACGGAGCTGATCTCGATCCCGACAGGATTCATCTATCTCGTCGGTTTGGGAACGCTCTATCGAGCGAAGATTCGATTCGAGATACCGATGCTGTTCGTGCTCGCGTTGTTCTTCAACTTCCTGATAGGCGGTGTGACGGGTGTTTTCCTCTCCGACGTCCCGGTCAACGTGACGGTGCACGGAGGATTCTTCGTCCTTTCGCACTTCCACTACACGATCATGGGTGGCCTGTTGTTCGCCTTCATGGCGGGCATCTATTACTGGATGCCCAAGATGACGGGCAAGATGATGAATAAGAAGATCGGCAAGTGGCACTTCTGGTTGATGTTCGTGTTCTTCAACCTGACGTTCTTCCCGATGTTCATCATCGGCCTGCTCGGTCAGCCTCGACGCGTGTTCACCTACGCGACGAACCTGCAAGGTCTCAACGACTTCTCGTCGGTGAGCGCCTTCATCCTTGGCTTCTCGTTCCTGGTGTTCTTCTTCAACTTGGTCTACTCCCTGTGGCTCAAGCCAGAAGTGGCGCCGGCGAACCCCTGGGAGTCGCTCGGACTCGAGTGGCAGACGGCCACGCCGATACCGTCCTACAACTTCGAGCGGATTCCGGTCATCATGACCGACCCGTACCGTTACAGCGAAGATGGTGCGCCCGCTTATGCGGATTTGGGAACCAGTGGTGCTCCCGATACGACAACCCCCACAATGGCCTAGGTCGAAGGAGACACGACAATGAGCAATTCTGTTATTCAGTCCGGCGAGCCGAGTCAGAGTCCCGAGGAGCGCGAGTATGAGATGCGCGCACTCATCAGTTCGATTTGGACGGGTGGTCGGCTCTTTATCGGCATCTACACGTTCATGTTGGCCTCGCTGGTGTTCTCGTATTTCTACCTGCGTTCGAGCAACAACGGCCTGCTGTGGCGACCCGATCACGTGACGGCTCCTCGGGGCTTCGGTTTCCTCATCTTCGGATTCAGTCTCGTGACGGGGATCCTGGCGTACGTTGGCCGGAAGCGACTCGTAAAGGGTTCGTTCACGGACTTCAGCGTGGCGGCGTGGGCGGGCGTGGGCACGGGCCTGATCGCGTTGCTGTTGCAGATTGTCGAATTCAGTCATCTGCCCTTCTTTCCGGGTTCCAGCGGCTACGCGTCCACCTTCATCGGTTTCGGGGTGATGAACATCATGTCGCTGGTGATCAGCGTGTATTGGCTGGAGACGACGGTGGCGCGTGGAATGCGGATTCGGAAAGAGGTCGCTGGTGACAATCCGGAGTTCTCCAGCCACCCGCGAGCACGGGCTTTCCGCGCTGACGTCGCCGCCATGTCCTACTTTCAGGTATTTCTGGCGTTGGCTGGCGCGCTGTTGTTCGCCATGTTTTATTTGATGTAAGTACGTCGAGGACTTTTGAAGTGAACTATATGAAAGAGGTAACCGTAAATGTTCGGAATTGACGCATATTTCCCGGCACAGTTGGAGACACTGGTCATCCCCTTGGCGGTTCTATTCGGTGTTCTACTCTGGGGCTTCTTTCAGCGTAACCCCTCAGAATGACTTCGACGGAAGTGACGAAGCCCCCGAAGGCCTGGGTTCCCGGCTTTCGGGGGCTGCTGTGCTTGGTCAGCGGGGTACTCCTCGTACTTTCATTGTTGCCGCCGGTATGGGGGTGGTCGTTTCGTTACGGCTTCGTCCAGGCGATTCAGTTCTGTATCTTCGCCTTTGGTGCGCCGGCACTCTTGGCGGTAGGCGCGCCCTGGCTGGGTATTCGCCGGTCGACTGATTCATCGAGTCTCGATCGTCAGCCCGCGTGGTTTCGCCGCTGGAACGCGCGCAGGGTACGCGAGAAGGCGCAGTCGCGCGCCCTGGTGTCGGCGACGGTCGTAATGGTTGTGACCCTTTTATGGCGTGCCGCGCCTGTGGTGAACGCCTTGGTGCATCACCATTGGCTGGTGGTCGTCGAAGCGATCACGCTGTTCGTTCCCTCGCTTTTCCTAATGGTGGAGTTGATTGAGTCACCGCCATTCAGCCCCGGAATTTCTCGCCCCTACCGTATTGGGATCTCGGCGGTCGTGATGTGGGCTGTGTGGATCGTCGCGTATCTCGCGGGAATGTCGAACAGTTCTTGGTACAGCGCGTTCCGACACGTTGCGGGCCACGGTATTTCGGCCAACGCTGATCAGCAATTGAGCGCGGGATTCGTATGGTTCCTCTCGGCTGCCGTGTTCGTTCCGATTGTGTTCTGGAACCTCATGCAGTGGCTGCAGTCCGAAGAGGATCCCAATGAGGAAATCGTCAAGCTATTCCAACAAGAACGCGAGCACGGGTTTTTCGGCAATGCCGAGTGAACGTGGTGGTTGCAAACGCGGTGCCCTCGCGCTGAGTCGCTGAGTCAACTGAGGCAATCTCGTTCCGGTGTGACTCGACTTCGGTAGGAAGGTCGTGTGTGAATACGCTGCGAGTTGAAGTGGGGCGCGTGGGTGCCGTCGGAGTAATTTGAATTGCCCAAATGACGATGGCACTACGTCACGACGAATTGCTTCGCTACTTCGCTACTTCGTTCGACGGCTGGCGAGGGGATTGAGCCAACCGTCGAACGAGATGTCGTTGGCCCGTTGGGTGAGAAGTGTGGATGCTGTCCAAGGTGCGGTGCGTCAGACTTGTCGCGATGACGCGTGCGGCATTGTACATTGACATATTGTCGCGCACGACGGAGATGTGGTGCCCCATCGACGCTTTCTCGACGGGGTAAGAAGTGGAGTCGTGAGTCCCTTCCGTGGAGTATCTCGACCGATTGTCGCGTTGTACCTGGTCCTTCGCCGCGCCTCAGAGAACACTATTATCCCTAGCGTATTCGGTCGACTGGTGAGCGGACGCGACGTTTCCATCTTGCGGAGCGAAGACGGCATGAGGTACAGATCTCGAGCCAGGGATTTCTCATCACAAGGAAGTCAACCTCATCATTCGTCCCGTCGAGTTCGTGTCGACTTCTTTTGCGTCGAGCGATTTGTCTCGGGGGTTCGAGTCCTTCAGCGCCCACAAAATTTGCCTGCGCGAACTGCTTGGTTATCCGCCGACGGCTTAACCATCAATCATGGGTCGCGAAAGATCTTGTGACCACCCAGTCGTCGCCACAGGACCGCAGGCACCGAGTCTCCATCAGCGCTGACAACGGTGGTCCACTGCCAAGTTGCCCGACCATCGGGACCACTGAAACTCCAGGTCATCTCAAATATGCCAGGTGCGTTAACGACCCCCTTAACGCGAAGGTTCGCCGGCCAAGACGACGGATTGCGAGTCTCCATGAATCGATCGCACGCCGCATTGAAGACACGGGCTGCCGCACGGAACATCTCACGCTCATCTTCCGATAACCGTTGGTAATCATTCTTGAATGGTTCGGTTCGCTCAAACCTCACGAGTCAAGGTCGGCGAGCAGATCATCAACGCTTTCGGCAGCAGTGACGCGCCCGGCCGCGATGGCGTCGTCCGCCTCGTGCTCCATTTTTTGCCAACGCTCGGTCCAGAACCACGCCTGGTCGGCTGGTACAGCAACATGTGGACGAAGAATGATCTCGCCCTCTCGCTCGATTACTTCAACTTGTGCCCCCGGCTGATCCAAGCCAAAATGACGACGAATCGAGGTTGGAATTGCAATGAGACCACGATTTTGGACGGTGACAAAGGTCGGAGAATCACTCATGGCGCCAGTATAGCAGTAATACAGTCTTACTGTAAATAAGAATATCGTGTCGAATGGGCTCGGAAATCAATTGGAGACCTTGAAAATGCACGCGAGCCGGTTCTTATTGTATGACTCAAGGTCCACTCCTTCAGCGCCCACTCCGGAACAGAATATGAACCGCCAGATCCGATGACACAGGCCACTGGTATTATTTGAACTATGAAGTTCACTGTCGCAGTCACTCACGAAGCGCCTTGGTATGTTGCGAGGTGCCTTGACGTCGACGTCGTCAGTCAAGGTGAGTCTGTCGATGAGGCGCTGGCGAATCTCGAAGAAGCGCTCGGCTTGTACTTCGAAGGGGAGGATATCCCCGACTCGATGGAACCACCGATTATCACCACTGTTTTGATCTCTGCGTGAGTCCCGCGATCCCAATTGTTTCCGGTCAAGAGACCGTCACCGCGCTCGAGAAGATTGGCTTCGCACAAGTTGGTCAGCGAGGTAGTCACGTGAAACTCCAGAATCAAGTGGGCAGAACTGTGATTGTCCCGAATCACCGTGAACTCGCCCGAGGGACGCTTTCGGCGATTCTTCGGCAGTCTGGCGTCACTGTGGGCGAATTCATTGACTTGCTGTAGATAACATTCTTACTTCAAAGTTGCTTGACTTCCGTGCGATTGCAGTGACTGAATGGTTCTTATTGTGTGACTTAAGGTCCACTTCAGCGCCCACGAGTATTGAACGCGCGAATCGCATCTCGCACGGACATTCCTTCTCGACTCTGGTCGGAGGGGTTTGCCTTCGGTAGCGGCATTGGCTGATCTTGAGTTGAGCAGGGAGATGCGCTACGTGGGCGACATCACCGGCAGCCCCGCATTGATGGCAGCCGAGCAGAGGCGAACGTCATAGGCGACGAAATTGGTGAGGTCACTGCTCAGAGACAATGCGCTTGCGAGGTGGATCGCATCGAGACTCCGCAGTTCGCGGGGGATCAGGATTACGGCTTGCTCAACGATTGCGTGATCAATGGGCACGAGGTCGACCCCATCCAGTAGTCGTCGGGCGTCACCAACCAGTGATTCATCGATTCGCTGGCACGTACGAAGTAGCTCAACGGTTGATAGATCGCTGCTGACCTTAGGAATGTCGGCATTTAGGGTTAGCCAGTCCGCGAGCGCCGAGCTGTCGGGTTCGTCGAACAGTAGCTTCACGAGGGCTGACGTGTCGATATAGATCACGCCGACCGATCCTCGCGCAGTTCAGTGAGCGCTTGCGATGCGGTGTTATTGGTGGGTGCGGCGTGTCGGTGTGTTGGTATTTGAAGTGCATTTCTCGCCGCGATGAGCCGACCCGAAGCAATGAGCCGGTCCCTTGAGGCGACGGCGGGGGTCGGTGACACCAATAGGGCGATCAGTTTGCCTCGTTCGGTGACTTCGACGACTTCGCCCGCCTTAACTTGTTCGAGGTAGCGGCTGGCGTGCTGGCGAAGCTCCCTTATTCCAATTCTGGTCACCTCAAGATTGTAGCATAATGAGTGCTACAATCGTTGATTGCAATATTGAACGTGGTTGCCAGCTGCGCCTTCTGACGTCTGGGTATGCCCAAAACGAATTCGTCGCGGATCGTATTGTGTCCCTCAAGGTCCACAAAATCAGATCGCGCGAACCGTGCATCCACGACGGAGGGCGATCTCAGTGATTCATGACCGATACGCGACTGCACGATGTCTGACCGTGCTCACTTTCACCGTGTGCGTGGCGTCATCAATGAGGTATAGCACTCGATAGTCACCGCGGCGCGCTGAATACGCCGGCGCTAATGGTGGTCCGAGCGGCTTTCCAACCTGCCGAGGATTCTCGAGCAACGGTCCGGTGATGAATTCGTATATCGCATGCGCGATTTTCTCAGGGAGCACGTCAGATAGCGCGTTCGCTGTCGATCGGGCGATGAGGAGTTTGTATTGCTCTCTACTTGGTGCCGACACTGCGCCCGGCGCTCTTCATAACTTCGGCGAGTTGATCGCTGTTGAGGGCGTCACCTTCTAAAAGTGCTTGCACGCCCTCCTGGTGAGCGAAAAGCAGCACTGGGTCCAACAGCACGGTAATCGTCTCGCGCATGGCGTCGTAGTCGTCAACTCCCATCAGCACGGCGGCTCGGCGTCCG
>JAJZEN010000158.1 GCA_021828545.1 Actinomycetes bacterium
CGCCCTCTTAGCTCAGTGGTAGAGCACTTCCATGGTAAGGAAGGGGTCGTCGGTTCAATCCCGACAGAGGGCTCGCCAGGCGGCGTAGCTCAGGTGGTTAGAGCACACGGCTCATAATCGTGGTGTCGCGGGTTCGACTCCCGCCGCCGCTACCAGGCGCAGTACCGCAGTACCGAAGTACCACGAAGGAGAGACGAAATGGCAAAGAACGAGAAGCGCGTGCAGGTCACCTTGGCCTGCGAGGAGTGCAAGCGCCGCAACTACATCACGATGAAGAACAAGATCAACGACCGTGAGCGTATCGAAATGAAGAAGTACTGCCAGTGGGAGCGCAAGCACACCACGCATAAGGAGACCCGCTAGTTATCCTCCCCGCGTGGGGTGGTAGGCTGTTTGTTCCCTACGGCCGGCCCGCGCAATCCTTGGCGGGTGGACAGAGGGCAGTGGCTCAATTGGTAGAGCACCGGTCTCCAAAACCGGGGGTTGGGGGTTCGAGTCCCTCCTGCCCTGCTCGGTAGATTTTCGCCAGGAAGTACCGAACAAGTAACGAAAGACACGAGATGAACCGCGAACAAAAGCGCATGATGCAGCGCAAGGGTCAGGTGGGTGCCGAGGGCACCGCGTCTCGTCGTGCCGCCGCGACGGAGAACGCCTCGCGGCGCCGTAGTCAGCGCGCCACCCCCAGTGAGTTCTTTCGTCAGGTCCGCGAGGAGTTGCGCCAGGTGGCCTGGCCGACGCGCGCCGAGACCATCAATTACACCTCCATTGTGGCATTCGTCCTGATTTTCATGACCGCGTTGATTTTTGGCCTCGGATTCGGTTTTTCGAAATTCGTCACGTTCCTCTTCACGAAGTAAGGCCCTCATGAACGACACGCAGATCCCCACCGAGAATGACGAGAATGAGTTGGACGAGCACGAGATTCTCGACGTCACCATCATCGAAGAGGACGAGGAGGAGCCCGTTGTCGAGAGCGCCTTCGATCGTCCGGGCCGTTGGTACATCGTGCACACTTTCGCCGGCCACGAGAAGAAGGTCATCGGGGCGCTGAACAACATCATCAAGAGTCGCGAATTGACCGACTCGATCTACGAGATCTACCTGCCCGAAGAAGACGTCACCGAGTTCAAGTCGGGCAAGAAGGTCACCGTCGCCAAGCGCATGTTCCCCAGCTACCTACTGATTCGTTGCGAACCGGACCCCGAGATCTTCTACGTCATCGGTTCGACGCCCGGCGTGACGGGCTTCGTGGGGGCCGAGAAGACGCGCCCCACCGCGCTCACGAAACGCGAGGTCGACAACATCATTCGCCCCCACGTCGAGGGTGTCGAGGTGCCGGCGGCCAAACGACGTCTGCCCACGCACGAGTTCGAGATCAACGACACCGTGCAGATTAAGAGTGGTCCCTTCGCGACCTTCTCAGGCCACGTCGCCGAGATCAACGAGGATCAGCTCAAGGTGAAGGTGCTCGTGGACATCTTCGGTCGCGAGACCCCCGTGGAACTCGAATTCACGCAGATTACGAAGCTCTAGGTCTTAAGGAGACATCATGGCCAAGAAAGTTATTGCCGTCGTCAAAATCCAGCTCCCGGCGGGTGGAGCCACCCCCGCGCCGCCGGTGGGTACCGCGCTCGGACCCCACGGTATCCAGACCATGGAGTTCTGCAAGCAGTACAACGCCGCCACCGAGGCGATGAAGGGCACCGTCATTCCGGTCGATATCTCGATCTACGACGACCGCTCCTTCACGTTCGTCTTGAAGACGCCTCCCACTCCGGTGCTGCTGCGCCAAGCGGCGGGCGTGGAGAAGGGCGCGCACCTCGCCGGACGTGAGACGGTCGCGACCGTCACGATGGCGCAGATTGAAGAGATCGCCACCACCAAGATCAAGGACCTCAACACCGACGACCTGGAGCAGGCCAAGTTGCAGATTGCCGGCACGGCGCGCTCCATGGGCATCTCGGTCGCGGGCTAGGAGAGAACAATGAAGCACGGAAAGAACTACCAGAAGTCCCTCGCGCAGGTGAATCGCGAGGAGTTGATCTCGGTGAACGAAGCGCTCGACAAGGTCAAGGGACTGGCGACCGCCAAGTTCGACGAGACCGTCGAGCTCGCGGTGCGTCTCGGCGTGGACCCGCGCAAGGCCGAGCAGATCGTGCGAGGGACCATCTCGTTGCCGTCGGGTACCGGTAAGACGAACCGAATCGCGGTGTTCGCTTCGGGCGAGAACGCGCAGGCCGCCCGCGACGCGGGCGCCGACTTCGTCGGCGCCGAGGACCTGGTCGCCAAGGTGGCCGGGGGATTCCTCGATTTCGATATTGCTATCGCCACCCCTGATCTGATGGGTCAAGTCGGCGGTCTCGGCCGCGTGTTGGGACCTCGCGGTCTCATGCCGAACCCTAAGACCGGCACCGTGACGATGGACGTGGCCAAGGCCGTCGGCGAGTTCAAGGGCGGACGCGTGGAGTACCGGACCGACAAGATCGGCAACGTCCAGTTGCGCGTGGGCAAGGTCAGTTTCTCGCGGGAGGACCTGGCGGCGAACGTGCACGCGGTCATCGACGAGTTGGTGCGCGTCAAGCCCGCCAGCGCCAAGGGGCGCTACCTGCTGTCGATCACGGTCTCTTCGACCATGGGTGTGGGTGTCAAGATCGATCCCACGCGCACGCGCGAACTCGACGAAGTCCTCACGACGGCCTAGGTCGCTTTTGACGGGGTGCGACCCCACGACTACGATGTACCAGCGCACGAGAGTGCCACCGATTTGAAGAACGCCGAAGACATCCGGTGTGGGGAGACCCACTTAAGTGGCCGACCGGTCAGCCTGACGAGGAATTCGAGTTCGCCCGCGGGTGACTCGTTTGCTGCGATGTCGTCGGCCCGTACCGGGCGGCATCCGGTGGAGGAGTTCACATGAGCAAGATTCGCCCGGCGAAGATCGCCACCGTCGACGAGGTCAAGACCAAGGTCGACGCGACCACGACGGCCGTCGTCACCGAATATCGCGGACTGACGGTGGCGGAGATTTCCAATATTCGACGTCAGTTGCGCACCCTGGGTGCCGACTACAAGGTGTTCAAGAACACCCTGGTGCGTCGTGCGGTCCAAGGCACGGGCGTCGAGCCCATCAGCGAGTTCCTCGAAGGTCCCACGGCCATCGCCTTCGTCGACGGGGACATCTCGGCGGTCGCCAAGGCCCTGCGCGACCTCGCCAAAGCCTCGCCGAAGTTGATCCTGAAGGGGGGCGTGCTCGACGGTAAGGCGCTCAGCCCCAAGGACATCGGTGCGCTGGCGGACCTGCCGAGCCGTGACGTGTTGCTCGCCCAGTTCGCCGGCGCCCTCGCCTCACCCCTTCGTACCATGGCCAGCCTCTTGAAGGCCGTGCCCCAAAACCTCGCCTACGGCCTCTCGGCCCTGATCGACTCCAAGGGTGGCCCCGTGGCCCCGGCGGCGCCCGAGACGGACGAGTCGGCCGCCGAGACTCCGGCCGGGGTCGAGGAAGCTGCAGTTGCAGCGAGCGACGACGCCGCGGCTCCTGTCGCGGAGGTCGAGGCTGACGCTGAGGCCCCCGTGGCCGAGGCGGAGGCGGACTCCGAGGCGCCCGAGGGCGCCGCGAGCGAACCGGCCGAATAACCCACCACCGTAGTAACGAAACGAAAAAGAGAAAGGAATCACCATGGCTGGAACCCTGACCAAGGAGCAGATTCTCGACGGTATTGCTGACCTGTCGGTAATCGAGCTCAGCGAGCTGTTGAAGGAATTCGAAGAGAAGTTCGGCGTGAGCGCCGCGGCCCCCGTGGCCGTGGCCGCTCCCGCGGCGGCGGGCGGCGGTGCCGACGCTGGTGCGGCGGAGGAGGAGAAGAGCGACTTCGACGTCATTTTGACCAGTGGCGGCGAGAAGAAGATCGCGGTGATCAAGGAAGTACGTTCCTTGACCAACCTCGGTCTCAAGGAGGCCAAGGACCTCGTGGACGGCGCCCCCAAGCCCGTTCTCGAGAAGGTCTCCAAGGCGGACGCCGACAAGGCCAAGGCCGCCCTCGAGGCCGCCGGCGCCACCGTCGAACTCAAGTAATTCCTTGCATTTTGCTGGAGCCCCGACCGGTTCTCCGGTCGGGGCTTTCGCTTCGCGGGTGAGGATACTTGACCGCGGCGTGGATCTTGCCTAGGGTGAGCGCAGCCCGGTTGGCGGTGCCCGTTTCCTACGGGCACCACTTGCGTCTGCACGCCCTAGAGTAGTAGTGTCGAAAGACCGTGTCCCTGCGCTCTATTTTGTCATCCCCTGACGAGGTTTTGGTTGTAGAGGCACGTAATCAATGCAGTAGCCACCCACTTACACGGAGGATAGACCGTTGACGTCTCGGTCCACTAGCCCCGAACGCTTTAATTTCTCGGCCCTGGGTGAAGCTCACCCCCTACCTAATCTCTTGGAGATCCAGCGGGACAGTTTCGACCTTTTCATGAAGCAGGGACTGCGTGAGGCCTTCGAGGCCTTGTCGCCGATCTCGGACTTCACGGGACGGCTCTCGCTCGAGCTCGAGTTCGATCCCGACGACGCGGACCTCAAGAGCCCGCCGAAGTTCACGGTCGAGGAGTGCCGCCAACGCGCCACCACCTACTCCCAGCCCATCTTCGTCCGCGCACGCTTCTTGAATTCCGAGACCGGTGAGATCAAGGAACAGACCGTCTTCATGGGCGACTTCCCGATCATGACCGAGCAGGGCACCTTCATCATCAACGGTACCGAGCGTGTCGTCGTGAGCCAATTGGTGCGTTCACCGGGTGTGTTGTTCCAACCGGGCAAGGACGAGAAGGTCGCCTTCGAGGGCACCATCCACCCCAGTCGCGGGGAATGGCTCCAGGTCGACCTCGAAGAGAAGAAGAACAAGGCCGCCAACGCCGGAGCGCGAATCGCCCGCAAGCGCCGTATCTCGATCTTCACCCTGCTGCGCGCACTCGACACGTCGATGGACGAGGCCTTCTTCGAGAAGTTCGTCGCCCACTTCGATTTCCTCGAGGACCAGTTCCACGCGGACTGGAAGAAGGCGCACATCGAGATTGCCAAGCACATGGACAAGTACAACCTCGAGGACGTCCCCGAGAACTTCGCTCGCGCCAGCCAGGAGACGGCCTGGCTCGAGATCTACCGTCGGGCGCGTCCCGGTGAGGTCCAGACCATCGAGGCCGCCCGCCAGTACTTCGAGGGCGCCTTCTTCTCCGAGAAGCGCTACGACCTCAGTCGCGTGGGCCGCTACAAGCTCGACCGCAAACTCGGTACCGAGGTCGCCAAGAACGTCGAGCTCTTCGGCGACGTCTTGGAACTGCCCAACCCCGACCTGCACGTCTTGTCCAAGGCCGAGGTGCTCGCCACGGCGACGTACCTGCTCAACCTGGCCCGTGACCGTACGGCCAAGGAGACCACGTACCACATCGACGACCAGGACCACTTCGCCAACCGGCGCATCCGCAGCGTGGGCGAGTTGATCCAGAACGCCCTGCGAACTGGTCTATCGCGCATGGAGCGCGTGGTGCGTGAGCGCATGAACACCCAGGACGTGGAGGCCATCGCGCCCCAGACCCTGATCAACATCCGTCCCGTGATGTCGGCGATCAAGGAGTTCTTCGCCACTTCGCAACTCAGTCAGTTCATGGACCAGAACAATCCGCTCTCGGGCCTCACCCACAAGCGTCGCTTGTCGGCCCTGGG
The DNA here is from genome assembly GCA_021828545.1 of Actinomycetes bacterium. Taxonomy (GTDB): domain Bacteria; phylum Actinomycetota; class Acidimicrobiia; order Acidimicrobiales; family RAAP-2; genus RAAP-2. The sequence goes on from JAJZEN010000158.1 coordinate 5,705, forward strand.
GCCCGGCGGTCTATCGCGCGAGCGCGCCGGCCTCGAGGTACGTGACGTCCACTCCTCGCACTACGGACGCATGTGCCCCATCGAGACCCCCGAAGGCCCCAACGTGGGTCTCATCGGGTACCTAGCCAACTACGCGCGCATCAACGAGTATGGCTTCATCGAGACGCCCTATCGCGTGGTGACCGGGGGACGGGTGACCGGCGAGATTCGCTACTTCACCGCCGACGAGGAAGAGCGCTACGTCATCGCCCAGGCGAACACCGAAGTGGACGAGTCGGGCAAGTTGACCGCCGACCGCGTGCTGGTACGCCGCGGGCCGATCGGGACCGGTCTGCGCGTGGGTGCGTCGAACAAGTCGTCCTCGACCACCTCGGAGATCGACTTCGTCAAGCCCGACGAGGTCGAGTTGATGGACGTCTCGACCAAGCAGGTCATTTCGGTCGCGACGTCGCTGATCCCCTTCGTCGAGCACGACGACGCCCAGCGGGCCCTGATGGGTGCGAACATGCAGAAGCAGGCCGTTCCCCTGATCATGCCCGAGGCGCCCTTCGTGGGCACGGGCATGGAATCACGCGCGGCCCTCGACTCCGGCGACGTCCTGCTCGCCGAGGGCGCGGGTGTCGTGACGGCGGTGTCGGGCGACCGCATCGTGGTGGAGTACGACAAGGGAGTCGTCGACCGTTACGGTAAGGCCCTGGGCAAGAAGCAGTACAACTTGAACAAGTTCCGCCGCTCCAACCAGGACACGTCGATCAATCAGAAGCCCCTCGTGGTGGGGGGTGAGGTGCTCACGACCGGCGATTTACTGGCCGACGGCACGAGCACTTCCAACGGTGAACTGGCCCTGGGTAAGAACCTGCTGGTGGCCTACATGCCCTGGGAGGGGTACAACTACGAAGACGCCATCATCTTGAATGAGCGACTCGTGCGCGACGACGTGTTGACCTCGATCCACGTCAAGGAGTACGAAATTGACGCCCGTGACACCAAGTTGGGCGCCGAGGAGATCACGCGCGACATCCCCAACCTGCCCGACGACATCCTCGCGGACCTCGACGACATGGGCATCGTGCGCATCGGAGCCGAAGTCGAGCCCGGGGACATCCTCGTCGGCAAGGTGACGCCCAAGGGGGAGACCGAGCAGTCGCCCGAGGAGCGCCTCCTGCGCGCCATCTTCGGTGAGAAGGCCCGTGAAGTGCGTGACACATCGCTCAAGGTTCCCCACGGCGAGTCCGGCAAGGTCATCGACGTCAAGGTCTACAGCCGTGACGAGGACCACGAGATGCAGCCCGGCGTCAACCAGTTGGTGAAGGTCTACGTGGCCCAGAAGCGCAAGATTTCCGAGGGCGACAAGCTCGCGGGGCGTCACGGCAACAAGGGTGTCATCTCGAAGATCCTGCCCGAAGAGGACATGCCCTTCATGGCCGACGGTACGCCCGTTGACATCATCTTGAGCCCGCTGGGCGTGCCGAGTCGTATGAACGTGGGCCAGGTGCTCGAGAGTCACCTCGGTTACGCGGCCCGCCACGGTTGGACCGGTATCGACGTCAATCCCGCGATGGGCACCTCGGGTCACGACGACCAGAAGAGCACGTCGACGCGCCCCTACCGCAAGACTCGTCCGCGCACCGAGCCGGCCGTCTACGTGGCGACCCCGTCCTTCGACGGTGCGCACTGGGACGAGACCGAACGAGCCAAGGACAAGCCCACGATCCAGCAGACCTTCGAGCGATTGAACGTCGACGGTGCCAACGGGAAGCGTCTCTTGTCGGGTGACCACGACGGCAAGGTCGTGTTGTACAACGGCCGCACTGGCGAGGCCTACGACAACCAGATCTCGGTGGGTTACGCCTACATCTTGAAACTCGCCCACATGGTCGACGACAAGATCCACGCTCGTTCCACCGGTCCGTACTCGATGATCACGGCCCAGCCACTGGGTGGTAAGGCCCAGTTCGGTGGTCAACGCTTCGGTGAGATGGAAGTGTGGGCCCTCGAGGCCTACGGGGCCGCATACGCCCTGCAGGAACTGTTGACGGTCAAGTCCGACGACATGAAGGGTCGCGAGCGCGCCTACGAGTCCATCGTCAAGGGCCAGAACCTGCCCGAGCCGGGAATTCCCGAGTCGTTCAAGGTTCTCATCAAGGAAATGCAGTCATTGTGTCTCAACGTGGAAGTGCGCGACAAGGTCGGCGCCCACGTGGACCTCGCCGACACGGAAGAGGACTTCTTCTCGGTGACGCGTGAACTGGGTATCGACATCAGTCGACCCGAGCGCGGATCCGACGAGGAGGACGCTCGCCGCGCCGCAGAAAGGAAGTTGTCATGAGTCCCCTCGACGTCAATCAGTTCGATGAACTGAGCATTGGTCTGGCTACCGCCCAGAACATCCGCAGCTGGTCCTCGGGAGAGGTGAAGAAGCCCGAGACCATCAATTACCGGACCCTACGTCCCGAGAAGGACGGCCTGTTCTGCGAGAAGATCTTCGGACCGCAGAAGGCCTGGGAGTGCGCGTGTGGCAAGTACAAGCGGGTGCGTTTCAAGGGAATCGTCTGCGAGCGTTGTGGCGTCGAAGTCACCTCGGACAAGGTCCGTCGTGACCGTATGGGCCACATCGCCTTGTCCGCGCCCGTGGTGCACATCTGGTACCTGCGCGGTACGCGCTCGTGGTTGGCCTACCTGCTCATGGGGACCGCCCCCAAGGAGGAGCTCAAGGCCAAGCAACTCGAGAAGGTCATCTACTTCGCCGCCCACATGGTCACCCACGTGGAGGTCGAGCGCCGTCACGAGGACTTGGCCGATTTGCGCCGGGGACTCGCGGAGGAACTACTCGAGATCGCCGAGCGCGAGGCTAAGGGCCTCGAGACCAAACTCAAGGACATCGAGACCCGCGCCGCCAAGCTCGAGACCGACGGGGCCAAGGAGTCCGAACTGCGCGCGCTCCAGCGCGGTACCGAGAAGGAACTCGACGCGGTGCGAAGCCGTTACGCCGAGGAGCGCGAGTTGGCCAAGCAGGCCTTCGACACCTTCGAGGGGATGCACTCGCGTCAGATCATCGAGGACGAGGTTCTCTACCGAGAGATGGAGTTCCGTTACGGTGAGTACTTCGAAGGGGGTATGGGTGCCGACGCCATTCTCCAGTTGATCGACCGCATGGACCTCGACGAGGAAGAGCGCCTCATGCGCGAGATGATCGACGCCAAGGACGGCCGCAAGCCGCTCTCGGCGCAACGTCACGCTAAGTTCCTCAAGCGCCTGGCCATCGTGCAGTCCTTCAATCGTCGTGACGCGCACGGCCATCGCCTCAACGACCCGCGCGCCATGATCCTCGAGGCCGTCCCCGTGATCCCGCCCGACCTTCGCCCGATGGTCCAGCTCGACGGTGGCCGTTTCGCGACCTCGGACCTCAACGACCTCTACCGACGCGTGATCAACCGCAACAACCGACTCAAGCGACTGCTCGACCTCGGCGCGCCCGACATCATCGTCAACAACGAGAAGCGCATGCTCCAAGAAGCGGTGGATGCGCTCTTCGACAATGGTCGTCGCGGACGTCCGGTGGCCGGCCAGAGCGGCCGACCACTCAAGAGTCTCTCGGACATGCTCAAGGGGAAGCAGGGGCGATTCCGCCAGAACCTGTTGGGCAAGCGGGTGGACTACTCGGGCCGTTCGGTCATCGTGGTGGGTCCCCAACTCAAGTTGCACCAGTGTGGTCTGCCCAAGATGATGGCTCTCGAACTCTTTAAGCCCTTCGTGATGAAGCGACTCATCGAGACCCAGATGGCCCAGAACATCAAGAGCGCGAAGCGCATGGTCGAGCGTCGCAAGACCGTGGTATGGGACGTCCTCGAAGAGGTCATTCGAGAGCACCCCGTGCTGCTCAACCGCGCGCCGACCTTGCACCGACTCGGTATCCAGGCCTTCGAGCCCGTACTGGTCGACGGCAAGGCCATCCAGATCCACCCCCTCGTCTGCAAGGCGTTCAACGCCGACTTCGACGGCGACCAGATGGCCGTGCACGTGCCATTGTCGGCCGAAGCCCAGGCCGAGGCGCGGATCTTGATGCTCTCGACGAACAACATCTTCACGCCCGCTACGGGACGGCCCATCACCGAGCCGGCTCAGGACATGGTCTTTGGCGCCTACTACTTGACCCTGCCGGCCAACGAGTCGGTGGAGAATCCGCGAGTGTTCCGCCACGTCTACGAGATCGAGAACGCGTTGGGCGACAAGATGATCACCCTGCGCACACCGATCGAGATTCGCCCGCTCGAGGGATCCTCCCTCGACGTGCGCCTCGAGGGTGCGGGAATTGACGTGGTCGGCGCGAGTCGCTCGCTGCTGACGACGCCGGGACGCGTGTTCTTCAACGAGGCCTTGCCCTTCGGCTTTCGCTTCGTGAACGAGCTCATCGGCAAGAACGCGACGCCCATCGGTTCGATCGTGGAGGACATCTCGGCGAGTTTCGGCCGCCAGGAGGTAGCCACCGCTCTCGATGCGATCAAGTCGTTGGGCTTTAAGTACGCGACGATGTCGGGCCTGACGATTTCGATCGACGACGTCGTCACGACGTCGGAGAAGGCCGAGATCTTGAACAAGTACGAGGAGCAGGCCGCCAAGGTTGAACTCAACTACCGTCGCGGCGTGATCGTGGACGACGAGCGTCGTCAGCAGGAGATCGAGATCTGGACCAACGCGAACAAGGAGGTCGGTGACGCCACCGACCGCGCCATGAACGCCCAGCTCGACAACCCGATTCGTATGATGGTCGATTCGGGTGCGCGTGGTAACTCCTCGCAGATCCGACAGATCGCCGCCATGAAGGGCCTCGTGTCGAACCCGCGCGGTGAGATGATCCCGCGGCCGATCAAATCCTCGTTCCGCGAGGGCCTCTCGGTCCTGGAGTACTTCATCTCGACGCACGGTACCCGTAAGGGTCTCGGCGACACCGCGCTGCGCACGGCGGACTCGGGGTACCTGACTCGTCGACTCGTCGACGTCGCCCAGGAGCTGATCGTCAAGGAATTCGACTGCGGGACCCAGCGCGGCATGTGGATTGAGCACGTGGCCGCCGACACCCGCGGGCAGCGCGCGCACCTCGAGACCAAATTGTGGGGTCGCGTCGTCGCCGAAGACGTCACGCTGTCCGACGGCTCGGTCGTCGCGGCGGGCACCATGCTGTTGATGGACGACGTCGAGCGCTTGCGCGACGACGCCGCGGTGGGTCGAGTGCGCGTGCGCACGACGCTGACCTGCGACGCCGTCCAGGGCGTGTGCGCGGCGTGCTACGGCCTGTCGCTCGCCACTCACCAGCTCGTCGAGCTCGGCGAGGCCGTGGGTGTCATCGCCGCGCAGTCCATCGGTGAGCCGGGCACCCAGTTGACCATGCGGACCTTCCACTCCGGTGGTGTGACCGAGAGTGACATCACCCACGGCCTGCCGCGCGTGGTGGAGCTCTTCGAGGCGCGTACCCCCAAGGGCGCCGCCAAGGTTGCCGAGTTCTCGGGCGTCGTACGAGTGGAACTGATCGGCCGCGAGCGCAAGCTGACGGTCGTCGGGAACGACGGCGAGATTCAGGAGGAGTCGATCTCCATCGCGCGTCACCTGCTCGTCGACGATGGTCAGGAAGTCGAGGTCGGGACGCCGTTGCACGACGGACCGCTCGACCCCAAGCTCATGATGAAGTTTCGGGGAACGCGTGAGACCCAGCAGTACTTGGTCGAAGAGGTCCAGAACGTCTACCGTGACCAGGGTGTGTCGATCCACGACAAGCACATCGAACTTATCGTTCGTCAGATGACCCGTCGTGTCCAGATCGTCGACGCCGGTGATTCGCCCTGGCTGCCCGGCGCGATGGTCGACGTGAAGCTCTTCAACGACACCAACAACATCCTGGAGGAGAACTCCAAGGAATCCGCCGACGGTCGTGCCCAGTTGATGGGGATCACCAAGGCGTCGTTGGCGACGGACTCGTGGCTCTCGGCCGCCTCCTTCCAGGAGACGACCCGCGTCCTCACCGAGGCCGCCATCGAGGGGAAGCGCGACCACCTGGTGGGTTTGAAGGAGAACATCATCATCGGTAAGTTGATCCCGGCGGGTTCGGGACTCGAGTACTACAACCAGCGGGAACTACGACTGGACATGCCCGACGCCGAACTCCTGCCCGAATGGGCGCAGGTGTCCGACGACGACTTGGACCTGGCCAGTTTGCTCGGGGAATTGTCCTCGGACGACTCGTTCAGCGCTGATCTGACGGCGTTCCAGAACATCGGAGCGAACTACGACGAGTCGGCCATGCCCGAGAACGACGCGACCAATCCCGAAGACGGCTTCGGCGAACAAGCCCTGTAGCGTCAGACCCGTTGCCGACCAGGCGGTCGGCAACGGGTTTGCCGATAAGGCGCTGCGTGTCGTAAGATAGAAAGTCCGCGCGCTGGCGTTGCTGGCGCGTCTAACGAACGATGTACAACTAGAAGAGGTTCTGCGTGCCCACAATTGCACAGTTGGTCCGAAAGGGTCGACAGGACAAAGTATCCAAGACCAAGACGCCGGCGCTCAAGGGGGCCCCGCAGCGTCGTGGCGTGTGCACCCGCGTCCACACGGTCACGCCCAAGAAGCCGAACTCGGCCCTGCGCAAGGTGGCGCGCGTGCGTCTGACCTCGGGCGTCGAAGTGACCGCCTACATCCCCGGTGTGGGGCACAATCTCCAGGAGCACTCCATCGTCCTCGTTCGTGGCGGCCGTGTGAAGGACCTTCCCGGTGTTCGCTACAAGATCATTCGCGGCGCGCTCGACACCTCGGGTGTGCGTGACCGCAAGCAGGCCCGTAGTCGCTACGGCGCCAAGAAGGAGAAGTAATGCCTCGTAAAGGTCCCGCCGTACGCCGCGAAGTCCCCGCGGACCCGATTTACAAGTCGATCCTGGTGACCCAGATCACCAACAAGATCCTGGAGCGCGGCAAGCGCACGATCGCCGAGCGCATCGTCTACACCGCCCTCGAGATGGTCGAAGAGAAGACGGGCGCCGATCCGGTGGCCGCGCTGAAGCGCGCGCTCGAGAACGTGCGTCCCGAACTCGAAGTCCGTAGCCGTCGCGTCGGTGGTACCACGTATCAGGTGCCCGTCGAGGTTCGCCCTCGCCGCGCGACGACCCTGGCGATCCGTTGGTTGACCGATTTCGCCAAGAAACGCCGTGAGAAGACCATGGCCGAGCGCCTGGCCAACGAGATCATCGACGCCTCCAATGGCGTGGGCGCCGCGGTGAAGCGTCGCGAGGACATGGCCAAGATGGCCGAATCCAACAAGGCGTTCGCGCACTACCGCTGGTAAGCACAGAAAGTTCTTTGAAATGAGCACCCCCCGCGAGATCTCCCTCGACAAGGTTCGCAACATCGGCATCATGGCCCACATCGACGCGGGTAAGACCACGACGACCGAGCGCATCTTGTACTACACCGGTAAGAGTTACAAGATCGGCGAGGTCCACGAGGGCGCCGCCGTGATGGACTGGATGGTCCAGGAGCAGGAGCGCGGGATCACGATCACGTCGGCCGCGACCACCTGTTACTGGAAGGGTCACCGCATCAACATCATCGATACACCTGGTCACGTCGACTTTACGGTGGAGGTCGAGCGGTCCCTGCGCGTCCTCGACGGTGCGGTCGCGGTCTTTGACGCGGTCGCCGGTGTGGAACCCCAGACCGAAACGGTGTGGCGCCAGGCCAACAAGTACAACGTGCCGCGCATCTGCTTCGTGAACAAGATGGACCGCACGGGCGCGGACTTCTTCCGCTGCGTGGACATGATCCAGGACCGTCTCAACTGCGTGCCCGCGGTGATTCAACTACCCATCGGCGCCGAGGGCGGTTACCTGGGCATCATCGACGTGGTCGCGATGAACGCGACGATCTACCACGACGACAAGGGCGAGAAGCTCGAGGTCGTGCCGGTACCCGACGAGTACAAGGCTCAGGCCGAGGACTACCACGCGAACCTGATCGATATCTTGACCACCTTCGACGACGACTTGATGGAGAAGGTCCTCAATGACGAGGTGCCCACGACCGACGACCTGCACGCCGCCCTGCGCCGCGGCACGCTGGGCGGACACTGTGTGCCCATCCTCAACGGTTCGGCCTTCAAGAACAAGGGCGTGCAGCCCATGCTCGACGCGGTGGTGGACTACTTGCCCTCGCCCCTCGACCTCCCGCCGACGCACGGCACCAAGCCGGGTAAGGAGGACGAGGAGTTCCGCAACGCCGACGACGCCGAGCCCTTCTCCGCCCTGGCGTTCAAGATCATGACCGACCCCTACGTGGGTAAGTTGACGTTCCTACGGGTCTACTCGGGCACCCTAGAAAAGGGCGACACCGTGATCAACACCACGAAGGGTTCGAAGAAGGAGCGGCTCAGTCGACTGCTGTTGATGCACGCGAACAACCGCGAAGACCTCGACACCATCCGCACCGGCGACATCGTCGCGGCCGTGGGCCTCAAGCAGGTCACCACGGGCGACACCCTGTCGGCGATGGACAAGCCGATCCAGCTCGAGAACCTGGTGTTCCCCGAGCCGGTCATCCACGTCGCGGTCGAGCCCAAGACTAAGGCCGACCAGGACAAGCTCTCCAAGGCGCTCTACTCGCTCTCCGAGGAGGACCCGACCTTTCGCGTGCGCACCGACGAGGAGACCGCCCAGACCGTCATTTCGGGCATGGGTGAGCTGCACCTCGAGGTGCTCGTGGACCGGATGCTGCGCGAGTTCGCCGTGGACGCCAACGTCGGTAAGCCCCAGGTGGCCTACCGTGAGACCGTGCGCAAAAAGGTCGAGAAAGTCGAAGAGAAGTACGTGCGCCAGACCGGTGGTAAGGGTCAGTACGGTCACGTGGTCATCACGCTCGAACCCACGGGACCCGGCGGCGGCTACGAATTCGTCGACGAGATCTCCGGTGGTGTGATCCCCAAGGAATACATCGGCCCGGTCAACCAGGGCATCACCGAGGCGCTGACCTCGGGCGTCCTGGCGGGGTATCCCATGGTGGACGTGCGCGTGCGCTTGACCTTCGGTAGTTACCACGACGTGGACTCCTCGGAGATGGCCTTCAAAATCGCGGGGTCCATCGCGGTGAAGAAGGCCGCGCGCCTGGCCAGCCCCGTACTGCTCGAGCCCGTGATGGCCGTCGAAGTCGTCACGCCTGAGGACTACATGGGCGACGTCATTGGCGACCTCTCCTCGCGTCGCGGACGCATCGAGGGCATGGAACAGCAGGGCAATGGACAGACCATCCGGGCTCTCGTGCCACTGGCGGACATGTTCGGCTACGCTACTGACCTGCGTTCTCGCACGCAAGGGCGCGCGACGTACAGCATGCAGTTCCATTCATACGCAGAAGTTCCTGACTCGATCGCTAAGGAGATCGTGGCCAAGGCCACTGGCGCGTAGGCAACACCGAGAAGTACTGGGCAACCAGGGAAACCAAGGTCCAAACCGTCGTCGGGGAGGGCCGAAACAAAACCGACGAATCCACAGTGGGTTCGTCACGAGACAGAAAGTTAGTCCCCGACAATGGCAAAGCAGAAGTTCGAGCGCACTAAGCCGCACGTAAACATCGGAACCATGGGCCACATTGACCACGGTAAGACCACTCTTACCGCCGCCATCACCAAGGTTCTCTCCACCCGCGTCCCGGGTTCCGCCTTCACGCCCTTCGATCAGATTGACAAGGCCCCCGAAGAGCGCCAGCGCGGCATCACCATTTCGATCGCCCACGTGGAGTACGAGACCGAGAACCGTCACTACGCCCACGTCGACATGCCCGGTCACGCCGACTACGTCAAGAATATGATCACCGGGGCCGCCCAGGTGGACGGCGCCATCCTGGTCGTGTCCGCCACCGACGGTCCCATGCCCCAGACCCGTGAGCACGTGTTGCTCGCGCGCCAGGTGGGTGTTCCCTACATCGTGGTCGCCCTCAACAAGGCCGACATGGTCGACGACGAGGAATTGCTCGAACTCGTGGAGATGGAGATTCGCGAGTTGCTGACCAGTTACGACTTCCCGGGCGACGACATCCCCATCGTTCGCGTGTCCGCCCTCAAGGCCCTCGACGGTGACGAGGCGTGGGGCGACAAGGTCATGGAACTCATGGCGGCCGTCGACGCCTACATCCCCGAGCCCGAGCGCTCGACCGACAAGCCATTCCTGATGTCGATCGAGGACGTCATGTCGATCACCGGTCGTGGCACTGTGGTGACCGGCAAGGTGGAGCAGGGCATCGTCAAGGTCGGCGACGAAGTCGAGATCGTGGGTCTGCGCGACACGACCAAGACGACGGTCACCGGCATCGAGATGTTCCGCAAGCTCCTGGACCAGGGACAGGCGGGCGACAACCTCGGGGCACTGCTGCGCGGAACGAAGAAGGAAGACGTCGAGCGTGGACAGGTGCTGTGCAAGCCCGGTTCGATCACCCCTCACACGATTTTCGAGGCCTCGGTCTACGTCTTGACCAAGGAGGAGGGCGGCCGTCACAAGCCGTTCTTCGCGAACTACCGTCCGCAGTTCTACTTCCGCACGACCGACGTCACCGGAACCATCGAATTGCCTGCGGGCACCGAGATGGTCATGCCGGGTGACAACACGGAGATGACCGTGACCCTAGGTAAGCCGATCGCCATGGAAGAGGGTCTCACCTTCTCCATCCGCGAGGGTGGCCGCACCGTGGGTTCGGGTCGCGTCGTCAAGATCTTGAAGTAGTCAGGTCATGGCCGACAACCGTCAAATGATCCGTATCCGGCTGAAGGCCTTCGACCACCAGGTCCTGGACCAGTCCACCGCGAAGATCGTGCAGACCGTGGAGCGTACCAACGCCCGCGTGCAGGGTCCCGTGCCGCTGCCCACCGAGAAGCACCGGTACACGGTGGTTCGCGGACCGCACAAGCACAAGGATTCCCGCGAGCACTTCGAGATGCGTGTCCACAAGCGCCTGCTCGACATCGTCGACCACTCGGCGAAGACGGTCGATTCGCTCCAACGACTCGACCTGCCCGCCGGCGTGGACATCGAGATCAAGATTCGTCAGAATTAAGCACCTCACGGTCCCTGCGGGTGTTTTGCGCCCGCAGGGGTCCGTGGTGTAGGTTTAGTACCCCTGTCACTACGGCAGGGGCAACAACAGAAGTGTTCAGTCGCCTCACTCGAGGGACGCTGAACCAAACAAGTCGAGCGCTCCGTTCGGGTTTTATGGCCCGGCGGAGCGTCTGTGTGTCGGGACAACCGATACGCGGGTACAAGGAAGAAGAGAGGCACACGTGGCGACCAAAGCGATCGTCGGCGAGAAGGTGGGCATGACCCAAGTCTGGGACGCCCAGAATCGGGCCATTCCCGTGACCGTGGTCAAGGTCAGCCCTGCTCGCGTCGTCCAGGTAAAGACTCCCGAGAAGGAGGGCTACTCCGCCGTGCAGGTCACGTGGGGGACCCGTCGGACCTCGACGCTGTCCAAGCCCGAACTCGGACACTTTGACAAGGCGGGCGTGACGCCGGGCAAGAAGTTGGTGGAACTCCGGCTCGATGACGTGTCGTCGTATTCCGTGGGCCAGGAGATCTTGGCCGACGTGTTCGAAAAGGGCGAGATGATCGACGCCACTGCCGTGAGCAAGGGTAAGGGTTTCGCCGGTGGCATGAAGCGTCACAACTTCGCCGGACAGGGCGCCGCCCACGGTAACCACAAGCACCACCGCGCGCCGGGATCCATTGGCGCCTGTTCGACGCCGGGTCGCGTGTTCAAGGGCACCAAGATGGCCGGTCGCATGGGTGGCGGCCAGGTCACCACCACGAACCTCGAAGTGATCGGCGTGGACATCGAGCGCAATCTGGTCCTCGTCAAGGGGGCGGTGCCGGGTCCCCGGGGCGGCGTCGTGGTCCTACGCACGTCGGTGAAGAACCCGATGAAAGCTGGAGGTGCTCGATGAGCGACGTCTTTACCTTGCGCGGTCCCGTGAAGAAGGAACGTCCCGAGCCCGCGCGGCGATCGGTCACGCGTAAGAGCGTGGCGGGCGCCGAGCTCGGCAGCGTCGCGCTCGAGCCGACGATCTTTGGCATCGAGCCCAATATGGCCGTGTTGCACCAGGTCATCAAGGCCCAACTCGCCGCGAAGCGCGCCGGTACCCAGTCGACCAAGACGCGCAAGCAGGTGCGCGGTGGTGGCAAGAAGCCCTTCAATCAGAAGGGCACCGGCGGAGCGCGCCAGGGTACCGTGCGGGCCCCGCACTACCCCGGCGGTGGGATTGCGCTCGGGCCCAAGCCGCGCAAGTACGACCAGAAGACGCCCAAGAAGATGATCCGTCTCGCCCTGAACTCCGCGCTGTCGGACCGCGCCGCCCTCGAGCGCGTGGCCCTCATCGATGGTTTCGCGGCCTGGACCACACCCAGGACCAAGGACGCGGTGAGTTCGCTCTCGGCCCTGGGCCTGGCGGGCAAGGTGCTGGTCGTGCTGAGTCGCGAGGACGCGGTGGCCTTTCACTCGTTCCGCAACCTCGAGAATGTCAAGACCATCGACGCCGGCGAGGTCAACGCCTACGACGTGCTCGACGCGGACTGGGTGCTCTTCACCGACGCCACCCTGCCGACTGTGAAGGAGATCATCTGATGCGTGATGCCATGAGCGTCCTGATTCGACCCGTGGTGTCGGAAAAGACCACCGGGTTGATGGACAACCACACCTACGTGTTCGTCATCGACCCGCGCGCCACCAAGATCGACGTGCGCAACGCCGTCGAGCAGGCCTTCAACGTCAAGGTCACCAATGTCAACACACTCAACCGCAAGGGTAAGTCGACGCGCAATCGTCGCACCGGTGTCGTGGGCACGCGCCCCGGCACGAAGCGGGCCATCGTCACCCTCAAGCAGGGTGACTCGATCAACCTCTTCGAGAACTAAGGACTGCCATGGCACTGCGTCACCGCAAACCAACCAGCCCCGGTCGTCGTTTCCAGACGGTGTCGGACTTCGCCGACATCACCACCACGACGCCCGAGAAGTCGCTGCTCGACCCCAAGCCCAAGACGGGTGGCCGTAACAACTACGGTCGCAAGACCTCGCGCCACCGCGGTGGCGGACACAAGCAGCAGTACCGCATCATCGACTTCAAGCGCAATAAGGACGCCATCCCGGCCAAGGTCGCCACGATTGAGTACGACCCCAACCGCACGTGTCGTATCGCCCTGTTGCACTACGTGGACGGCGAGAAGCGGTACATCCTCGCGCCCAACGGTCTCAAGGTCGGCGACATGGTCGAGTCCGGCCCCAAGGCCGATATCCGTAACGGCAACACCTTGCCCATGCGCTTCATCCCCACGGGTTCGACCGTGCACAACGTCGAACTGCGTCCGGGCGGCGGCGGCAAAATGGCCCGTAGTGCGGGAATGAGCGTGCAGCTGGTCGCCAAGGACGGCGGCTACGCCACCCTGCGCCTCCCGTCGACCGAGATGCGTCGTGTGCCGATCGACTGCCGGGCCACCTTGGGTATCGTCGGGAACTCCGAGCACGAACTGATCAAGATCGGCAAGGCCGGTCGCAACCGCTGGAAGGGTGTTCGTCCCCAGACCCGTGGTGTGGCCATGAACCCGGTGGACCACCCCCTCGGTGGTGGTGAGGGCAAGACGTCCGGTGGACGTCACCCGGTGTCACCGTGGGGTCAGCCCGAGGGACGTACCCGACTGCCCAAAGCGTCGGACGCTCTCATTATTCGTCGTCGCCGTGGACGCGGCTCGCGGAGGTAGGTAGAAAATGTCACGTAGTCTCAAGAAGGGTCCCTTCATCGACTCCCACCTTCTCAAGAAGGTGGACGCCATGAACGCGGCCAACGAGAAGAAGGTCATCAAGACCTGGAGCCGTCGTTCGACGGTGATTCCCGACATGGTGGGTCACACTTTCGCGGTGCACGACGGACGGCGTCACGTGCCGGTGTTCTGCAACGAGTCCATGGTGGGACACAAACTCGGTGAATTCGCGCCCACGCGGACATTCAAGTTCCACGCCGGCCAGGAAAAGACGGGACGGCGCTAATGACGGGACCCAAGACCAACGAACGACCCGGCACGCGCGCGACGCTGCGCGGCTTTCACATGTCGGCCTCCAAGGCTCGCGTCGTGTTGAACCTGATTCGCGGCGAGGACGTGACCAGTGCGGCCGAGATCCTGGCGGGCACCACTCGTGAGGCCGCCGACGTGATCGGCAAGGTCCTGGCCTCGGCCGTGGCCAATGCCGTGAACAACGACGCGATGAGCGCCGACGAGCTCTACGTCTCGGCCGCCTACGCCGACGAGGGCATCACGATGAAGCGCTTCACGCCGCGCGCGCGCGGCCGCGCCGGTAAGATCCGCAAGCGTTCGTGCCACATCACCGTGATCGTCTCGCGCCTGGACGAGGACCGTCTCGAGTTGCTGCGCGTCGCGCGTTCGGCCCAGGCCGCCGCCTCGCGTTCGCGTCGCGTCGCGTCATCGCGCCGTCGCGGTGAGCCGGTGCCGGCGGCGCAGTACGAACCGTCGGTGGACGTGACCGAGAACGAAGTCGGGGACACCGTTGGTGAGACGGAGTCTGAGACTCAATCCGAGACCGAGGTGGCCGAAGTGGGTGTCGCCGACGAAGCGGCGACCGACGCCGTCGAGGACGCCGCGCACGATGACGAGGTTGGCGAGACCAACGAGGACGACACGGTGTCCGAGCACACCACTGAGGAGACCAACTAATGGGCCAGAAGGTAAATCCCTACGGCTTCCGCCTCGGCATCACGACGGATTGGAAGTCACGCTGGTTCAAGGAGCGCGGCTACAAGGACCTCGTCATCGAGGACTGGAAGATTCGCGACTACCTGACCAAGCAGCTCGAGAGCGCGGCGGTCAGTCGTATCGAGATCGAGCGTAATTCCGACCGCATTCGCGTCGACATTCACACCGCGCGTCCGGGCATCGTCATCGGCCGCCGCGGTGCGGAGGCCGAGCGTCTGAAGAAGGACCTGGAGAAGATCACCGGACAGAAGAACAAGATCTCGCTCAACATCCAAGAGATCAAGCAGCCCGAACTCGACGCGGCGTTGATCGCCCAGGGTATCTGTGACCAGTTGTTGCGTCGCGTGGCGTTTCGCCGCGCGATGAAGCGTGGCATCCAGACGGTCCAGAAGGCCGGGGCGATGGGCGTGAAGATCCAGGCCTCGGGCCGCCTCGGCGGTGCGGAGATGTCACGTCGCGAGTCCTACCGCGAGGGGCGCGTGCCCCTGCACACGCTGCGCGCCGACATCGACTACGGATTCCGTGAGGCGCGGACCTCGACCGGGCGCATCGGCGTGAAGGTCTGGATCTACAAGGGTGACATCCTGCCCTACCAGCTCACCAACGACGAGAAGATCGTGCGCGAGGCCGCTATGGCGGCCGGCGACCAGATTCCCTCAGTCGGGACGACGGCGCCCAAGGGCGTGGTGCGCGCCGGGGGAGGTCGCCGCCGCGTGGACGCCGACACCGCGGTGGAAGAGGTCGTCGTCGAGACGACCGAGGCCGACGTCAACCCGGCCGACGTCAACCCGGCGGACCTCTTGGCCGCGACCGACGAGGTCGAGCGTCGCTTGAGTGTCGAAGAGGACATCGAACGGCGCACCACCCAGGAGCACACCGACACTCCCCACTTCCGAAAGGACGCTGAGTAATCATGTTGATGCCTCGCAAGGTAAAGCACCGCAAGCAGCAGCGTGGACGCATGGCCGGTATGGCCAAGGGCGGCGTGGACATCTCCTTCGGGGACTTCGGTATCCAGGCCCTCGAGGCCGGTTGGATCACGGCGCGTCAAATCGAAGCGGCGCGTATCGCGATGACCCGTCACGTCAAGCGCGGTGGAAAAGTGTGGATCCGCGTCTTTCCGGACAAGCCAGTGACCCAGAAGCCCGCGGAGACCCGTATGGGTTCGGGGAAGGGGAACCCGGAGTTCTGGGTGGCCGTGGTCAAACCCGGTCGCATCATGTTCGAACTCGGTGGAGTGGATGAGGCGTTGGCCCGCGCGGCCATGGAGCGCGCCATCCAGAAGCTGCCGATCAAGGCCAAGTTCGTCGTCCGTCCCGGTACGCACGGCGCCCCGGAGGTAACGATCTAATGGCGAAGACCAAAGAACGCGTCGCGGAAATGCGTGCGATGGGTGACACCGAATTGCTCGAGCGACTGGGGGAGGCCCGTCGTGAGTTGTTCAACTTGCGCTTCCAGCTCGCCACCGGACAACTCGACAACTCAGCGCGCCTGGGTGAGGTGCGACGCGACATCGCTCGCCTGTCCACCTTTCTGCGCGAGCGCGAAATTGCGGCCCACGAGGCCTCAGGAGAGGGTGAGCAGTCATGAGTGACGTCACAAACAACGAAGACACTACCGAGATCGAGGACGTGAACGAGCCCGTGACGCCCAACGTCGTCCCCGCGTCGCTGGACCAGACGGCACCCACTGAGGAGACGTCCGAGCTCGCGCCCGCGCAAGCGCCAGCGGCGTCGACCGACGACGTTGTCGTTCCCGATGCGGTCGCTCCGGACGCTCCAGTGGCCGAACGAAAGGGGCCGGTCATCACGACGCCGGTGGTCAAGGAGACCAAGCCCAGCGCGGCCCCACTCGATGAGTCGCGCGGGAACCCTCGCAAGGTCCGCGAGGGCATCGTCGTCTCGGACAAGATGGACATGACTCTGGTGGTGGCCGTCAACGAGCGCGTGCGTCACCCCCGTTACGGCAAGACTGTCCAGCGAACCAAGAAGCTCTACGTTCACGACGAGAAGAACGACGCCAAGATCGGCGACCGCGTGCGCGTCCAAGAGACTCGACCCATGTCCAAACTCAAGCGCTGGCGCCTGACCGAAGTAGTGGAGCGTGCCCGATGATCCAGCAGGAATCTCGCCTCAAGGTGGCCGACAACTCTGGCGCCAAAGAAGTCCTGTGCATCCGTGTGCTGGGCGGCTCGCGTCGTCGTTACGCCTCCATCGGTGACGTCTTCATCGCCACGGTGAAGGACGCCATTCCCGGGGCCGCCGTGAAGAAGGGCGACGTGGTGCGCTGCGTCGTCGTTCGCACCGCGAAGGAGCGACGTCGCCCCGACGGTTCGTACATTCGTTTCGACGAGAACGCCGCGGTGCTGATCAACGACCAGTTGCAACCGCGCGGTACCCGTATCTTCGGACCCGTCGGGCGCGAACTACGCGACAAGAAGTTCATGCGCATTATTTCCCTGGCGCCGGAGGTGCTGTGATGAAGATCCGTAAGGGTGATGACGTCCTCGTCCTGGCCGGTAAGTTCCGCGGCGAGCGCGCCCGCGTGGAAGAGGCCTTCCCCGCCCAGAGCAAAGTGATCTTGGAGGGACTGAACGTCGCCAAGCGTCACACCAAGCAGACCGGCAACATGATGCAGGCCGGCATCATCGACAAGGTGATGCCCCTACACGTGTCCAACGTGGCGCTGTGGTGCGGCGGTCACAAGGGGCCGGCGAAGGTCGGTTTCAAGATTGCGGACGGCACCAAGGTGCGCGTCTGCCGTAAGTGTGGAGAGACACTATGACGACCACCACTCGTCCGCGCCTCAAGGTGCGCTTTGACGAAGAGATTCGGGCCGCGCTCAAAGATGAGTTGGGGCTCGACAACATCATGCAGGTCCCGCGCCTGGACAAGATCGTGCTGAATTCCGGTGTCGGTCGCGCGACACAACAGGCGTCACTGCTCGAGGGCGCTCAGCGTGACCTCGAGATGATCACGGGTCAAAAGCCCGTCGTGACGCGTGCGCGCAAGTCAATCGCGAGCTTCAAGTTGCGCGAGGAGCAGCCCATTGGCGTGAAGGTCACCCTGCGCGGTGACCGCGCCTGGGAGTTCTTCGATCGCCTGTTGAGCCTGGCCATCCCGCGTATCCGCGACTTCCGAGGCTTGTCGCCGAAGTCCTTCGACGGACGGGGCAACTACACCTTTGGCGTGAACGACCAGTTGATCTTTCCCGAGATCGACTACGACAAGATTGACGCGCCGCGTGGTTTTGACATCACCATCGTGACCACGGCCGTAAACGATGAGCAGGGTCGCGCGTTCTTGCGCGCCTACGGCTTCCCCTTCAAGCAGGAGATTCGATAGTCATGGCGAAGAAAGCACTTCGAATTAAGCAGCAAAAGACGCCGAAGTTCTCGACGCGGGCGTACACCCGCTGCGAGCGCTGCGGCCGTCCGCGCTCGGTGTACCGCAAGTTCGGCCTGTGCCGGATCTGCCTGCGCCAGATGGTCCACGCCGGCGAAGTCCCCGGCGTGACGAAGGCAAGTTGGTAGGAGGACAGCTATGACAATGACTGACCCCATCGCCGACATGCTCACGCGTATTCGCAACGCGAACGCCGCCATGTTCGACAGCGTCAAGATGCCCAGTTCCAAGCTCAAGGTGAACCTCGCGAAGGTCCTCGAGCGCGAGGGCTTCATCACCGGCTTCACCGTGACCAAGGTCGAGGGAAAGCCGGGCGACACGCTCGAGATTAACCTGAAGTACTCCGAGGACCGCAAGAAGACCATCGCCGGTATCAAGCGGGTCTCGACACCGGGTCTGCGAATCTACAAGAAGTCCGACCAGATGCCCAAGGTTCTCGGTGGCGTGGGCGTGGCCGTCGTGTCGACGAGCCACGGTCTCATGACCGACCGCGAAGCCCGCAAGGCCAAGCTGGGCGGCGAGGTGTTGTGTTATGTCTGGTAACCAGCCCACGAACACGGAGGTGTGCTGATGTCACGTATCGGTCGTAATCCCATCACGATCCCGGCGGGGGTCTCCCTGGAGGTCGCCGACGGGGTGGTGACGGTCACTGGTCCCAACGCGACCATGTACCGCAACCTGCCCGAAGGGATCACCCTGAGTCAAGAGGGCGACGTGGTCACGGTGGACCGTTCGTCCGAAGAGACGACCCAGAAGTCGCTGCACGGACTGACCCGCACCCTGGTGGCCAATATGGTGACCGGCGTGACCACGGGTTGGACCAAGGAGCTCGAGATCATTGGTGTCGGGTACCGGGCGGCGACGACGTCGCCGGCGGTCCTGGACCTGGCCCTGGGCTTCTCCCACCCCGTCAAGTTCAACGCGCCCGAAGGTGTCACGTTCGAGGTACCCACCCCGACGCGCGTCATCATCAAGGGCGCCGACAAGGAGGTCGTCGGCCAGGTGGCCGCGACGATCCGCAAGATCCGTAAGCCCGAACCCTACAAGGGTAAGGGTGTGCGCTACCTCGGTGAGAAGGTTCTGCGCAAGGCAGGAAAGGCTGCGAAGTAATGGCTCGTACTACTCGTGAACTACGTGAGCGTCGTCACGCCCGCATCCGCCGTCGCCTCTCGGGCACCGCGGAGCGTCCGCGCGTCGCCGTGAGTCGTAGCAACAAGCACATCTCGGCGCAGATCATCGACGACGTGGCCGGACGTACCCTGGCCGCCGCCTCGTCGGTCGAGGCCGCTCTCAAGGCCACCAATGGTGGCAACATCGACGGCGCCAAGGCGGTGGCGGCGCTGTTGGCGCAACGCGCCCAGGCCGCCAACATCACCACCGTGGTCTTCGACCGCGGCGGATTTGACTACCACGGTCGCGTGGCCGCTTTCGCGGACCAATTGCGCGCCGACGGATTGGAGTTCTAATGGCCGACCTCGAACAGTACGAAGAGCGCACGATCAAGGTGAATCGGGTGTCCAAGGTCGTCAAGGGTGGTCGACGGTTCTCCTTCACCGCCCTGATGGTGATTGGTGACGGTAACGGCAAGGTCGGCCTGGGATACGGCAAGGCCAAGGAGGCGGGTCTCGCGGTGCAGAAGGGTATCGAAGAAGCACGCAAGAACCTCTTCGACGTGCCCCTGGCGGGAACCACCATCGTCTACCCGGTCATCGGTCAAGCCGGAGCGGGTCGCGTCTTGATGAAGCCGGCCGCTCCCGGTACCGGGGTCATCGCCGGCGGAGCCGCGCGCGCCATCCTCGAGATGGCGGGCGTCAAGGACATCATCGCCAAGTCGCTGGGTTCGTCCAATGGCATCAACGTGGCCCACGCCACCATCGAGGGACTCAAGCAGCTTCGTCGCCCCGAGGAGCTGGCCTCCCTGCGCGGCAAGCCCGCCGACCACGTCATCCCGTCGGGGACGTTGCGCGCGTACCGCGAACGTCAGCGCGAGGGTGACCTCTTCAAGACGGAGGCCTAAGTCATGGCGCAACTCAAAGTAACCCAAATTCGTTCGGCGATCGCCACGAAGCCCAAGCACCGCGGTACGCTGCGTGCCCTGGGACTGCGCGGCATCGGACAGTCCAACGTGCTCCCCGACCGACCCGAGATTCGCGGGATGATCCACCGGGTGCCGCACCTTATTTCAGTGGAAGAGGTCAACTGATGAAGTTGCACGATCTCAAATCGCCCGCGGGCTCGACGCATCGCAAGCGCATCGTCGGACGCGGTATCGCCGGCAAGGGTGGCAAGACCGCCGGCCGTGGGACCAAGGGACAGAAGGCGCGCCGCCAGATTCCGGCCGGTTTCGAGGGTGGGCAACTGCCGTTGCTCCAGCGCATCCCCAAGCTCAAGGGCTTCACCAATCCGTTCCGCGTGGAGTACACGCCGGTCAATCTCGACGCCCTGGTGGCCCTCGGCGTGACCGAGATTAACCCCGACGTGCTCGTCGCGCGGGGCCTCGCGCGCAAGAAGGACCTCGTGAAGATCCTCGGACGCGGCGAACTCACGACGGCACTGCACGTCGCGGCCCACGGGTTCTCGGCGTCGGCGCGGGCCGCCATCGAAGCCGCGGGCGGCAGCGTCACCGAAGTGGACCTGCCCTTTAGCGTGCGTCCGCCAGCGGCGGGCAATCAGCACCAGAACCGGTAGGGTTCGTCCGTGCTGAGGCGTCTATCGAATATCTTTAGGGTCCCGGACCTGCGCAATAAGGTCCTGTTCACTATCGCCATTATCTGCCTGTATCAACTGGGCGCGAATCTGCCCATCCCCGGAGTCAGCTGGTCGCAGGTGTCGCTGCTCGAGTCCAAGGCCGGCGCCAGTGGTGTCCTGGGATTCTTGAACCTGTTCTCCGGTGGCGCGTTGACCCGTCTGGCGGTCTTTGGTCTGGGCGTGATGCCCTACATCACCAGTTCCATCGTGATTCAATTGTTGACCACGGTGATTCCGAAGTTGGCCGAATGGCGCGACCAGGGGCCCGAGGGCCAAAAGCGCATCACGCAGACGACGCGCTACCTCACCATCGCGCTCGCACTCTTGCAGTCCACCGGTTTGGTCTACGCCTTCCACGGTCACGACCAGGCCCTGCTCGGCTTCACCATCGACCTCATCCCGAAGTTCAGCCTGTGGCTGGGACTGTTCATGGTCCTCATCATGACGGCGGGCACCGGCTTCGTGATGTGGCTGGCGGAGTTGATTACCCAGCGCGGTATCGGTCAGGGAATGAGCTTGCTCATCTTCGCCAACGTGGTCGCGGGATTGCCCTCGGGCGGCAAGGCCGTATGGAGCCAGGGTGGTCCGGTCAAGTTCTTCATCATCTTGATCATCTCCATCGCGCTGCTGTTCTTCATCGTCTTCATGGACCAGGGTCAGCGACGCATCCCCGTGACCTTCGCGCGACGCGTCGTGGGCCGCAAGGAGATGGGTGGTAATTCGACCTACATCCCGCTCAAGGTCAACCAATCTGGCGTGATCCCGATCATCTTCGCCTCTTCGGTGCTCTACATCCCGGTGCTGTTGTCGAACATCGTGCCCTGGGCGAGTTTCACGAACTTCGTGAACAACTCGCTGCGACCGACGAGTTTCTTCTACATTGGCTCGGACTTCTTGTTGATCCTGGGCTTCACGTTCTTCTACGTGTACATCGCCTTCGAGCCCCACCAGCAGGCCGAACAGTTGCGTCAGCAGGGAGGTTTCGTGCCGGGTATCCGGCCCGGCGAGCCCACGGAACGCTACTTCTCTCGCATGTTGAGTCGACTGACCGTGGTGGGCGCGGTGTTCCTCGCCTCGGTGGCGGTCATCCCGAGCATCTTGATGGCCCTGTGGAACATCAATCGTTTCCCCTATTACGGCACGACGCTGCTGATCGCGGTCGGCGTGGCCCTGCAGACGATGCAGCAGATTGACTCGCAATTGATGATGCGCAACTACGAAGGTTTCCTGAAGAAGTAACGATGTCCGCCCGCGTAATCATCGTCGTCCTGGGAAAGCAGGGCGCCGGCAAGGGGACCCAGTGCAAACGGCTCGCCGCGCACCTGGCGATCCCTCACGTCTCCACGGGCGATATGTTGCGGGCCGCGGTGCGCGACGCGACGCCCACGGGCCTGGAGGTCTCCTCCATCCTCGCGGCGGGACAATTGGTCTCGGACGACTTGGTGAACCGTCTGGTGCGAGAACGCTTCACCGCCGATGACGCCCGCGGGGGCGCCCTACTCGATGGTTTTCCGCGGACCTTGGCGCAGGCCGAGGCGCTCGACGAGATTCTCGGCGACGACGGCGTGAAGATCTGCATCAATCTCGACGTCACGAATTCGTTGGTCACCGAGCGGCTGTCCTCGCGTCGGGTGTGCCAGGAGTGCGGCAATATCTATCGCGATAGTGACATCGAAGCCATCTCGGGGACCTGCTCGAATTGCGGCGGGGACGTCATCCAGCGCGACGACGACCTGCCGGCGGCAATCCTGCAACGACTCGAAGTGTACGAACGCGACACGGCGCCGCTGCTCTCGTTCTACGAGGGGCGCGGACTCGTCGTGCGGGTGGACGGCGACCAAGAACCCGACGCGGTGACCGCGCAGATCCTCGCCCTCCTCGCCCAACGAGGTGTCGGGTGAGGCGCTCGGCGGACGAACTCCACAAGATGCGCAAGGCGGGCAAGGTGGTCGCCGAGATGCACGAAGTCACCCGGGCCGCGCTGCGCCCCGGCATCACCACCCGGCAACTCAACGAACTCGCCGCCGAGGTCATCGCCAAGCGCGGGGCCCGCTCGAACTTCCTGAACTACCACGGTTTTCCCGCGGTGATCTGCACGAGCCCCAACGACATGATCGTCCACGGCATCCCGGGGGACTACGTCCTCAACGACGGCGACATCATCTCGGTGGATTGCGGCGCGATCATCGAGGGGTACCACGGGGACGCGGCCTACACCGCGGGCGTGGGCGAGATCAGCGCCGAAGCCCGACGCCTGATCGAGGTGACCGAGCGCTCCATGTGGGCGGGCATCGAGCAACTGCGTATCGGTAATCGATTGCACGAAGTTGGACGCGCCGTCCAAGGCGTCGCCGAGGCCGCCGGATTCTCGGTGGTGCGCGAGTACGTGGGTCACGCGATCGGTACGGCGATGCACGAGAGCCCCCAGGTCCCGAACTACTGGCCCGGCAACGCGGGTCCCACCCTCAAGGAGGGGATGGTCTTCGCCGTCGAGCCGATGGTCAACGTCGGTAGCTACGACACGTACGTGCTCGACGACGGGTGGGGCGTGATGACCCGAGACGGGCAACTGTCCGCTCACTTCGAGCACACCATCGCGGTGACCGATCACGGTCCCGAAGTCTTCACCGTCGCCTGACGCAGCGCCCACGAGGAGATCGTCGTCGCGGCCGTTGCGGCTCACCCCGTCGTGAAGGGACCCATCACGCCTGGAGATAATGTATCTTTTAAAGAGATATTGAGTGACATGAAAATCATGAATCGTGATATGATGGTGTAGACGTACCAGCCGATGGTGTAGCCCGTTGGCGGCGGGTGCGTCGCAGATGTACCGACTCAGGTGGCGCTTCGACCCAGGAGCGAGGGGGGTTCGCTGAATCGCACTTCGAGAAAGGGAGTCCCGCTATGAGCATCGTGCAAACCAGGACCAGTCATACGTCAACCATCGACGAGGGGGCCGCGCGTGAATCCGACGTCGTCGCCACCGCGCCGTCACAACCGCTCAGCACGACCGTTCACGCAGCACCGTCGCGTCAGCGGCTCAGTCGTCTGGTTCGGTTCTTCGCCGCCGTGCGACACGGCAACGGGTTCGCGACGACCGGCGACGCCTTCGCCGACCCACGGATCTACGAGGAGTACCGGGCGGGCGTGGCTCGTCGCGAACGCGACCACGACGCCGCGCGTCAGGAGTAGGTCCGCGCCGACCCCGAGGTGAGTCGCCGGGGAGGGCTCAGTCGTGCCGGTCGCGGTCGAACTGGCGTTGCGCGAAGAGGGCCGCCTCGGTGCGTCGTTGGAACCCTAATTTCGCGAGCAGGTTTGAGACGTAGTTCTTCACCGTCTTCTCGGCGAGGAACATGACCTCACCGATCTCACGGTTGGAGAGCCCCTCGGCGAGAAGTTCCAGGATGCGTCGCTCCTGGGCGCTGAGACTCTCGAGGCGTAACTCTTCGCTGATCTGCCGGCGAAGTCGTTCCCGCGCGCGTTCGATCTGATCGGCGCTGAGCAGCATCTCGCCACGCGACACTCGACGGATCGAGTCCACGAGGTCGTCGCCACGCACGTTCTTGAGGACGTAGCCGTGCGCGCCGGCGAGCACCGACGCGTTGAGCGCTTCGTTGTCGGCGAAGGACGTGAGCATGAGGCACTTGACGTGGGGGTGGGCGTCACGCACGTGTCGACACAGGTCGACCCCGCTGCCGTCGGGCAGGCGCACGTCGAGGACCGCGACGTCCACGTCGCTTAGGTCGAGGGCCAGCGCCGCCTGGAGGGTGCTGGCCTGGTGGGTGACGCGTAAATCCTCGTTCGATTCGAGTAGTTCACGAAGGCCCCGTCGCACGATTTCGTGGTCGTCGACGAGGAGGAGACGAATCACGTCAGGCCTTTTTGAGTGCGGTCCACGTCACCAGTGTGCCATTCCCGGCACTCGACTCCACGACGCACTCGCCACCGAGGTCCTTCGCGCGCGAGGCGAGGTTACGCAGTCCCCGTCCGAAACCAACGACTTGGTCGAAGCCCACGCCATCGTCGCGCACGCGCAGCACCAGGAACTCGCCCTCGCCGCGCAGTTCCACCTGGACGTGGGTCGCCTCAGAGTGACGCACGATGTTCGAGAGGATCTCGCGTAGGGCCTGAATGGTGTGGTGGGCGCAGTGTTCGTCGACGTTGTGCGAGAGTCCCGATTGCGCGTCGAGCCGCGCCTCGACGCCGAGGCGGCTACCGACTTCTCGCGTGAGCGCGTCGGCGCGTTGGCCCAGCGTGTCCTCGGTCCCATGATCGTGGTCGATCTCGAAGATGGTCGTGCGGATGTCGTGAATGGTCTCGTTGAGCTCGTCGAGCGCGACGTTCACCCTGGCCGTCGCCTCGTCGTTGTCCAGGAGCGGCAGGACCAACTGCAGTCCCAGTCCCACGCCGAAGAGCCGTTGGATCACCGTGTCGTGAAGGTCACGCGCCAGCCGCTCTCGTTCCTCGGCCACGGAGAGCTCGCGCAGTTCGCGGCGCAGATTGAACTGGTCGATGACCGCGCCGGCGACGCGGCCAAAGGTGGCCAGCAGCAACTCGTCGTCGTAGGTGAAGGGCGCGTCGTTCATCGGTTCGGTGATGTAGAGATTGCCCCAGATGTGCCCGTCACGGGTCACAACCGGTACGCCGAGGAAACGCCGCATGGGGGGGTGCGACGGGGGAAATCCCACCGACGCGCTGTGCTGGGAGAGGTCGTCGATCCGCAGTGGCTGGCCGCCGCGGATCATCTCGCCCAGGACGCCCTTGCCCGACGGAGGCTGGCCAATGCGCTCGCGCTGTTGCGGACTGAGTCCGTAGGTAATGAACTCCGACAAGGTCGCGCCGTCGCGAGCGAGCACGCCCAGCGCGCCGTAGCGCGCGCCCGCCAGGTCGGTGGCCGTGGCGACGATCTGGCGCAGGAGTGAACTCAGTGTCGAGTCGGTCTCCATGAGCAACATCGCGTCAATCAGTGCGTGAAGTCGTTCGGGATCGCGTAGTTCCTTGAACCTCATTGAACCACCATGTCACACGCGGCGCCGGTCAATGCCGTTGACCGGCCACGACGGAGGCGAGGAAGGAGACCAGGTGGCCCCCGTGACCCAGGGCGTCACCGAGGACGTCGTCGAGGGGCGGGGCGTCGAGCGCGTCCTGGGCGATGCCGGAGGCGACCACCGACCACGTATGGTTGTGCTGGTCGATGCCATCAACTTGGACCGTGAGGACGTCGTGGCGTTCGGCGGCCAGGAGAATGGCCGGGTCGGACGTGGCGATCAGGATTTTCTCGCGGTCCAGGACCCGGATTCTGGCCGGGAGGGCGCTCGGGAGGCAGCGAACGGAGATGAGGATGCGCGCCAGAGGCGCCGCCGCGAGCCGGTCGAGGCACTCATCTCGCCCCAGGCGACTCGAGGGTACGGCGTTCTCCATCAATCCAGCATGGTCGCCCGCGGCCCGTCTTGGGTAGGGCCGCCGGTCACATTCTCCCCCTAGACTGGTCAGCGAGCTCGACCCCGTAGTAGCAGAAATCGCGTCGCGGCGACGCCACTTTTGCATTCTCGAGAAATTTCGGTAGAATAGTCAGCCGACCTCTTGTGGGGTCAACCGTTGAGGAGTTTTGTGTTCCTTCACGTCGCAGTGCCGCAACAAGGAGAAAGAACCTGAGTAAGCCAAAGGAAGACGCGTTCACCGTGGAGGGGACCGTCGTCGAGCCACTTCCCAACGCCATGTTCCGCGTCGAGTTAGAGAACGGGTACACCGTACTCGCGCACAGTTCGGGGAAGATGCGCATGCACCGCATCCGCATCCTTCCCGGCGACAAGGTCCAAGTTGAGATTACGCCCTACGACATGACCCGCGGCCGCATCACCTACCGCTACAAATAACTCCGGTTCCAGAGAGTTCGAGAAAGAAACAATATGAAGGTTCGCGCGAGCGTCAAGCCCATGTGTGAGAAGTGCAAGGTCATTCGACGTGCTGGTCACGTCCGGGTGATCTGCCAGGGTAACCCGCGTCACAAGCAGCGCCAGGGCTAGGAGAGGAACAACATGGCCCGTATTGCCGGAGTCGACATCCCCCGCGAAAAGCGGACGGTGATTTCACTGACCTACATCTTTGGGGTCGGACCCACCACGGCGCAGCAGATCTGCGCCGCCACGGGTGTCGATGAATCCACCCGAGTCAAGGACCTCACCGACGCGGACGTCAACAAGTTACGCGCCTACATCGACCAGAACGTGACCGTCGAGGGTGACCTTCGCCGCGACGTCGCCCAGGACATCAAGCGCAAGATGGAGATCAACTGTCTCCAGGGGATTCGTCACCGCAAGGGCCTGCCCGTGCGCGGTCAGCGTACCCGGACCAATGCTCGCACCCGCAAGGGACCCAAGCGTACCGTCGCCGGTAAGAAGAAGGTTACGAAGTAATGGCTAAGCCCACCGCTGTTCGCAAGACCCGTAAGAAGGAGCGCAAGAACGTCGCCTTCGGCGTCGCGCACATCAAGAGTTCTTTCAATAACACCATCGTCTCGATCACCGACCCCGAGGGCAACGTCTTGTCGTGGGCCTCGTCGGGTCAGGTGGGTTTTAAGGGGTCGCGTAAGTCCACTCCGTACGCCGCGCAACTCGCCGCCGAGAAGTGCGCGCGTGCCGCGATCGAGCACGGCGTGAAGAAAGTCGATGTTCTGGTGCGCGGACCGGGTTCGGGTCGCGAGACGGCGATCCGTTCGATTGCCGCGGCCGGCATCGAGGTCGTCGCCATCAAGGACGTCACCCCGCTACCCCACAACGGCTGTCGCCCCAAGAAGCGTCGTCGAGGCTAAGGATAATCATGGCTCGTTACACAGGACCCGTTTGCCGACTTTGCCGTCGTGAGCGCACGAAGCTCTACCTCAAGGGGGAGCGCTGCCACACGATGAAGTGCCCCGTCGCGGAGAATTCCGATCGTCAGAAGCGCGCGTTCCCGCCGGGCATGCACGGCAACGCGCGTCAACGTCAGGGTTCGGAGTACTTGGGCCAGTTGCGTGAGAAGCAGAAGGCTCGTCGTATCTACGGACTGCTCGAGAAGCAGTTCCGCAACCTCTACGAGGAGGCCAGTCGTCGCCCCGGTATGACCGGCACCAACTTGTTGCAGTTCCTCGAGTTGCGACTCGACAACGTCGCCTACCGCGCGGGCTGGGGTGCGTCGCGAGCCCAGGCTCGTCAATTGGTCCGTCACGGTCACCTCACCATCAACGGTAAGCGGGTGACGATCCCCTCGTACCGCGTGCGACCCGGTGAGATCGTCGCACTGAAGAATGTCACTCGCGAAAATTTCAACGTCGTGCGTAACCGCGACGTACTGGACCGTTCCGTCCCGGGTTGGCTCGAGACCGGGGACAACGGCTTTAGCGTCACCGTGCGCGTCGTCCCCCAGCGCGAACAGATCGACGAGTCGATCAAAGAGCAGCTCATCGTCGAGCTGTACTCGAAGTAATCGTCCCCCACAGTCTTAAGGAGTCCCCATGTTGATCATCCAACGCCCCACCATTGAAGCGCTCGGCGACGAGGTGAACCACCGCCAATCCTTCGGCATCGGACCTCTCGACCCCGGCTTTGGTCACACGCTCGGTAACTCGCTGCGCCGTACACTGCTCTCGTCGATTCCCGGCGCGGCCGCGACGCGCGTGAAGTTCGACGCGGTGTTGCACGAGTTCGGCGTGATCGAGGGCGTGAAGGAAGACGTGCAGGACATATGCCTCAACCTAAAGGACCTCCTCCTGGTCGTTCACTCCGACGAGCCGGTGGTGCTGCGCTTGGACAAGCGCACCGAGGGTCCCGTCCTCGCGTCGGACCTCTCGACGACGGCGGACGTCGAGATTCTCAACCCGGACCTGCACCTGGCGTACCTGACCAGCCCGCGCAGCGTCCTGACCTTCGACCTCACCGTCGAGCGCGGCAAGGGCTACGTCGGCGCCGAGGGTAACAAGGGGTCCTCGACCATCGGCGTGATCCCCCTCGACGCGATTTTCACCCCCGTGCGTCGCGTGAGTTTCGAGATCGAACCCGTGCGCGTCGAGCAGTCCAAGGACTTCGACCGATTGGTGATCGAAATCGAGACGGACGGTTCGATCAGCCCCCGCGAAGCACTGGCCTCGGCCGGTAAGACGCTGGGCTCACTGGTCGAGCTCATCGCCAACTTCGATTCCGAGGCCCCGGCGCTCGAGCTCGGTGACGTGGGCACCGCCCAGGCCGCGGCCAGTGAACTCGATATCCGTATCGAAGAACTGGGTCTCACCGAGCGTTCGCGCAACTGCCTCAAGCGCGCCGGGATCAACACCATCGCGCAGTTGGTGAACGCCACCGAGCGCGACTTAACGTCGATCACCAACTTCGGCCAAACGTCGTTGAAGGACGTTACCGACCGCCTCGACGAGCGCGGTCTCTCACTGCGAGTAGAGGACTAGGCATGCGTGGTACTCCCACTAAGGGCAAGCGCTTCGGCGGCGACGCCGCGCACCAGAAGGCGATGATGGGCAACCTCGTCGCGTCGATGATCGCCGCCGAGGGGATCGTCACGACCGAGGCCAAGGCCAAGGCCCTGCGCCCGATCGTCGAGAAGGTGGTCACCGCGGCGAAGAATTCTCCCGAGGGTTCGGTACACGCGCAGCGTCGCGTCGTCGCGTTCATCCGGGACAAGGACATGGCCCACAAGCTCTTCGTCGAGATTGCCCCGCGCTACAGTGAACGACCCGGGGGGTACACCCGCATCTTGAAGCTCGGGCCGCGTCAGGGCGACAACGCCCCGATGGCGCGCATTGAATTCGTCTGAGCCGACCACGGCGACCACCCAACGGTGGCGCCTGGACATCGCCTACGACGGGCAGGGCCTGAACGGCTTCGCCTACCAGCCCGAGTTCACCACCGTGGTGGGCCTCCTGCGTACCACGATCGCCACGACCCTGCACCTCGACGCCGAACCCGCCATCGTGGGGGCCGGACGTACCGACGCGGGGGTGCACGCCTTCGCCCAGGTGATCCACGTGGACCTACCCGACGACTTCTTCTCGTCGCGAGGGGGTCCTGACGCGCAGCGCCTCGTGCGCGCCCTCAACCGCCAGCTTCGGGGTCGCGTGCGGGTCCTGCGCGCCGATGTCGTCGAGGAGACCTTCCACGCGCGCTTCTCGGCCCTGTGGCGTGAGTACCGCTACTTGGTGCTCGAGACCACGCCCCCGGCGCTAGCGCTGCACGAGAGCTTCTCCTGGGCGGTACGCGGACCCCTGGACCTCGTGGCGATGAACAACGCCAGTGGCGAACTGCTCGGTACCCACGATTTCCGGGCTTTTTGTCGTCGACCCGACGGCTCGGACCCCGCCGCACCCCTGGTGCGCCTGGTGATGGGCGCGTCCTGGGAACGGCTCGAGGATTCCTGGCAGATGAGCCCCGAGCGGGCCCCCGCGGTGCGTTTCACCATCCGCGCCCAGTCGTTTTGCCATACTATGGTGCGCTCCCTGACCTCAACCCTGGTCGCGATCGGTCAAGGTACCCTCCCGGCCGCGACGATTCCCGAGCGTCTGGCGAGCCATCGGCGCGACCACCTGCCTCCGCCAGCGCCGGCGGGGGGGCTCAGTCTCGTGGGGGTCGGCTACCCCGCATTTGCCGGAGGCCCCTCAGGTTTTGTAAGATGAAAAGTCCCCCTCGGCGTGTCGAGGGATCACGAAGAGATCGCTGAAAGAAGAACTGTGCGTACGTACTCACCGAAGGAAAAAGAGATCACGCGCGAGTGGCGCGTGATCGACGCCGAAGGACTCGTCCTGGGTCGCGTCGCCACCGTCGCCGCCTCGCTCCTGCGCGGTAAGCACCGTCCGTACTTCGCGCCGCACCTGGATACGGGGGACTTCGTCATCATCGTCAACGCGGACAAGGTCGTGGTGACGGCCAACAAGGCGGCCCAGAACTTCCACTACCGCCACTCCGGCTACCCCGGCGGACTTCGCTCGACCTCGTGGCAGACGTTGATGGACACCGACCCCGAGGCCCTGGTCTTCGAGGCCGTTAAGGGAATGGTCCCCAAGAATCGCCTGGGACGCGCCCAAATGGGCAAGCTCTACGTGTACGCCGGATCAGAGCACCCCCACGCCGCTCAGCAACCTTCGCAGTTCGACACCTCGGCGATTCGCCGCGGCTAAGGAGATTTGAACGTGACCATCCCGTTGACCCAATCCACCGGCCGCCGTAAGGAGGCCGTGGCGCGCGTGCGACTTCGTCCCGGCACCGGAACGATCACCATTAACAGTCGTGCCTTCGACAACTACTTCACCTCCGCCACGCACCGCCAAATGGTGATGGAGCCGATGCGCCTCACCGACACCGTGCAGACCTACGACGTCGACGCGACCATCGAGGGTGGCGGGGTGGCCGGGCAAGCGGGCGCCCTGCGCTTGGGTATCGCGCGATCGTTGCTCGAGCTCAACGAGGAGTTGCGTCCGACGTTGAAGAAGGCCGGGCTCCTCACGCGCGACGCGCGTAAGAAGGAGACCAAGAAGTACGGTCTCAAGAAAGCTCGTAAGGCTCCCCAGTACTCGAAGCGCTGACGACCATGGCCGTGCGCTTTGGCACGGACGGTATCCGTGGCCGTGCCTACGAGGAGATCTCGATCGATTTGGCGTACCGACTCGGTCGCGCCGTGGGCGAGGTCTTCTCGGTTCCCGTCTTCGTGGGTTTCGACACTCGCGAAAGTTCGCCGCCGCTCGCGCGAGCGGTGCTGGCGGGCGTCGCCGACGTCGGCGCGCTGGGGTACAACCTCGGCGTCTTCACCACGCCGGGTGTCGCGGTCATCGCGCAACGGCGCGGCGGAGTGGGCGTCGTCGTCTCGGCGTCGCACAATCCCTATTACGACAACGGTCTCAAGGTCTTGGGCATCGGGGGAGCGAAACTCGACTTCGCCACCGAGGCGGCGGTGGAGGCGGCGCTCAATAAGGCCACGTCCGCCAGCCGGGAGGACTTCGACGAGGTGATCGTCGACCCCGACGCCGAACACGACTACGCCGAACATTTGCGTCGACTCGTGCCGAGCGATTTGACCGGGTTGCACCTGGTGCTCGACTGCGCCAACGGGGCGGCGTCGCACGTCGCGCACGAGCTCTTCGAAGGCACCGGCGCGCGCGTGACCACGCTGCACGATAAGCCCAGTGGTCGCAATATCAATTTCCAGTGCGGATCCACGCACCCCGATGACCTGCGCCACGCGGTCGTCGAATTGGGGGCCGACCTCGGTCTCGCCTTCGACGGCGACGCCGATCGGCTGATCGCGGTCGACGCCAAGGGCACACTGCGTAACGGTGACGACCTGGCGGTCCTGTTCTCGCTCGACGCGCACGCGCGCGGTGAACTCGAGGGGGTGGTGGTGACGGTGATGAGTAATTTAGGACTACATCGCGCGCTCACCCCGCGCGGCGTCACCATCATCGAGACCGACGTCGGCGACCGCAACATTCTCGCGGCACTCGAGGAGCGTCGTTGGAACTTTGGGGCGGAACAGTCCGGGCACCTCATCTTTCGACACCTGAGCCCGACCGGCGACGGACTGCTCACGGGACTGCTGGTGGCCGATATGGTCGCGCGACGGGGACCCTTGGCCGAGCAGTGTGACGCCGCGTGGCAGCGCGTTCCCCAGGACCTGATAAATATCGCGACGAGTGACTACGACGACGTGGTGGTGCGAGAGATGTTCGACGAAGAGTGCCGGGCGATGAATGTGACCAGCGACGAGGTTCGACTCCTCATTCGCCCCTCGGGCACCGAACCACTCGTGCGCGTGATGGTCGAGGCGCTCGACGACTCCTTCGTGGTGAGTTTCTCGACGCGGGTGCGCACGCGCTTCCTGTCGTAGGGTCTCGTCGTCGTTTTGGTCCTGGGTAGACTGACACCCATGTGCGGCATCATCGGGGTCGTCGGCTCCACCGAGACTCTCGCGACCCTCCTCGAGGGCCTCCAGCGTCTGGAGTACCGGGGCTACGATTCGGCCGGCATCGCCCTAGTACACGCGGGACACACCTGGCGCGCGCGTACCGCGGCGGGTACTGAATCGGTGGCGGCGTTGCGCGTCGAATGCGAAGGGGCGCCGCAGGACTACCGTTCGGGCATCGGTCACACGCGCTGGGCGACCCACGGCGCACCCGAGGCCGTGAACGCTCACCCTCACCTCGACTGTTCGGGCCACGTAGCCATCATCCACAACGGCATCATCGAGAACCACAGCGAGTTGCGCGAAATTTTGACGGGCCGCGGCCACGTGTTCACCTCGGTCACCGACTCCGAGGTGGTCGCGCACCTGGTGGAGGAATTACGCGGCCGCGGACTCGAGCTACTCGACGCCGTGCGTCACGCGTTGTTGGAGGTGCGCGGCGCCTTCGCCATCGCGGTGATGGACGCCACCGAGCCCGACGTGATCGTGGCGGCGCGACGCATCTCCCCCCTCGTCGTGGGTACCGCGCCCGGCGTGAGCTACTTGGCCAGTGACGTCCCGGCGATCCTGGACCGCGCAACGGCCTTCTACGCCGTGAACGACGATGAGGTGGTGCGACTGGGCCCGGAGGGTTTTCGCGCCGTGGACCTCGAGGGCGCGCCGGTGCGATTGCGTCAGCTCCAGATCGACTGGGACCTCGAGACCGCCGAAAAGGGCGGGTACGACGATTTCATGAGCAAGGAGATCGCCGAGCAGCCTCACGCGGTGTACGCGACGCTCCTCGACCGTCGGCGACGCGACGGGTCCATCGTCTTTGACGAACTGCGCATCTCCGACGAGGAGCTTCGCGACGTGAAGCGCGTGGTCCTGGTGGCGTGCGGTACGTCGAACCACGCCGCGCAGGTCGCCAAGTACGCCATCGAGCGATGGGCGCGGCTGAGTGTCGAGGTCGACATCGCCAGCGAATACCGCTACCGCGACCCGATCGTCGAGATCGGCACGCTGGTCATTGGCGTCTCGCAGAGCGGGGAGACCATCGACACCATTCAGGCCACGCGCGAGGCCCAACGCCGTGGGGCGCGGGTCGTGGCAATCTCCAATATCGTCGACTCCTCCCTGGCGCGCGAGGCCGACGCCGTCCTCTACACCCGCGCGGGCCTGGAGGTCTCGGTGGCCTCGACCAAGGCGTTCGTGGCCCAGGTCGCCGCGCTGGAACTGCTGGCACTACGTTTGGCGCAGTTGCGCGGCACGCTCGCGCCCGAGGAGATCGATCGTTTGCTCGAGGGGTTGCACTCGGTGAGTGGACATATCGCCACCTCCCTGGGCCGTCGTGACGACGTCGCCGGCGTGGCCGCGCAGTTGCTCGACGCCCACGACTACTTCTTCCTGGGTCGCCACGTGGGGTATCCCACCGCGCTCGAGGGGGCCCTGAAGCTCAAGGAATTGACCTACTTGCACGCGGAGGGGTACGCCGCGGGGGAGCTCAAGCACGGTCCCCTGGCCCTGATCGAACCCGGGGTCATCGTCGTGGCGGTCACCACCGACCCGGTGATGCACGAGAAGATCCTCTCCAACGTCGCCGAGGTCAAGGCGCGCGGCGCCACCGTGGTGGCGGTCGCGACCGACGACGACGAACGGATCGACGCCGTGGCCGACTACGTGTTACGGGTCCCCGCCACCCAATCGATGTTCGCCCCCATGATCGATATCGTGCCCCTGCAATTGCTGGCGTATTCTCTGGCGCGGGGTCTGGGGCGCAACGTTGACCGGCCCCGCAACCTGGCCAAGACGGTCACGGTGGAATGATGGCGACGCTCGCGGTGGGCGTCGACGTCGTGGACGTACCGCGATTCGCGCTGGCCCTGCGCCGACGACCGCGACTGGTCGAGCGACTCTTCACCGAACAAGAGCGTCTCGACTGCCAGGAGCGCCCCGAACGCCTCGCCGCGCGCTTCGCGGCGAAGGAGGCGGTCTTGAAGGCGCTGGGCACGGGCTTGGGGGCGGCGCCCTTCCGGAGTATCGAAGTGCGCCGGGCCCCCAGTGGGGCGCCGTCGATCGAACTGCACGAGGAGGCCCTGGCCCTGGCCGAGGGGCGAGGCATTGCGCACGTACACGTGTCGCTCTCGCACACCTCGACCACGGCCACCGCGTTCGTCGTCGCGTCCTCGGGGGAGTCTCGTGCCGGCTGAGGGCGTGCACCGTCCGGCGTGGGCGGAGATCTCTCGCTCGGCGCTGGCGCACAATATCGCCGTCGTGCGCGAGGTGCTGGGCCCGACGCAACTGTGCGCGGTGGTCAAGGCCAATGGCTATGGTCACGGCGCGGTGTTGGTGGCCACGGCGATGCTCGCCGGCGGGGCCGACGCGCTGGCGGTGGCGATCATCGACGAGGGGATCGAGTTGCGCGAGGCCGGAGTGCGCGCGCCAATCCTGTTGCTCTCGGAGATCCCCGCCGCGACGATACGCGCGGCGCTCGAAGCGGACCTCACCTTGACGGTCGGCTCACTCGAGGGCGCGCGTGCGGCGGCCGAGGTCGCCACGCAGCTGGGGGGCGTGCACCGAGTGCACCTCAAGGTTGACACGGGTATGTTGCGCCAGGGCGTGTCGCCGCGCGAGGCGCTGCGCGCGGCGCGCATCCTGGCCGACTGCGCGGCGCTGGAACTCGAGGGGATCTTCACGCACTTCTCGGTGGCCGACGGGTCCAGCGACGACGACCGCGACTTCACGTCGCGTCAGATCGAGATCTTCGCGCGCGTGCGCGCCGAACTCGGTCGCCACGGGATCCAACCACCCAGCGTGCACCTCGCCAACAGTGCGGGTCTCGTGGGGCACCCCACCTCGCACGCCACCCTGGCGCGACCGGGTCTGGTCCTCTACGGGTACTCGCCGTCGCCCTGGCTGGGTGAGGCACTCGCCGCGCGCGACTTGACGCTGTCGCCGGTCCTGTCGTTGCGCGCCCAGGTGGTCGCTACGCGCCGGGCCGGCGCGGGCGAACGTCCGAGTTACGGGCGCCGACGCGCGCTCGAGGACGCCGCCACGATCGCCACGGTGCCCTTCGGGTACGCCGACGGGTACCCGCGACGACTCTTTGACGCGGGCGCGCACGTGCTCATCAACCACCGGCGCTACCCGTTGGCGGGAATGGTGACGATGGATCAGTTGTTGATCAACTGCGGCGACGACGTGGTGCAGGTCGGTGACGACGTGGTCCTGCTCGGGGTCCAGGGTGACGAGGTGATCACCGCCGACGATTGGGCCCGCTGGGCCCAGACCGTCACGTGGGAGATACTCTGCGCCATCGGCGCGCGCGTTCCGCGCGTCCTGGTGGACTGAGTGGACCTCGCCGACCTCCCCTCGTGTCGCGCGTGCGCCCTGAGCGAGACGCGTCAGCGCGTCGTCGTGGGATCGGGCCCCGCCGCGTCGGGACTGCTGGTGGTCGGCGAAGCGCCCGGACGTCACGAGGATGAGGGGGGCGAACCCTTCGTCGGGCGCAGCGGCCAACTACTGGTGCGCCTCATCAGTGAGGAGCTCGGACTCGTGCGCGCCCAGTACTTCATCACCAACGCCGTCAAGTGTCGCCCGCCCCACAATCGCACCCCGCGCGTCAGCGAGGTCGCGAGCTGCCGTCCGTGGCTCGAGACGCAGATCGTCGCCCTGCGACCTCGCTGGTTGCTCGCGGTGGGCAACGTCGCGGCCCGGGCGGTCTTCGGTTTCGACGACGGCATCTCGCGCACCCACGGACTGGTGGCTCACTGGGGTGACGTCCCCGGTGTGGCCACCTATCATCCGGCCGCGGCCCTGCGCGGAGGTCCTAACGTGGTGGACGTGATGCGCGCCGACCTGCGAGCCCTTCGCTCCCTGGGGATCTGAGTGGGGTACCAACGACTGTGCCTCACCCACCACGACACCGACGTCGCCGGGTTCGATTTCGCGGCCGTGCTGCGCCGCGGTGACGTCGTCTTGCTCTCGGGACGATTGGGGGCCGGCAAGACGACGTTCGTCCAGGGCGTGGCCCGGGCGCTCGGCGTCGCCGAGCGCGTGACGAGTCCGACCTTCACCATGGTGCGCCCGCACGCGGCCCACAACGACCTCGGCATCGTCACGGTGCATCACGCGGACGTCTATCGCGTCACGACGCTGGGGGAGATCCTCGATCTGGACTTGGGCGAACTGGTCGAGGAACACGGTGTCGCCCTCATCGAGTGGGGTGAGCTGGCGGCGTCGATCTTCGGCCGCGAGGTCCTCACCGTGCTCTTCGGGGTCGACGACGACGACCAGCGTTCCCTGGTGGTCGACGGCGACATCGACGACGCCCGCGCCCGCGCCCTCGAAGCCTGGGCGTCGTGAACATCCTCGCGATCGAGACCGCGACCGCCGCGTGCGCGTTGGGCCTGCGTACCCGTGAGGGGATGGAGGTCGGGTGGGTCGTCGACGAGGACCGCCACCACACCGAAGCGTTGACCTCGTCGATCTCTCGACTGTTGTTCGAGTCGGGACTGCGCGTGCGCGACCTCGACCGGGTCGTGGTCGACCGTGGTCCGGGGCTGTTCACCGGGTTGCGCGTGGGACTCGCGACCGCGCTGGGACTGAGTCAGGGGGTGGGCTGCGCCCTGGTGGGCGTGACCTCGCTCGAACTCCTGGCATACGGCGCGCACGAGACGGGTACGCGCGGCACGCTGGTGTGCGCGGTGGACGGGCGACGCGCCGAGGTGTTCGTCCAGACGTTCCAACTCGACGAGGGCGTGCGCGCCCGCGACGACGCCCGCGTGGCGCGTCCGCGCGACGTCGCGATCGAGTGGGCCACCAACGGCGCCCCCGTGACCTTCACCGGTGACGGGATCGAGCGCTACGTTCGCGACTTCGCCGCCGTGCCCACCGCGCAGGTCGAACATCAGTCGGTGCCGTCGGTCGCCGCGGCGTTGAGGCTCGCGGCGACGCGCGAGCCGTCGCCGTGGGTCGAACCGATGTACCTTCGCGACGCCGACGCCGTCGCCAATTTCACCACGCGTCAGCGCCCGTGACGCGCCACCCGGGTGGCGAGGTGACGTGGAGGGTGCGCACCGCGGAGCGTCGCGACATCGGCGCCCTGCTCGAGATCGAGACCGCGCAGTTCCCCGAGCCCTGGACGCGCTCGATGCTCCTGGACGAGCTCACCAATTCCGAGAGTCGCCGCTACACGGTGGCCGAGGAGCGCGGAGTCATCATTGGGTACCTGGGTCTCATGTTCGTTCT
>JAJZEN010000015.1 GCA_021828545.1 Actinomycetes bacterium
CACAAGATAATACTCTCACATCACCGTCATAATGTCAAGCATACTCGTGTCTACACTTTCTCGACCGAATCTACCTGACTTCCCTGTTGAAGGTGAGTATCTCGCGGATTAAGCGACGTAACTTCGGCCTAGAGGCGCGTTTCGGGATCCGGGGCCTCCAACAAGGCCAGGGACTCACGATCCCCCAAACAGATCGCCACGGCGAGTCCTCCCCCCGGAGTGTCGTCGAAACGCAGTTCACCTCCGAGCAACTTGATGAAGCCCGCCGCCACACTCAATGAGAGGTCGTCGTCGGCCACGCGCGCGGCGTTGTGCTCGAGGTCCACTCGAATGCGCCGACGCGGATCACGGGTACCCGGTCCGCGGTCGATGACCAGGATCTCGATGCCGGTCGCCGTCATACCGACGCTCATCCGTACCGCTCGTCCCGCGGGACTGAAGCGCACCGCGTTGGACACCACGTTACTAATCACTCGCTCCAGCAGGTCCGGATCGGTCGTGACCCTCGGCAGATTGGGCGCCACGTCCACATCGATGGCGTGACCCTTGGCGTCGAGCGACCCCAGCACCGTACGGATCAGGTCCACGACGGACACGCGCCACTGTCGTGGCGCGATCATCTTCGACTCGAGTCGTCCCGAATCCAGCAGGTTGGTCACCAGGCGCGTGAGATTGTTGACCTCGCGCGAGAGCGAGTCGAGCGACGCGCGCGCGCTCTCCCAGGGAAGAGGGATCGAGCGGGCCAAGGACGCCACGTCGTGCTCCATCGTTGCCAGGGACGGGTGAACATCGTGCGCGATGGAGCGAAGGAGTCCAATGCGTAGCGCGTCGCTCTCGACACGTTCCTTCATCTCGCTGGTCTCGCGCAATAGGTTCTGCACCTGCACCGCGGCCCCGAGGCGCGCGGCGACGGCGGCGATGAGCTGACGGTCCTGATTGTCGAGCTCCGGGCGCGCCAGCCACAACACGAACTCGTCGTCGACGCGAAACTCCACCAGGGCGTCCGCGCGCGTTAGGGTCCGGCCACTCACGACTTCGAGATGGTCGCCCCCGTCGTCCACCAGGACCAGCGCCGCACCATCGACGGCGAAGACCGCGCGCAACCTGTCCAGGAGCGGACGCAGGTCGTCACGCGAGGTGGCCACCGTGGCCACCGCCTCCGAGAGCAGCTCCGCTTCGGCGCGCGCCCGCGCGACGTCGCTCGAACGTCGGGTGAATTCATTCATGGCCCAGGAGGCGCCGATGGCGAAGACGAAGAACGCCACGATCGCCACCGCGTTGTCGGGGCGCGCAATTTGGAGCGTGTGCAGGGGCGCAACGAAGTAGTAGTTCTCCAGACCCGACGCCGCCAGCGCGGCCGTCACGGCGATCGCCATCCCTCCCCACGCCGCCAGCGCGAGAACCGCC
Source organism: Actinomycetes bacterium (assembly GCA_021828545.1). Taxonomy (GTDB): domain Bacteria; phylum Actinomycetota; class Acidimicrobiia; order Acidimicrobiales; family RAAP-2; genus RAAP-2. The sequence goes on from JAJZEN010000015.1 coordinate 1,408, forward strand.
ACCAGGTAGACCAGGAACACGGTGGAGACCGAGACGCCGGAACGCAGCTGCGTCAAGGTCAGCGTGACGAGAGGCAGTACCACTACGGTGAGCGCGAGGGCGAGCAGGGTGCGGACCCACGAGAATACCCGCCGGCGCCGCCGGCGCCGCGACCTCACCCCGCTCGCGTCCTGCACCGCGATGATGTGCACGTCCAGGTCCCGCACCTGACGCAGAACCTTTTCGACCACGCCGCCGGGCATCTTCCAGGACCGCCCGTTGCGGCTCGAACCGAGAATGATCTGCGTCCCGCGTTCGGCCCGCGCGAAGGCCACCAGGGCACTGGCGATGTCCTCGTCGATGATTTCTTGAAAGGTCCCCTCGAACTCCGTCACCAGTTCACGCGCGAGCGTGGTGTCCGTGGCCCGTTCGCGCATCGCACCCGAGTCGATCACGTGCACCGCGACGATCTCGGCGTGATTCCTCGAGGCCATGCGCGCGGCTCGACGAAGCAACACCTCATCGGACGCAGAACCGGTCACCGCAACGATGAGGCGTTCGCGGGTCTCCCACGTCGCGTGAATGTCGTGGGAATCGAGGTAATCCTGGAGGGAGTCCTCGACGCGGTCGGCGAGCCAGAGCAGGGAGAGCTCGCGCAGCGCGGACAGATTCCCCGAGCGGAAGAAATTCGACAGTGACGCGTCAATTTTGTCCGCGGGATAGATATTGCCGTGCGCCATACGCCGGCGAAGTGCCTCGGGGGTGATGTCCACGAGTTCGATCTGCTCGGCGCGACGCACCACGAAATCCGGAACCGTCTCGCGCTGGGCGACACCCGTAATCTTCTCCACCACGTCATTGACCGACTCGAGGTGTTGGATGTTGACCGTGGTGATCACGTCGATCCCCGCGTCGAGCAGCGCCTCGACGTCCTCCCATCGCTTCTCGTGGGCGCCACCCGGCGCGTTGGTGTGGGCCAACTCGTCCACCAGCGCTACTTCGGGTCGACGCTCGAGGATTGCTGCGAGGTCCATCTCCTCCAGGGTGGTGCCACGGTACTGGACGTGCTTACGGGCGACGATTTCGAGGTCGCGTACCTGGCTCAGCGTGTGGGGACGCTGATGGGCCTCGACGTAGCCGGCCACGACGTCGGCCCCACGCTCGCGACGACGCCAACCCTCGTCGAGCATCTTGTATGTCTTGCCGACCCCCGGGGCCAGCCCGAGGTACACCCTTAGCCGACCGCGTGACATAGCGCCGAACTCCCCCCTGGGCGTGGACGACGTGGACGCACTTGTCTCACCTCTGGCCCCGCGCCCGTACGTCGTGCTTCTGGGCGTGGGCAAGGCTGGCGACGACGTTCACCACCGCGACCGCCACCACCCGCTGCTCCTGGCT
>JAJZEN010000072.1 GCA_021828545.1 Actinomycetes bacterium
GTCCCCGGGCTCTTCTCGTCTCTGTGGATGTCGGTGAGTTGCGCGACGATCTCCCTGGTGATCGTCACGGTGCTGGGCGTGCCCCTCGCCTTCGTCCTCGCTCGGTCGAACGGAGCATTCGTCAAGATCGTGGGCGTGGTCGTCCAAATACCGCTGGCGTTGCCGCCCCTGATGAGTGGCATCGTGTTGATCTACGTGATCGGGCCCTACACCTTCTTGGGGCGATTGTTCGACCGCGAACTCACGAATTCGCGCGTGGGCATCGTCATCGCCATGACCTTCGTCGCGGCGCCGTTTCTCATCGTCGCCGTGCGCGCCGCGTTCTCGAGCCTCGATCAAGGACTCCTCGACGTCGCCCACACGCTGGGCCACTCACCGGTCTCGCGGTTCTTGCGCGTGGCCGTACCCGTCGCGGGACCGAGCATTCGCGCCGGCATGATGCTCACGTGGCTACGCGCATTCGGGGAGTATGGGGCGGTGGTGGTGCTGGCCTACAACCCCACGTCGCTACCGATCTACACCTATAACCAGTTCAGCGGCGTGGGACTCGCTACCACCTTGGCGCCCACCGCACTGGCCATCGGGGTGGCCGTGCTCGCCGTAGTGATCAGTCGGACCGCGATCCCCTCGCGGCGATCAAGCGCGTTTCGCCCGGCGCGCGCCGTGGCGCCCGTCGAACTGCCGGCGCAGTACCTGGACTTTCGCGCCGCCGCGCGCGCCGGGTCGTTTCACGTGCAGCTCGACCACGCCCGGGTGCGACACCTCGCCATTGTCGGCCCCTCGGGTTCGGGCAAGTCCCTCCTCCTGCGTTGTCTGGCGGGCGTGACGGGCTCGGCGCACCTGCGCTGCACCGGCGAGGACCTCACCGCGACGCCAGTGTCACGGCGTCGAGTGAGCTACGTGGCGCAGGGCTTCGCTCTCTTCCCCCACCTGAGCGTGTGGCAACAATTGCTCTTCGCGCGACGGGCCACCCCCGAACTCGCGGCGTACTGGTGCGAGCGTCTCCAGCTCAACGGCCTCGAGGGACGGCGACCCTCGGATCTCTCCGGCGGCCAGCGACAACGCGTGGCCTTGGCTCAGGCCCTGTGCAATTCGCCGAGCGTTCTGCTCCTGGATGAACCCTTCTCGGCCCTGGACGTACCCGTGCGTCACGAACTCCAACGATTACTACGCCGTCTCCAACGCGATACCGGACTGGCCACGGTCCTGGTCACCCACGACCCCGACGAAGCGGCGCTGTTGGGCGAGGACATCGTGGTCCTGGGCGAGGGGCGCCCGCTCCAGGCGGGCCCCGTACGCGACGTCTGGCGACGGCCCGCGTCGGCGACCGTGGCCCGCCTGGTGGGATTGAACAACGTCTTCGACGCGCTCGTCGTGACGCCCACGACCCTGGAGTTCGCCGGAGCACCGCTGCCCATTGCGACCACGTCGCTCGCCGTGGGCGCGCCGGTGACGTGTTGCGTGAGTTCCGAGCACGTGGGGGTGCGCCCCCTCCCAATGGCGCAGAGCCACGACCCGGCGCGAGTACTACGTGGTCACATCGTCGACGTCGCCGACGTGGGTAGTGCCTATCTCGTGTTCGTGGACGTCGGCGGTGTGGAGATCACCTCGCGGGCGCAGGACGTCGACGGTCTGGAGACTGGCGCGGACTGTCAGGTCGTCGTCGCCGAGGCCCACCTACAATTCTGGCCCGCGACCAGTGAGCGCGTCACGACGGCGAGCGCGGGACCGGACTAGAACTCCGCGGGGATCTCGACGCCCACGCTGGTGGCCTTGACGACGGCGTCGACGACCACGCCCGGCGCGAGCTTCAACTCGTCAGCGGCCTCACGAGTGATCAGCGCCACGAAACGATGCGGTCCCGACTGGATGTCGACCTGCGCGCAGACCTTATCCTTGACCACCTTGGTGACGATACCCACGAAGCGATTGCGGGCCGATTGGGCCCGGGGCGACTGGACCGGCTGATCGCCGGCGATCTCGATCGCGAGGGCCGCCAGGGCCGCGCCGTCGTAGTAGCGCCGCCCGTCGGGCGCGACGCTCGCCTCGATTCGCCCGGCGCTCGCCCACCGGCGCAAAGTATCGACGCTCACTCCGAGCAGTTGCGCGGCTTGGCCCACGCGATATTTGGTCACGACCCACAGGTTAACGAGCCCGCACGGATACCGCGGGCGAAGAGATCCTGGTGCGCGCCGCGCGCCGTCATACTGGGACCACGGCAAAGACCTTTGACGGCGTCGCGCACGCGCGGGGCGAGTGGCTGATGGCGCAACCGCTGTTTTGCGTCGCCACCGCACCCTTATCGGCCGACGGCTTCGTGAATACCTCGCCCAAGGGCAACCGTCGAGAATTCGTCGTGATCACCCCCCATCGCGTGGCCTACCTCGACCAGACCGGCCCGGGGTTGAAAACGATCGCACACCTGCGCGAGATCGGTCGCATCGTGATCCTGTTCTTCGCGGTCGCCGCAGCGGCGCGAATCGTGCGCCTCCACGGGCGCGGACGGGTCGTCGAACGTCACGACCCGGATTTCGCACTGTTCGCCGAGTATTTTCCCACCGCCCACGACGTCGGCGTTCGGGTCATCATCGTGATCGACGTCGAACGAGTGTCGGATTCGTGTGGCTACGGGGTCGGTGCTCGACGTCGGCGAGCACCGTCCCACGATGGACCAGTGGTCGCACCATAAGGGGGCTGAGGGCATTCGCAACTATCAGGCCCAGCACAACCTCTCCG
>JAJZEN010000001.1 GCA_021828545.1 Actinomycetes bacterium
GTCGGGTGCGCGAGGCCCGGGTGTACTCCGAGATCGTGCCGCACACCATCACGGCCGCGGAGGTTCGCGCGAGGATGCCCGCGGCGCTCATCCTCTCGGGCGGCCCCAAATCCGTCTACGACGTTCCCGCTCCCTCGATGGACCCGGCGATCTACGACCTCGGCATTCCCATCCTGGGGATCTGTTACGGCGCCCAACTCATGGCCCAGCAACTCGGTGGCGAGGTGGCCCACACGGGGGGTGGCGAATACGGACGCACGGAACTGACGCGCCAGGGACCCAGTGCGCTGATGGAGGACTGGCCCGACGCCCAGTCGTGTTGGATGAGTCACGGTGACGCCATCGCGCGCGCTCCTGAGGGCTTCGTCGTGACGGCTCGTTCGGCCCTGGCGCCCGTGGCGGTCATGGAGGACGTCGATCGGCGTCTCTTCGCGGTGCAGTTCCACCCCGAAGTCGCCCACTCCGAGCGTGGTCAGGAACTCCTGACGAATTTCGTGCACCACGTTGCCGACGTCGCCCCGACGTGGACCAATACCTCGATCATCGACGACCAGGTCGCGGCCATCCGTCGCCAGGTCGGCTCCGAGCGGGTGCTGTGCGCGTTGTCGGGGGGCGTGGACTCGGCGGTCGCCGCCGCGCTGGTGACCAGGGCGGTGGGTACCCAACTCACCTGCGTCTTCGTCGACACCGGTCTGATGCGAAAGGACGAGGGCGAGCAGATCGAAGCGACGTTCACCCGCCAGTTCGGGGTGCGACTGATCCACGTCAAGGCCCAGGACCGTTTCTTCGACGCCCTGGCGGGAGTGACCGATCCCGAGCGTAAGCGCAAGATCATCGGCGAACTCTTCATCCGCGAGTTCGAAGCGGTGGCGCGCGACCTGACCGAGGGCGAGGAGGCCCCGCGCTTCCTGGTCCAGGGGACCCTCTACCCCGACGTCATCGAATCGGGGTCGGGCCACGCCGCCACGATCAAGAGTCACCACAACGTCGGCGGCCTGCCCGAGGACCTCTCCTTCGACCTGATCGAGCCGCTGCGCAGCCTCTTCAAGGACGAGGTGCGCCACGTGGGTGAGGAGTTGGGGCTGCCCGCCGAGATCGTCTGGCGCCAACCCTTCCCGGGGCCGGGACTGGGCGTGCGCATCGTGGGCGAGGTGACGCGCGAGCGCGCCGAGATCCTGCGGAACGCCGACCACGTGGTGGTCGACGAGATCAAGAGGGCCGGACTGTACCGCGAGCTCTGGCAGAGCTTCGCGGTGTTACCCGCCGTGCGTACGGTGGGGGTCATGGGCGATGGACGAACCTACGCGTACCCGATCATCATCCGCGCCGTCACCTCCGACGACGCCATGACCGCGGACTGGGCGCGTTTGCCCTACGACGTCATCGAGTCCATCGCCAATCGATTGATTCGTGAAGTGCCGGGCGTCAATCGCGTCGCCCTCGACGTCACGTCCAAGCCACCGGGCACCATTGAGTGGGAGTGAACCGGCGTTCCTACTCTGACGACGCGTTGTGGGGCGACGTCACCGAGAACGAGTCGCCGGGTCTCGATCCGGCGAGTCTCCTCGAGGGGCTCACCGAACCCCAGCGCCGGGCCGTCGTGCAACGCGGCGGTCCGCTGTTGGTGGTCGCGGGGGCGGGGTCGGGCAAGACCCGCGTACTGACGCGACGCATCGCGCACCTGCTCGCCACCGGCGACGCGCGCGCCTTCGAGATCATGGCCATCACCTTCACCAACAAGGCGGCCGACGAGATGCGTCGGCGCGTGGTGGACCTGGTGGGCGACGAGGCGAAACAGATGTGGGTCTCGACCTTCCACTCGGCGTGCCTGCGCATGCTGCGCGCCCACGCCGACGTGCTCGGGTACCAGCGGGGCTTCACGATCTACGACGCGGGCGACGCCGAGAGCGCCGTCGAGCGCATCATGAAGGAGCTTAACCTCGATACCAAACGGTTGAGTCCGCGCAGCGTGTCCGCGGCCATTTCGGCGGCCAAGAACGAGATGCTCTCGGCCCAGCGCTACGCCGAGACCGGGCACGGCGATGACCCCCACCACCGACGCGTCGCCGAGATCTACCGCCTCTACGAGGAGCGGCTCAAGGTGGCCAACGCGATGGACTTCGACGACCTATTGCTCAACGCGGTGGCGATGCTGCGCGCCGACGCCGGCGTGCTCGAGTCCTACCAACGGCGCTTCACGTACCTCTTGGTGGACGAGTTCCAAGACACCAACGGTGTGCAGAACGAACTCGTGATGATGCTCGCCGCCCAGCACCGCAACCTGTGCGTGGTGGGTGACTCGGATCAGTCGATCTACCGCTTTCGCGCCGCCGACGTGCGCAATATCCTGCAGTTCGAGCAGCGTTTCCCCGACGCGGACGTGGTATTACTCGAGCAGAATTTCCGCTCCACGCAGACGATCCTCGACGCCGCGAACGCGGTGATCGCCAAGAACGCCTCGCGCCACGCCAAGAACCTCTTCACCGACCACGGACCCGGTGACCGCATCCGGCTCTACCGCGCGGGTGACGAGTACGACGAGGGCCGCTGGATCGCCACCGAGCTACGTCGCGCGCGCGTCGAGGCGGGCGTGGAGTGGAACGACATGGCAATTTTCTACCGGACCAACGCCCAGAGTCGGGTGCTCGAGGAGGAGATGCTGCGCGCGGGTATCCCCTACCGGGTGATCTCGGGGATGAGGTTCTACGACCGCAAGGAGATCAAGACGGCCCTGGCGTACGCGCGCTTGATCGTGAACCCCCGCGACGAAGCCTCCGCGCGGCGCGTGATCAACGAACCCAAGCGCGGCGTCGGCGAGGCCGCTCAGGCCAAGCTCGGCGTGTACGCCGCGCAGAACGCCCTCTCCTTCGCCGAGGCGCCGAACTACGCCGCGGCCGCGGGATTGAGCGCTAAGGCCCTGTCGGGTGCGCAGAAGTTCTCCTTCGTGATGGACGAGTTGCGCGCGATGTCCAATGACGCGACGCCACGTGAGATGATCGACGCCATCGTTCGCGAGACGGGCATGGGCGACGCGCTACGCGCCGAGGGCTCCGACGAGGCGTATTCGCGCCTGGAGAACCTGGGAGAACTGGCGTCGGCCGCCGCCCAGTACGACACGTTGATGGATTTCGTCGAGCGCATGGCCCTGGTGGCTGACTCGGACCAGCTCGACGCGGGAGCGGGCGCCGTCTCGATGATGACCCTGCACGTGGCCAAGGGTCTGGAATTCCCGCTCGTCGTGATCACTGGGCTCGAAGAGACGATCTTTCCGCACCGTCGCGCGCTCGGTGACGACGCCGAACTCGAAGAGGAGCGGCGCCTGTGCTACGTGGGAGTGACCCGCGCGATGCGCCACCTCATCGTGACCCACGCGTGGACCCGCACGATGTGGGGGCAACGCGCCGACGCGGTACCGAGCCGGTTCCTCCAAGAAATCCCCAGTGACCTCGTGCACGACCTCTCGGCGTCGCGACCCCTTCGACGCGCGCCTTTCGTGCCCGACGAGGACGGTTTCGTGGGGCGCGGAGGCGACTTCACCGCCGGCAAGGCCTTCGGGGCCGGGAGCGCACCACCGGTGCGCTCGACGGGCGCGGAAAAGCTCGGTCTCGGGGTGGGCGACCGCGTCGTGCACGACCGCTACGGGCCCGGCGTCGTCACCCGGGTCGACGGGAGCGGGAGTCACGCGCGCGCCAGCGTGGCCTTCGAGCACCACGGAACGAAACAACTCGTCCTGGCCATGACACCCCTGGCGCGGGCGTCGGGTTCTTAGGCACTTTTTAGGGCGTCGTGCCATTCGTCGGAGTTTCGACGCACCGCACCGTGTAAAATTGACGTTTCATGGCCTATAACGACGCGCCACCGCGCGTACCGCGATCCCAACCGGGACCTCAGGCTCGGGCCCCGTACCGATCGCCGGCGCGCCACCAGCCGCGTCGGCGGCTTCCCGTCTACGTGTACTGGCGCCGCCGTGCCCTCGTCGTCCTCGGGGCCATCACGCTGGTGATGGTGTCGTACTACGGGGTCACCCTGGGACTCGCACTCGGTAACCCCTCCTACGGCGTCTCGCTCCAGGCGCGCTTCGCCGAATGGGGTCGCCAGCACGGCTTCGGCACGATCATCACCTGGGCGGAGACGGAGTACAACAAACTCAACCCGGCCAAGGTGGGGGGCAAGCCCTCGACCAGTCAGATCGGCCGGGGGACGGTGAACGTCACGGTGACCGGGTCCCAGCCCCTGCCACCCCCGACGAAACTGATCACTCCCGCCGCGGTCCCCTTCGCGGGCGAAGGGGTGTGGAAGCCCGCGGGTCGTCTCACCGCCAACGGGATCCCGGCCGTCTACGAGACCTTCATTCGCCCCGACGCCATCCACACCAGTTACATCGTGGGCGTGGCGTGGATGGACCCCAAGATCCTCTCGGCCCAGCTCTACTCGGGTTCGCAGATCCCCGGCGGCGGCCCGTACCCCTACAGCGCGCCCATCACGCCCAGCGCGTCGAAGTCGATGGTGGCGGTCTTCAACGCGGGCTTTCGGATGCAAGACGCCAACGGCGGCTACTACACCAACAACAAGATGGTGATCCCGCTACGGCCCGGCGCGGCGTCGGCGATCATCTACAAGAACGGCACCATGAGCGTGGGCGAGTGGGGTCGCGATTTCCACATGTCACCCAACGTCGCGTCGGTGCGTCAGAATCTCAGCCTCATCGTCGACGGCGGCAAGGCGGTGCCCGGACTGTCCAATCCCAACGCGATCGCGTGGGGCAAGACCCTCGGGGGTACGTTCAACGTGTGGCGCTCGGGTCTGGGCGTCACGGCCGACGGCGCCCTCGTCTACGTGGGTGGTCCGGCGTTGTCGATCAGCGACCTCGCCGATACGCTCGTGCGCGCGGGGGCCGTGCGCGCCATGCAGCTCGATATCAACACGGACTGGGTGGAATACTCGACGGTCACGGGTCCCCTCGGGCAACCGGTGACCGGCGCCAACGCCACCAACCTGTTGACGGGCATGATCGGTAATCCCGGACGCTTCTTCGCCAACTGGTGGACGCGCGACTTCTTCGTCATGAGCATGCGGCCCAAGTACATGAGCGCGTCGACCGCGTCGAGCACCTCGTCCACCGCCACGACCGGTGCGACGGGGTAGTTCGTCCTAGCGGTCCATCACTTTGCGCCACAGGGGCGCGGGGAGGTGGCGCAGGAGGGCGAAGACGTAGCGAAGTAGCGGGGGACTCCAGATCACCCGGTCGGCGTGAGTGAGTCCGCGCACCACGTTGTCGGCAACCTCGTTGACCCCGGTGGTGAAGGGTACGTCCTTAAGCCCCTCGGTCATCTTGGTGCGCACGACGCCCGGGCGCACCAGTTGCAGGCGTACGCCCGTGCCCAGCAGTGAATCGGCCATACCCTCGCAGAGGCGGTCCAGCCCGGCCTTGGCGCCGCCGTAGAGGTAGGCCGAACCGCGCACGCGCACCGCGCCCACCGAGGACAACACCACGATGCGGCCGCTGCCCTGAGCGACCAGACGCGTGCGCACCTCGGTGAGGGCCGCCACCGGCCAGGTGAAGTTCACGTTCATCATGCGCGTGGCGGCGACGACGTCGTTCTGGTCCTGGGACTGCGAGCCGAGTCGGCCCACCGCCATGATCACCAGGTCCACGTGGTCCCCCACCTTGTCGAAGCAACGACGGACCGTCTCGCTGGCGCTGGTGGTGTCCTCGGCGTCGAAGATCACCGTGTCGGTCCGCGACGCGCCGTGGTCGAGGGCCTCGCGCGCCGCGTCGTCGAGCAGGGCCTGGGACCGTCCCGCCAGGATCACCGTGTGGGTGCGCGCGGCGCAGAGCTTCTTGACGATGGCGCGGGCGATATCGGAGCTCCCGCCCAGGACGACGACGTTCTGGGGCTGAGCGAAGGCGTTTTCCATAACTACTTTCCTAGTAGGTTGAGACGGCGCGCGAGGTCGCTCGCCATCTGGTGTCGGGGGTCGACGCGATTCTTGACCTCGAGGAACTCATCGAGTCGTGGGTACATCACCCGTACCGCTGCGGGCGTCAGGCGCGAGTCCTTGGCCAGGTAGACCCGCCCCCCCGCCCCGATCACCATCTCGTCGAGGTCGTCGAGCAGATCGGGTAGCGCCGCGGGTCCCACGGGCACGTCCAGGGCGAGGGTCCACCCCGAGATCGGGAACGACAGTGGTCCGTGGTTGGCCGGACCGAAGCGCTTGAGCACCGCCAAGAAGCTCGGTACGCCCGAGGAGGACAGTCGTTCGATGGCCCGCACCACGCACTGCGCCTGCGCGTCGGCGACGGCGAACTGATACTGGACGAAGCCACGAGGTCCGTAGAGTCGATTCCAGTCCTTGACGCCGTCGAGGGGATGAAAGAAGGCGCCCAGTGATTGGTGCTCGCCCTCGCGACGTCGCGGCGCGCGGCGGAACCAGGCTTCGTTAAAGGCGCGCACCGTGAGCGGCGTGAGCAGTCCCGCGGGCGCGTCGAAGGGCACTCGGAGGCGCGCCGGGCTCGGCGCGCGCAAGGTGGCGTCGGCGATGTCGCGACGCGTGGCGTGATCGCCGCGCGTGAGGATCGCGCGCCCCATGGACGCACCCGTCGTCATACAGTCCACCCAGGCCACCGAGTAGCGGTACTCGTCGTCGCCCTCGACCATCGCGGCCATGACGTCGTCGAGTTGCGCGTACCGCGTGGTGTCCACGAGGACCTGGTCGGACTCGATCTTCAGTAGGCGCAGCGTGACCGAGGTGAGGATACCGGTGAGCCCCATTCCGCCGATGGTCGCCCAGAACACGTCGGGCTGTGTCGTGGGTGAGACGGTGAGGCTCCCGGTGGGCGTGACGAGACGCATCTCGAGCACGTGGTCGCCCCAGGAGCCGTCGCGGTGGTGGTTCTTGCCGTGGACGTCGGCCGCCACGGCTCCGCCGATGGTCACTTGGCGCGTACCCGGGGTGACGGGCACGAACCAGCCGCGGGGTATGCAAAAGGCCAACAACTCGTCGATCGACACCCCGGCGCCCACGCGCACCACGCCGTTGGCCGCGATCTCGCCGAGTCCGTTCAGCGACCGGTTGGCGATCACCAACCCCCCGCTGAGTTGGGCGGCGTCACCGTAGCTTCGCCCGAGGCCCCGGGCGATGGCGCCCGACGACTTGGCGAGCTCGAGGGCCACGAGTTCCTCGGTGTCGGGGGTCTCGACGTCGAAGACGCCCGGTGTGGTGCGTCCCCAGCCCGAGAGTCGCTGGCGACTCACGCGTAGGTCCCCCCGACGATGAGGCCGGCCCAGACCAGCGCGAGCACTTGGACGGTGCGGTTGCGCAGCAACAGGTCCTCGGGCGATTCCCCGTCGCTCGACTCCGCGCCGCGCATGATGAAGAGTATCGCCAGCACCACGGGCACCGTGGAGAGGCGCACCGGGATGATCTGGTGCTTGATCGACGAGAGTCCCGTCGACGAGGTGTCGATGGCCCAGAGGCAGTAGGCGGTCACCACGACGGTCGCCGAGAGTGTGAGGGCCGAATGCAAGAACTCCGCCGTGTAGTCCTGCAATACCAACCGGTTCGTGGTGCCGACGTGGCGCAACTCCGCCGAACGCTTGCCCACGACGAGAAAGAGCGCGCCGAAGGTCACCACCACGAGGAACCAGGTCGATACCGGGATGTGCGAGGCGACGGCCCCGCCGTAGGAACGCAGGAAGAAGCCGCTCGCGACCAGGCCGAGCTCGATGATGACGGCGTTCTTGAGCCACAAGTTGTAGGCCATCGTTTCGGCCACGTAGAGCCCCAGGATGAGGTAAAACCCGCCGGGTTGGCTCAAGAAGAGTGGCAGGAGCAGCCCCAAAACGAGGAGCGTCGCGGCGGCCACCAGGGCGCGGGGGGTCGAGAGGTCCCCCGCGGCGATGGCGCGAAAGCGCTTGGTGGGGTGTTGGCGGTCCAGTTGCACGTCGCGCACGTCGTTGAAGATGTAGACGGCCGAGGCGACGAGGCAAAAAGCGCCGAAGGCGACGATCGTATTGGCGAGCACCGAACGATGAAAGAGGGTCCCTGACGCACCCGGTGCGACGACGAGGAGGCCGTTCTTCACCCACTGCGGTATGCGCATCGCCGAGGCCAGCGACCGCACCATCCCCCGGGGGCTACCTGGTGTCCTCACGAGAATCCAGGCTACTCGTCGCCTCGAAACACCGCCGGACTCCGGGGGTGCTCGTCGGACGTAGAATGACAACTTGTGAAGCGCACCTATCGAGTCGTGGTCGCCAAGCCCGGTCTCGATGGTCACGACCGCGGTGCGAAAGTCATCGCGCGCACGCTTCGTGACGCGGGCTTCGAAGTTATCTACACGGGGCTGCACCAGACCCCTGAGCAGATCGTCGAGGCCGTGATCCAAGAGGACGCCGACGCCCTGGGGCTCTCGCTGTTATCGGGCGCGCACCTCGTCCTGGTGCCGCGCATCACCGAGTTGCTGCGCCACGGCGAGCGCGACGACGTCGTCGTGATGGTGGGCGGCATCATCCCCGACGCCGACGTGCCCACCCTTCGTGAGATGGGAGTCGCGCGGGTCTTCACGCCGGGCGCACCCCTACACGAGATTGGTTCGTGGCTCGAGAGCGAGCTCGATGCCGCCACGTCCCCCACCGTCTCGTAGTTGTCCCCACCCCCTGAGCCACAAAAGAAAGCAGTAGAACCGATGGATCTCTTTGAGTATCAAGGCAAGCAGTACTTCGCGCGCTTCGGTATTGCCGTCTCACCCGGTGACGTCGCCGATACGGTCGAGGAGGCGGTCAGTGTGGCCGAGCGCGTCGGTTACCCCGTCGTCGTCAAGGCGCAGGTCAAGGTCGGCGGGCGCGGTAAGGCCGGCGGGGTGAAACTGGCGCACGACCTCGAGGAGGTGCGCCTGCACGCGGGCAATATCCTCGGTCTCGACATCAAGGGCCACGTCGTTCGTCGTCTGTGGATTGAGCGTTCCAGTGACATCGCGCAGGAGTACTACGCCTCCTTCACCCTGGACCGACCCAACAAGACGCACCTGGGGATGTTGAGCGCCCAGGGCGGCGTCGAGATCGAAGTCGTGGCCGAAGAGAACCCCGACGCCATCGCGTTCTTGTCCATCGATCCGGTGCGCGGGTTGGACCTGGCGACGGCGCGGCGATGGGTGCACGAGGCGCAACTCGACGAGGTGGCGCGCGAACAGGCCGCCGAACTGCTCGTCAAGCTCTACGACTGCTACACCACCGGCGACTGCGACTTGGCCGAGATCAATCCGCTCATCCTGACGCCCGACGGCACGGTCCACGCACTCGACGCCAAAGTGACGTTGGACGAAAATGCGTCGTTTCGTCACCCCGAGTGGGAGGAGTTCCGCGCGACCGAGACCGAGGACCCGCGCGAGAAGATGGCCAAGGAGAAGGGTCTCAATTACATCGGCCTCGACGGGACGGTCGGGATCATCGCCAATGGGGCGGGCCTGGCGATGTCCACGCTCGACGTGGTCAACCAGGTGGGCGGCAGCGCCGCCAACTTCCTCGACATCGGCGGCGGGGCCAACGCCGACGTGATGGCCGCGGCACTGGAGGTGATCAACGCCGACCCCAAGGTGACGGCGATCTTCGTCAACATCTTCGGGGGCATCACTCGCGTCGACGAGGTCGCCAGGGGCGTCCTCGAGGCGCTCTCTCGCGTGGACATCGCCGCGCCCATCGTCGTGCGGCTCGACGGCACCAACGCCGTCGAGGGTCGCGAGATTCTCGCGCCCCACCTGAGTGACCGACTCATCACCGAACCCACTATGTTGGACGCCGCCCGTCGCGCCGTGTCCCTCGCGAACGCTTAAGGAGCGCCATGAGCATCTTTGTTGACGAAAACACGAAAGTCATTGTCCAGGGCTTGACCGGGGGCCAGGGGAAGTTCCACGGACTGCGCAACCGTGACTACGGCACCAAGGTCGTCGGGGGCGTGACGCCCGGTAAGGGTGGCAGCGACGTCGACGGCATTCCCGTCTTCGACTCGGTGAAGGAAGCGGTCGCCGCGACCGGCGCCACCGCGTCGTTCGTCGTGGTCCCCCCGAAGTTCGCCTCGGCGGCGATCCTCGAGGCCGCCGCGGGTGGTATCACCTTCATCGTGTGCATCACCGAGGGTATTCCCGCTCACGACGAAGCCGTCACCTACAACCGTCTCGTCGAGGAGTATCCCGACGTGCGCCTGCTCGGACCCAATTGCCCGGGCATTATCAGCCCCGGCAAGTGCAATATCGGCATCACCTCGGGAGACATCGCGCTCGCCGGGGGACCGGTGGGTATCGTCTCGCGATCGGGAACCTTGACCTACCAGGCGCTGCACGAACTCTCCCAGCAGGGCATCGGTCAGACCACGTGCGTGGGTATCGGGGGCGACCCGGTGCCGGGGACGAATTTCATCGACTGCCTCGCGGCCTTCGAGGCGGACCCCGAGACGAGGGCCGTCATGATGATCGGCGAGATCGGCGGCTCGGAGGAGGAGCGCGCGGCGGAGTGGATCAAACTGCACATGACCAAGCCGGTCGTGTCCTACATCGCGGGCGTCACCGCCCCCGCGGGTCGCAAGATGGGCCACGCCGGTGCGATCATCTCGGGGTCCAAGGGCACGGCCCAGGCCAAGATGGACGCCCTGGCGGCGGCGGGGGTGCACGTGTGTCTCAACCCCACCGAAGCCGGTCAGAAAATGGTTGAGATCGTTCAGGCGCTGTAGGACTTGGCCGTTCGACTCTGCGTTCTGGTCTCGGGTTCGGGAACGATCCTCGAGGCCCTCGTGGCCGCGGGCGTGGAGATCTCGCTGGTGGGTTCGGACCGACCGTGTCGGGGGCTCGAGGTGGCTCGTGACTCGGGCGTCGAGGCGGTCTCGCTCGACCGCGCCGCCTACGGCGGGTTCGGCCCCAGTTTCGACCGCGAGCGCTACTCGAGTGATCTCGCCGCGCAGTTACGTGCGCGAGACATCGACCTGATCGCGATGGCGGGATTCGGGACGATTATCACGCGCTCGTTGCACGACGTCTTCCCCGGGCGGATCCTCAACACCCACCCGAGCCTGCTCCCCGCGTTCAAGGGGTGGCACGCGGTGGCCCAAGCCCTCGCCAGTGGCGTCACCGAGACCGGGTGCACCGTGCACGTGGCCACCGAGGAACTCGATAACGGTCCGATCCTCGCCCAGCGCCGCGTCGCGGTCCTCGACGGGGATGACGAGTCGAGCCTGCACGAGCGCATCAAGGTCGCCGAGCGCGAGTTGTATCCCCTCGTGGTTACTAGGGTGATGGCGGCGCTCGACGAGGGCCGCGACGTGGCGTCAGTGACCAGAGAAATGGAGGGCGTGTAGATGCGTGCATTGATCAGCGTGTGGGACAAGACCGGTCTGGTGGAGTTCGCGCGGGGCCTCACCTCACTCGACGTCGAACTAGTGGCGTCGGGCGGTACGGCGAGGGCCCTCGCCGAGGCGGGAATCGCGCACCTCGACGTCGAGGACGTCACGGGTTTCCCCGAGATGCTCGATGGTCGCGTCAAGACCCTGCACCCGCGGATCCACGGCGGCATCCTCGCCAATCGGAGTGAGCCCTCGCACCTCGCGGCATTGAACGCGCACGCCATCGTGGCCATCGACCTCGTGGTCTGCAACCTCTACCCCTTCGCTTCGAGTCCCTCCATCGAACTCATCGACGTCGGCGGCCCGACGATGGTGCGCGCGGCGGCGAAGAATCACCACCACGTGGGTGTGGTGACCAGTCCCACCCAGTACGCGGTGGTGCTCGAAG
>JAJZEN010000070.1 GCA_021828545.1 Actinomycetes bacterium
GCGTGACGCGTACCGCGCCCGCTTCATCGCGGGCGCACTGCAGCCCCCACGTCCCGCGCACCGCGCGCGCAAATACCCCGCAGACGGCGAACTCCGCGGCGGCGCCCGCGGCGATCTGCACCTCGTCGGTACGAGTACCCTCGCACGCACGACGCCACAACGCCTCGCCCGCGACCTGGTGACTCGCCGAGCGAACGGCGGCGAGACGATCGACGAAGGGAGTCTCGAAATCGCGACCCGTGGTACGGCGAGTGAGTTCGAGCGCCAGCGCCGCGTAGCGCAGCACGATCGACGTCTCGATTTCGCCGGGGTCCGCAAAGAACCACGCGCAGCTGGTGAAGCTGAACATCACGTTGCGATGGGCCTCGCAGATCTCGAGCACTCGACTGCGCTCGTCGTCACTGAGTTCGCGGCTCCGGTGACGTTCGAGGAAGTCCGGGGCGGACCACTCGCGCGAGATGACCTTGCCATAGTCGAGCAGCGCCGCGTCTGGGTCGCGGACGTGACGCTCGAGCTCGCGGTCCAACGCCGCGCCGGCCTCGGCGCGTAGCCAGTCGAGTGCGTCGCGTAGTGGCGCGCGCCACTCGAGGTCGAAACCGGGACTCTCGCCCGTTACGCACCCGCACGCACTGCGCCAGCGCTCGACCCCGTGCGCGCAACTCCACGCCGACACTGGGTGCAGCTGCACCTCGTGCTCCGGTGCCAGACCCTCGAGCCACGCGCCCAGCGTCGTGTCGAGCCGGTACTTCTCTTGGAGGGCGCGGGTCGCCCACGCCACCCCGATATCGCCGAATCGGTGGTGGTGACCGTAGGTCTCGCCGTCGGCCACGAGGAGGACGACCCGGTCGGCGCCGTCGTCCTCGCCCAACGTCGCCGCCATGCTCTCGGCGAGCGCGTTTCCGTCGGCCAAGAGGTCGCCGAAGGCGACGCGCTGGGACAGGTCGTAGTGACCAAAGACCACCGTCATGCGCGCCCCGCTGGCCAGCGTTACGAAGTACGCCCTCGACGTGTCCAAGGTATCCGGGGTGACCGCGGTCCACGGCGCGTCGCCGCGGCGCACCCGAGCCGCCTGGGTCGGCATCACGACGGTGTAGGTGATGCCGCGTCGGGCCAGGACCTCGAGGACCTCGAGGTCGACGGCGGTCTCGGGCAACCACATACCCACCGGTTCGGCCCCGTAGCGCGCACGAAAGTCGTCGATGCCCCACGCCACGAGCCGCTCCTGGTCGATCGCGGTGGCCAAGGGCGCGATGGCGTGCACCAGGGGTGCCGCGACCACCACCTGACTGGCCCCTCCGGGAGCGGCGCGTACCTGGGCCTGCAGAGACTTCTCCACGTCGGGGGCGTAGTGGGCCAACCAGTGGTGCAGCGTCGGGCCCAGGTCGAAGCTGCTCTGGGTCAGGGGTTCGAACAGCGACGTCGTGCCGTCCTCGTCGGGGAGCGCCACGGCGACCATGGCGCGGTAGCACTCGGCGGCGATTCGTTCGTTCCAGTCGTGGTAGGGCCAGGCGCTCCACTCGTGATTGAACAGGCCCGTCCAGGGGTCTTCGCGGGGCGGTTGGTAGAAGTGGTAGTGAAAACCCGCGGCGCGTGACATCTAGTTGCGCCGTTGCAGGACCACGAGCGCGAGGGGCGGTAGGGACATGCGCACCACCGTACCGCCCGTCTGGTCGCCCCACGCCACCACCTGCACGTTGGTGGCGTAGCCACTGCCCCCGTAGAGCGGTTCGTCGGAGTTGGCGAGCACTCGCCACGAACTCGACGCCGAGACCGGGATGACGTAGTCGTCGCGAGGCACGGGCGTGAAATTGGCCACCATTACCAATTCCTCGTCCCCCTCGCCGCGGCGCCAGATCAACACGCTCTGTTCGGCGTCGTCGCACGAGAGCCACGTGAAGTCCTCGGTGCCCGCGTCGTCACGGTGCAGCGCCGACTGGCTGGCGTAGAGCTGATTGCAGCGCTGGAGCCACGCCCAGACGCCCTCGTGGGCGGGGGACTCGCGCAGGTGCCAGTCCAGCGACCGCTCGTGGTTCCACTCGCCGCGCTGGGCGAACTCCGCGCCCATGAACAACAATTTCTTACCCGGCAAAGCGTACTGGTAGCCCAGCAGGAGACGCAGGTTCGCGAAACCCTGCCAGTCGTCGCCGGCCATCTTGGACAGCAGCGAACCCTTACCGTGGACGACCTCGTCGTGCGAGAGCGGCAACATGAACCTCTCGTGGCCCGCGTAGATGGCGCGGAAGGTCAATGCGCCCTGGTGGAATCGCCGGTGTATCGGGTCGCGCGTGAGGTAATCCAACGTGTCGTGCATCCAACCGAGGTCCCATTTGAAGGTGAAGCCCAGTCCACCGTCGTGGGTGGCGTGGGTGACCTGGGGCCACGAGGTCGACTCCTCGGCCACGATCATCGCCCCGGCGAAGGCCGAGGTCACCGCGTCATTGCACTGCTGGAGAAAACTAATGGCGTCGAGGTCGTCGCGACCGCCGAGGCGATTGGGCACCCACTGACCCGACGCGCGCGAGTAGTCGAGGTAGAGCATCGACGCCACCGCGTCCAGACGCAGGCCGTCGACGTGGTACTCCTCGAGCCAGAAGCACGCGCTCGATATGAGGAAACTTCGCACCTCGTTGCGCCCGTAGTTGAATGTCCAGCTCTGCCAGTCCGGGTGCACGCGTTGGCGCACGTCGGAGTGCTCATAGAGATGCGTGCCGTCGAAGAGTCCGAGGGCGTACTCGTCGGAAGGAAAGTGCGAGGGCACCCAGTCGAGCAGGACGCCGATGCCGTGGGCGTGTAACTCGTCGATCAAGTACTTGAAATCGTCGGGCGTACCGTAGCGCGCGGTGGGGGCGAAGTACCCCGTACTTTGATAACCCCACGACCCGTAGAAGGGGTGCTCCATGATGGGCAGCAATTGCACGTGGGTGAACCCCAACGCCACGCAGTACTGCGGGAGCTGCGCGGCCATTTCGCGATAGGTGAGGGACCGATTACCGTCCTCGGGGACGCGTCGCCACGAGCCCAGGTGCACCTCGTAGACCGACACGGGTCGATTACGCGCCACGAAACTCGCGCGGTCCTCGAGCCACTTGTCGTCGCGCCACGCGTAGTGCGACTCCCACACGCGCGCGGCGGTCTTGGAGGGGACCTCGAAGTAGCGCCCCAGGGGATCGGTCTTATCGAACTCTCCCCCGCCCAGGCGTGAACGAATCCGGAACTTATAGGTCTGACCGGCGCGCGCGCCGGGGACGAAACCTTCCCACACCCCCGAGTTCTCGCGCGCGAAGAGCGCGTGGGCGGCGCCGTCCCAGTCGTTGAAGTCGCCCACCACCGCCACGCGATCGGCGTTGGGCGCCCACACGGCGAAGTAGCAACCCTCCACTCCCTCGGCAATCATTGGGTGCGCCCCCAGGTGGTGGTGCAATCGAAAATGGCGCCCCTCGTTGAAGAGGTGCAGGTCCTCCGCCGAGAGGCGCGACACGTGAGAGAACCGTGGGATGGCGTGACCACCCGTGCCGAATCCCCGTCGATCGCGCAAGGGCGCGAGCGCGTCGGCGAGGACGGTCGTCGCGGCCAATTCCTCGAGACTGAGGGGGAGTCGCTGACTCCAGTTCGCCCGCTCCTCGTGGGTCCCGGGGACGTTCACGCCAGTTTCCATCTTGAGTAGGTCCTCGACTTGGACCATCACCAACCCCGCGTCGGAATCCGCCAGTCGCGCGTGAAGGGCGTCGAGGACGACCTCGGGCGCCGCGTCGGGACCCAGGTGCAGCACGCGCACCAGTCGTTCGCGGTCCTGGCGACGGTACTCGCGCGCGCTCGTCGCCGCGGCGTCGGCGAGGAGCCCCACCGTCTGGCGTTCGTCGAGGTCCCCCTCACTCCACCAACCCAGGAACGTCGCGGTGTCGTGGGTGCCAAAGGACGCCACCGCACCACTGGGTACCGGCTCGAGGTCGTCGGGCCCGATGGCGAACTGGGCCACGTAGGTCCGACGAAGGCCCTCGTGGGCCATGGCCTCGCGCAGGTCGCCGTCGACCGTCCCGAGGTCCTCGCCCACCACGTCGCAGCCGTAGCGCTGCGCCTCGATCGCCACGATGGCGAGCAATTCGTGAAAGGGCATCTTGACGTACAGCCCGTCGCGGGCGCTCGCCCCCTCGGGAACCCAAAACAGTCGCTGAAGACCCATGACGTGGTCGATGCGCACCACGCCGGCCACGCGCATGTGACAACGTAGGGCGTCGCGGAACTGCTGGTGGGCGTTCTCACGCACCCGCGCGGGGTGCAGTGGGGGGGCGCCCCACGTCTGGCCGTCGGTGGTGAGGTCGTCGGCGGGGGCGCCAATGGACATCGAAGAGACGTACTCCGCCGGGTTCTTCCACACGTCGTAGCCCTCGGGATGCACCCCGATGGGGATGTCGAGTTGCAAGGTCTGGCCCCGTTGGGCGAGTCGCGACGATAGGTCGGTCATCTGCGCGTCGATGATCCATTGGGCGAAGAGGTGGTAGCGCACCAGGGTCGGGTCCACGTCGTTCCAGCGCAGGAGACCCGAGCGAGAAGTCGAGGGCCACTGGCGAAAATTACGGCCGAAGCGTTCGGCGGCGGCACGAAAACGCGCGTAGTCGTTCACCTCGGGGTGCTCGGTCACGAACGAGCGCAGGCCGTTCTCGTAGAGCGCCATGAACTCCGACTCGGTCGCGGCCCACGCCTGGATGACGTGGCGCTTGGCGCGAAACGCTGGCGCGCCGTCCAGTTGGCCCTCGCGCGACCAGCTCGCGCGATGCTCGGGAGAATACGTGTCGTTCATGAGGGTCTGCGCGGCGAGCGAGCGCGACAGAAACTCGACCTGATCCAGCGCGATCCAGCGATCGTTCCAGAAACGTCGACTCACCGGTCGATAGGGACTCGCCTCGAAGTCGTGGGGTCCGAAGGACGACAACAACGGTAACGTCGAGACCACCGTGGCCCCCTGGTTGGCCACGAGTCGGGCGAACTCGTCCAAGTCCCCGACGTCGCCCGCGCCCCACGAACGCGCCGAGTGCAGCGAGAAGATCGGCGCCTGGACCGAGTAGGCACGCCAGTCGCGCGAGAAACGATGCGGCGCCCCGCGCAGCGGGCGCACGAGGAGGGTGGTCCAGATGAGCCGTTTCCCGATGATGACGCAGAGTTGGTGATAGCCCACCCGCATGGCGGGTAACACCAGTCCCCAGGCGCGCGGCTCCTCGGGGGCGGTCTCGAGCATCGCCAGGTCGTCGCTGCGCACGTTCCAGGACGTCTCGCCTCCGAACTCGAATTCGATTCGACACTCGAAGGACGCCAGCCGTCGACCCATCCGCAACGCGATGACCTCGCTCACTCCCTCGTCGACGACGTACACCGGTTCGAGGACGCGTTCGATCCGCTCGTGGTTGAAGCGACGCAGAGCGGCGCGCGCGCCCCCCGGCGTCGACAGTGTCCCCATGTCACCGAGGGAGTTGAGCACCTCGAGCAGGGTCTCGATCGACGCCGCGCGGTTCTGGCCACGTCCGTCGACGTAGTTCGTCTCGATCCCGCGCGCGCGCGCCAGGTCGAGCAACGACGTAGGGATCGGCCGGTCGCTCACGAAGACCACGTCATCAGTCCGGGCAACAACTCCCCGTCGGTGTGTAGCGGGGAGGGAACGACCCGCGCCGCGAGGATCACGCCGTCGACGCGCACGGCGTCGACGCTCGCGTTGTAGTGGGCCTGGGAACCGTCGCGGTCGACCAGTGCGGCGTCGAGGGCTCGGGGCGCCACGTGGTCATCCACCCACAACTGCACGCGTAGGTCGGCGGGCTCGAGTTCGCCGAGTTCGACCCGTACCTCGACGCGCAGCCCGTCGGCGTGCGGCGACGCCGCCACGACGTCGACGCGCAATTGGTCCCACGCGGCGCGAAGTCGTCGCAGGTCGCGCGCACGGTCGCGCGCGGACTTGGCGCCCCCGGCGCGTAGTTGCGCGGACTTGGCGATGCCCGGGAGATAGTAGGACTCGGTGTAGTCGCGCGTCATGCGTAGCGAGTCCCACGTGGGGGCCAACGTGGACATCGATTGCTTCACCGACGCCAACCACGCGCGCGGCACGTCGTGCTCGTCGCGCTCGTAAAAGCGCGGAACGATGTCACTCTCCAAGACGTCGTAGATCGACCGGGCGTCGTTCTCGTCCTGGAGCATCTCATTGTCGTAGTCGCCGTCGGTGCCGATGGAAAAACCGATGGGCGCCGCCGCGGGATCGGCGTCGCGCGTCGCCTCGTCCCACCAGCCGTCGATGGTCGAGAAGCTCAGCGCGCCGTTCATCCCCGCCTTCATCCCCCCGACGCCGCAGGCCTCGAGCGGACGCCGCGGGGTGTTCAACCACACGTCCGCCCCCTGGGCGAGGTGTCGGTCGAGCGTGGTGTCGAAGTCCACGATGAACACCACACGGTCCGCCACACCGTAGGTGGCGGCGAACTCGATCATGTCCTGGAGCAGCTGCTTGCCGGCCTCGTCGTTGGAGTGGGCCTTACCGGCGAAGACAATCTGTACCTCGCGACCGGGACGGGTCAAGATGCGCGCCAGTCGCTCGGGGTCGCGCAGCAACAACGTCGGGCGCTTGTAGGCCACGAAGCGTCCGATGAATCCGATGGTCAATCGATCGGGATCGAGCACCGAGACCGCAGCGACGCGTTCGGCCGGTGAGTGGCGACGCGCCAGGTCCTTGCGCGCGCGGCGTCGGGCGAACTCGACGAGCTCCGCGCGCGCCTCGTTCTTCACTCGCCAGAGTTCGGCGTCGGGCGCGTCGACGATCTTGGACCACATCACCGGGTCGCCGGGGGTGGTCTGCCATTGCGCACCCACCGAGGACGTCAGGAGTTCCGAGAAGGGACCCGTCGTCCAGGACTCCAGGTGCACGCCATTGGTGATGTGGCCCACGGGAATCTCGTCGATGGGTACGCGCGGCCACAGCATCGACCACTGCTCGCGCGTGACGCGCCCGTGCAGACGCGAGACCCCGTTGCGGTGCCCCACCATGCGCAACGCGAAGACCGTGGGGCAAAAGGTATCCCCGTCCCAGTCGGGTGACACGCGTCCCAGGGCCACCAGAGTGTCGAGCGAGATCGCGAGTTGGCGCGCGTAGGGCGCGAGGAAACGACGCGCCAGCGCGTCGGGGAAGTAGTCGTGACCGGCCGCGACGGGGGTGTGCGTCGTGAAGAGCAGTCCGGGGCGAACCGCCAGTTGCGCCTCTTCGAAACTCAGTCCCTCGTGGGCCATGACCCGACGGATGCGCTCCAGGATCGCGAAGACCGAGTGTCCCTCGTTGAGGTGCAGCATCGCGGGCTCGATATTGAGTGCCGCTAGCGCGCGGACCCCGCCGACGCCCAAGATGAGCTCCTGGGAGAAACGCGTCGCGGGATCCGAGTCGTAGAGGCGCGTGGTCAGGATCCGGTCGACCTCGGAATTCGTCGCCAGCGCCGCGTCCAGGAGCAGCAATTTATTGCGTCCCACGTGCGCGCGATAGACCGCCACCTGGATATCGCGACCCGGGAGCGACACGGTGACTTGGACCACGCGGCCCTGGTCGTCGCGCGCTCGCTCGATGGGCATCTTCTCGGGGGACATCATGTCCCAGGCCTCGTGCTGGCGCCCCTCGCGGTCGAGCCACTGGTGCGAGGTCCCGCGGTAGAGCAGCCCCACCCCCACCAACGGCAGTCCAAGCGCGCTGGAGGCCTTGAGTTGCTCCGCGGCTACCGTGCCCAGGCCGCCGGCGAAGATGGGCAGCGAATCGGTGAGGGAGAACTCCGCGGCGAAGAAGGCGATGACGTGGTCCTTCTCACTACGGTGGTGCGTCGGGAACCATGTCTTGGCGCTCTGGGAGAAATACGTCCGGAAGTTCTGCACGACCGACGTCGCCAACTCCGCCAGCGCCGGGTCGTCACTGATTACGCGCGTGACCTTGTCCCGACCCAGCCCGAGGAGTAGTTGTTGGGGCCACTCGAGGGCCCCGGGGCTCGCCGTCGGGTCCAGGGCGGCGAAGAGTCGGCGGGCGTCGATCTTCCAGGTCCAGCGAAGATTCGTCGCCACTTCGAGGAGGTCCTCGTAGGTCGCCACGGCGGGCGCCGTCGTGGCGACGGAGCGACTCTGGGACACCCTGACCTCCTCCTCGGCACCGCGCGGGGGAACCCCGGGCACTACCCCTACAGAATTCGTAGCATAACCGGGCAGATTTAGGTCGTGATGAGGTCATCTGGCGTGGTGAGCGACGCTCCTCGCGCGAGTCACTCCAACGATGGGTGTCACGTTGCGGGCCGGTCACCACGACGAGTTCGCGCGACGGGACCAAAGACCCACCGCGGTGCCGTGGGGCCCCGGGCTCGGTAGGGTCGTAGGGGTCGCCCACCTAAAGGACCGCCATGACCAAGATCGCCAACGACATCACCGAACTCATCGGGAACACGCCCCTGGTGCGGATCAACCGACTCACCGCGGGGCTCGACGTCGAGATCCTCGCCAAGCTCGAATTCTTCAACCCCGCCAATTCCGTCAAGGACCGTATCGGACTGGCGATGATCACCGCGGCCGAAGAGGCGGGCCTCCTGGGACCAGACACCATCATCCTGGAGCCCACCAGTGGCAATACCGGGATCGCCCTCGCGATGGTCGCGGCCGCCAAGGGGTACCGCTGCGCCTTCACGATGCCCGAGTCGATGAGTAAGGAGCGCCGCGCCCTGCTGCGCGGGTACGGCGCCGAGCTCTTCCTCACCCCCGCCGCCGACGGCATGGTCGGGGCCATCGCTCGCGCCGAGGAACTCGCGGCGAGTGACCCGCGCTACTTCATCCCCCAGCAGTTCGAGAATCCCGCCAATCCTCAGGTGCATCGCGTCACCACCGCCGAGGAGATCTGGAGCGACACCGACGGGGGCGTCGACATCTTCATCGCCGGCGTGGGTACCGGGGGGACCATCACCGGCGTGGGCGAGGTCCTCAAGGAGCGTAAGCCCTCGGTACAGGTCATCGCCGTCGAGCCGGCCTCCTCGCCGGTCCTCTCGGGCGGGACCAAGGGTCCCCACCCCCTGCAGGGCATCGGCGCGGGCTTCGTGCCCGACATCCTCAACACCCACGTCTACGACGAGGTCATCGCCGTGGCCAACGCCGACGCCTTCGCCACCGCGCATCGCGCGGCCCACGAGGAGGGTCTGCTCGTGGGTATCTCCTCGGGTGCGGCACTCTGGGCGGCACTCGAAGTGGCCCACCGCAGCGAGAACGCCGGTAAGCAGATCGTGGTCATCATCCCCTCCTACGGTGAGCGCTACCTCTCGACACCCCTCTTCGAAGGTCTCACTGACTAGTGGGGCCTCGACTCCGCGACGACCTGACGACGGTCACGTCGCGCGACCCCGCGGCGCGTTCGCGTCTCGAGACGGCGCTCACCTACCCTGGTCTGCACGCACTCTGGGCGTATCGCGGCGCGCACTGGCTCTGGCAACGTCACCACCGGTTCGCGGCGCGACTGGTGTCGCGGTGGGCGCACGCCCTCACCGGCGTGGACATCCATCCGGCCGCGACGATCGGACAGCGCGTCTTCATCGACCACGCCACCGGCGTCGTGATTGGCGAGACCGCGCGGGTCGGCGACGACGTGACCATCTACCAGGGAGTGACCCTGGGGGGGACCTCGCTCGAGCGAGTGAAACGACACCCCACCATTGGCGACCGCGTCACCATCGGAGCGGGTGCGAAGATCCTCGGCCCCATCACCATCGGCGAGGACTCTCGCGTGGGGGCGAACGCCGTCGTGGTGCATTCGGTGCCACCGAACTCCGTCGTCGTGGGGATTCCCGGACGCGTCATCACGCGGAGACGCGCCCCGGTCCCCGCGTCGTTCGACGAGCGCAATGAGGACCTCGTCCCCGACCCGGTGGGCCTTAGCCTCGAGTCCCTCTTCACGCGCCTGCACGAGCTCGAGGAGCGCGTGGGCTCCCGCGGACTCGCCCACGAGATCCGCCCCTCGGAGTCGGGCGTGTGGTCGGGTGACGATTTCTCGATCTGACCCTGACCCGGCGCGCAGTCGTGGCACCGCGACGTCGCGTGCACGACCCCCGATGCCCGCGAGCCATAATCCGGCTCCGGGCGGACGCTCGCGCGGCGACGCGGCTCCGACGCACGACGCTGCGAAAACATCAGCACCGCGTGCCACTACATCGCGAACGAATGTGCGACCACCGCTCATACGACGAGGCAACCACCGAGAACACGACGAGAAAGGAGTCGCCATCAGGATTGGGCTCCCAGAGCAGGACTCGAACCTGCAACCTAGCGATTAACAGTCGCTTGCTCTGCCAATTGAGCTATCTGGGAATGCACCCGAGGGCACAGCAACACTAGCACCGGATGAACGACGCACCGGCCCGACGACGAGCGAGCTCACCTCTCTCGACACCGAGGTCGACGTGACCCTCACCGACGTCCTCGTACGAGGACGCCACTAGGGCGAGGTACCGTCGTTACGCCAGTCGACGGGTACCTCGCGTGACGACGCCACCGGACTCTTCTTATTTATCGTGGGGGCTTCAGTGGCACCTCCCCGCTGGAAATCGACCACGCGCGAGACTCATCCCGGCGTACGTGAGGCGGTCGCCCACCCGATCGACTTCGACGGAAATCCGTGGAGGCCTCGTGGCGTGGTTGCGGCGGGTTCTTGGGTCGCAGGACGCCTCCTTCCTCGAGCGGCCGGGAAAACTCCGTACGCGTTCTCGTCCGCGTCGTCGCTCGTTTGCCTATCGAAGACATCGGCAAAGGGCTCGCGCTCTCACGCATCGTCATAACGTTCCGCTGAGGCCGGGTCCATCATTCGATCGCGGCAACTGAGACTGCCCCAATGGCCGCCAACGCCCCGTTCTCCTCATCAGTGGTCGTCATCGTCCGTGAGAGTTGGGACCTCCATCGAACCGGAATCGTGGTCGCACGCCAGCAGCCACTCGAGATGTTCAGCGATGGCGAGGCGACTCTCCTCGGGCGAGAGGAGTACCACGTCGTCAGGGCCCCACTCGAATTTGGACCGCGCCATGGACTGATCGCCACCGTTCACTTCGCTCATCTCGCACCTTCCCTCCACGTACCAGGGAGTCTCCCTCACGGCAGTGACAGCGCGGTCGCGTCGCACGCGCGAGGTGCCTCACGCGACCCCGGACGCGCGTGCCTCGAGCGCTATTCGATCCACTATTGCTGGTCGAACCACTCCTGGAGTCGCTGGGCTTCGGAGCTCTGGCGCACCGCAGTGCGGCACTTCTCGAGTCGTTTGCTCATCGCCTGACGAGAGATTCCCTTGGTGCGGGCGATCTCCTCGATCGACATTGTGCGAAAGGCGTACTGCCAGAACGCGTCGAAGTTCTCCCCGCAGAGTCGTTGGAGCTCCTCGATCACCCACTGGGGAGCCTCGGTCACCGCGGGCGAGGGGCGCGCCTCGATACCGCGCTCGAAGTCCGAGGATTCGAATCGGCGGTTCACCAAGTCGTGGTTCATCTGCACGATGTCGCGCGCCTTGGCCACCGAGACACCGAGCGCGACCGCGATCTCCTTGGACGAGAATCGCTTGGTCAGATTGCTGCGCAACAATTTCTGGAGTCTCAGGACATACTCCATCTCGGACTCGCTGAGTCCCGCCTGCTGGCGGATCGCCTGGTTCACGAGCTTCATGATCCAGTAGTTCGCGTAGGTGGAGAAGCGATTACCCTTCTCGGGGTCGAACCGGTGCAGAGCGTTGACCAG